>DATEXZ010000162.1:0-2858 GCA_035256445.1 Methanoregula sp.
TGACAAGTGCGAGCAGACAGGCACCCGCAGTGAGGGAGACGAGCGTCTGCCCTCCCTGCCACCCGGTACTGCGTTCCGGGTGGGTGAGTTTTTTATATTCAATTCGATCCATAATGTCCGACTTCCCAATCTTAATGTAAATTATAATTAACATTTTAGAATATATATTTTCCTTTTTGTTGAATTTATTTTTCTTTTTGTTTTGTATATTTTCCATTTTAAACCTGGACAGAAAAAAATACATACCTGCAGGATTAATCAGCCTTTCATGTGCAGTTGTCCGGCTTTTCTGGCTGGAGAAGTGCGGGATGCAATTATGCCGCTCACCCATGGGTAACTGAGGTTATTTTGTAAAATTGTCCCCGTAACATAGACCTGATTATAGTTTTGTCAATGACAACTGGTACCAAATCCGGTTGGATAGCATATTATCATAGTAAAAAAAACTCGTATATCACGAGGCGTATGCAGCAAAAAAAAGTAATGGTGGGCCTTATACAGATGGCCGCAGGACCAAATTCCGAAGAGAATTTTAAAAAAGCGTTAGCCAATGTAGAACAGGCGGCAAAAAATGGATCGCAAATCATATGCCTGCCTGAACTCTACCGGACCCGCTATTTCGCACAGGGAATCGGTGTTGATGCCTCTCACTTCGCAGAAACGATTCCGGGAGTCTCCACCCGTGCATTTTCTGAGATTGCGCGCCAGTACCAGGTGGTGATTATTGTCCCTCTCTTTGAGAAAGCAGCCGATGGCAGGTTCTATAACTCGGCGGTTATTATCGATGCTGACGGTACTCTCCACACACCGTATCACAAAGTCCATATACCCCAGGATCCCGGATTTTTTGAAAAAGGGTACTTTTATCCTGGTGATCGGTATCAGGTTCATTCAACCAGGTACGGGCGCATTGCGGTCCTTATCTGTTATGACCAGTGGTTCCCGGAGGCAGCACGGAGTGTTGCCCTCGATGGCGCCGAGATCATTTTTTACCCGACTGCAATAGGGCACCCTTCACGGGAAGAACCGGTTGAAGGTGACTGGCATGAAGCCTGGGCTTTGATCCAGAGAGGCCATGCAGTAGCCAACAGTGTTCATGTTGCAGCGGTTAACCGGGTTGGACAGGAAGCTGATATCCATTTCTTCGGGGGCTCATTTATCTGCGACGCATTTGGCAAGATAATCGTCCAAAGCAATGACGCAGAAGAGACAATCATCGCTCCTCTTGATGTATCCATGAACACCTCAGTTCGTGAATCATGGGGTTTTTTCCGGAACCGTCGTCCCGATACCTATGGGGCTGTCTGCACCGTATTCTCTGGCGAAGACGTTACGTTTCCCGACATTCGTCAGGGAGATACACCCCGGAACCGTGGGTTCCATATGCCGGCGGAATGGGAACCGCACGAATGCGTCTGGCTTTCATGGCCTCATAACAAAAATACCTTCCCGCGGCTTCCTGCCGTTGAAAATGCATTTTATGAGTTTATACGGGCAATCCACACTTCTGAACGGGTGGAACTGTTCGTCCCCAGTGCAGTTGCACACCGCAAGATACGCGCGAGGCTTCGTGAAGACGGTGTCGATCTCTCACGGGTTATTCTCCACACAACGGAGTTCTCGGATGTCTGGATCAGGGATTATGGCCCGACATTTGTAATCAACCGTGCATTGAAGAGGATTGCGATGGTACGCTGGAACTTCAATGCGTGGGGCGGGAAATATGAAGACCAGCTGCGGGACGGGAAGATCCCTGACGTTATGAACCGGCGGCTTGAACTGCCCCTGTTTGTCCCGGGGATCGTGCTTGAGGGTGGATCTGTGGATGTGAACGGCCGTGGCACGGTGATGACTACCCGGTCATGTCTCCTCAACACGAACCGGAACCCGTCTCTCTCTCCCGAAGAGATTGAGGAATTGTTAAAAGAATATCTCGGGCTCGTGAAGATTATCTGGCTGAATGAGGGCATTGTCGGGGACGATACCGATGGCCATATCGATGATATCGCCCGTTTCGTCGCCCCGTCGACAGTCGTTTGTGCATATGAGAGCGACACAGCGGATGAAAATTACCCGGCCCTGCATGAAAATTACGAGATCCTGAAAAAATCCACCGATCAGGATGGAAGACCCCTTACGGTCATAAAGCTCCCGATGCCGGCACGTGTTGCCAGCGGAAATGAGCGATTCCCGGCAACCTATACGAATTTTTATATTGGCAACACAACGATCATCGTACCGGTTTTCAATGACCCGAATGATGCAGTGGCACTGCAGATCCTGCAGAGTCTTTACCCTGACAGAAAAGTAGTCGGGATCGATGCCCGTGCCCTGGTTGAAGGTTTCGGTACATTCCATTGTGCCTCGCAGCAGCAGCCGCGGTTATGAATGATGGAGCACGTTTTCTTTTTATCATTTTTCTGAAAATTCCTTTTACCTACGATTAATTTGGCACATTTACTGCAATCAAGTGAAAGAGTACTATGTTTCTTAGTTGCCCCCCCGTCTTTCGTACCGCGTCATCAAAGAGTACCGTTCTGGCAGGATCACGAATGCAGGAAGTATAGCCGGCATAAATACCTGAAAATCCGTATTTCCATGAAATATGATTTTACGTCTTCCTGGCAGACACGACCGGCCCCAACACAAAGCCTGATATCAGATAAATGAGAGGATGAATATTGTTGGTGAACGAATGCGGCCGCAGCAGATAATCCAGCCGGGAGACCCGGCAGGGAATTTTTCTTTGAAAGATCAAAATGACAAGACTTTCGATCTTTTTGAAAATATGGGTAAGCGAACGCTCCTTTCCTTCCATCCCCTTGCATGGACACCGTTCTGTGCTGCCCAGATGAAAT
>DATEXZ010000163.1:0-4548 GCA_035256445.1 Methanoregula sp.
AACCGATGGGAAAGCTGAATGAGACATGACCCGCAATGGATCGGGTCATACAATGCCGATTTTTTCAATCGGCTCCACGAAAGTACGTTTCATGATGTTTTAATTGAGTGATCCCTGAATTTGTTCAATCTTCCGGATCAGTCGCTTGGAGAACCCCTACTCATACAACCAGTCATCGTCCTGGATTTCCTTGAGAGAGGCCTTTAATTTGTCGATATCGGTCTTTTCAGGGATCTTTATGCTGGTAATCATCCGGTCGGAACTGCGGAAGGTTTCGGGGGTTACCTCATGGACCCTGAGGTCCCGTACGATATCGGCCTGGAGCTTCCGGCGATCTTCTTCGGTCGGGAAGGTAAAACCCTTCGAATCGGCAGACTTTGCGGTCCCCCTCGCCCCGGCCGGTATCCTGCGTGGTCTTTCCAGAACGGTCTCGAACTCGTCCTTGAGCTTCTGCGTCTCTTCAATGTGCGAAGAGATGCGGGAACCGCTCTTTATCGAAGTGACAATCTCGTCAAGTTTGGCAATGACCCGGTCAACCATCTGCCTGAGGGTGTCATCTGAATGGATTATGGCAAAAATGTGAAAGTCATGGCTGTAGATCCACTGGATTTCGGCGGTATCTGATTTTTCATAGATCCTTTTGGCGATCTTCAGCGCCCCGCGGTTATTCTTCTGACCCGGGCCGGCTTTCCCGGCGACAAGGACCGGATATACCTGGAGATCATCGATCAGTGACACTCCGTCCTCTTTGAACTCGCGGATGACCAGTTCAAAATAGTGTGTCTTTGGATGGGGCGGGGGCAACAGGGCACGGTCGGAGACTTTCCATTTGTGCTCGTCGACCTGCTGGATCTCAAGTTCTTCACTGACATCGATGAGATAGGTATGATCGACCTGGTTTCTTCCGGACTTTACGTCCTCATGCCAGAGCACCCGGGTCATTGCGGTCTCTGCAAAACGGTCCCGCCGGGAGTTTATGATGCGGGAAAAATACTTCCTGAACCCCTGGTAGCCCGCAGAGAACCTCCGGTGCACTCTTTCCGGTAAGCTGCTGCTCAGGTACCAGACCTCGCAGAGCCAGATGAAGAGCATCGTGGCGGAGAATATGCCAAGACCGATGCTGATATTTCCGGATGTTGTATCCACCCCGAGGATAACATCCATGAACAGGACAAATGAGATCACCGAACCGACACTCAGGACCGTGGACCAGGCCACCCGCTGTATGAGCCCGAGGTCGGTAAAACGGGGATATAATACCAGCGAGATGACAAAACCCGGGACGAAGAACAGGTTGAGAAGACCAAAGAATACTCTCAGGCCTCCTTCGATTACAGGTAACATGTCCATCCGCGGGGTTTCTCCTTATGATATATGCTGCTGTAGTATTTCATCCCCGGCGCAAAAAAACCTATCACGCTGCATATGCATCTGTGACCCCCAGAGCATACGCACGCGGCTTTCACGGGTCATGTAAGAATAATGCGTTTGTCAGGGTACGGGATCCGGTCCTGGAAAATAGTATCAGCTGTGACGCTGCCAGGTTTCTCCTATTCATACAGCCAGTCATCGTCCTGGAGATCCCGGATAGAATCCAGGATCATGTCGACGCCAATTTTTGGGGGAATCCTGATATCAAGGATCATGCGGTCGGAACGGCGGAAGGTCTCAGGGGTGATGTGACTTACCTTGAGATTCCGCACGATATCAGCCTGGAGCTCCCGGCGATCGTTGTCGATCGGTTTTGAGTAGGCCTTGTAGGTACCGTATTTCACCGGCTCCTCCTTGATGGACGGAGCTTTTATGGACGGGGCTTTGATAGACGGAGCCTTGATGGACGGGGCGGGAGCTTTTTTGGGTTTTTCCAGGACACCTTCGAATTCAGCCTTGAGGTTCTGGGTCTCTTCGAGGTGAGAAGAGACGCGGGACCCTTTCTTTATCGAGGTTGCGATCTCGTCAAGTTTCAGGAGCACCCGGTCCACCATCTGGCCGAGCGTGTCCTCCGAATAGAGGATGGCAAACAGGTGGAAATCATGGCTGTAGATCCACTGGATCTCGGCAGTATCCGTCTTTTTGTAGATCCGTTCCTTGATCTTCAGGGCACCGCGTCGTATCCTGTACCCCAGCAGGGTGAGGTCCGGTTTCCTGGTGACATGGACCGGGTAGAGCTGGAGATCATCGATGAGGGATACGTTACCGTCACTGAATTCGCGGATGACCAGTTCGAAATACCAGGTCCTTGGATATGGCGGGGGCATGAGGGACGGTTCAGAGACCTTCCACTTGGTTTCATCGACCTGCTGGATGTCAATTGCTTCTTTGACATCGATGAGATAGGTATGATCGATATGGCTGATACCGGCCCGTGCGCTCTCGTGCAGGATCACCCGGGTCATCGCGGTCCGGGCAAACCGGTCCTCCCGTGAATTCATGAGCCGCGAGAAATACCTGCGGAGCGTCATGAACCTTCCGGTAAAGGCATGGTGCAGTTTTTCCGGCAGGCTGCTGATTAAATACCATACCTCGAAGAACCAGACCACAAGGAGGATGATGGAGAACAGGCCAAGGCCAAGGCTGATGTTCTGCAGGTTTGCATTCACCCCGAGGACAAAATCCATGAACAGCACCGATGCGATAACCGTGCCGATACTCAGGACCACGGACCAGGCCAGCCGTTTCATGAGCCCCATATCGGTGAAACGGGGGAAAAATGCCAGCGAGATGGCTAAGCCCGTGATGAAAAACAGGTTGAGGAAAACCAGGACTGCCCTCAGCCCCTCCACGATAATGGTTACACTATCCATCCGCCAGAACCACCCGGTAGTATTGAGTTAGTATATCATCCCGGTACATAAAACCCTATCACGCAGAACACCGCGGTCAGTGCATACATCGCGTACGCTCCCTGCTTTTCGGTCATGCGGAAATAGTACGGGAGTACCCATTTTAAGGTGAGCGGATTTGGCACCTCGATGGTCCCGTCATCCCTTTCCCTGCCAAACTTCGCGATAGGATACTTCTGTTTGTTCATCCGCCAGTAGACATACATGAGGAAATTGACCGTGTGGGGTATCAGCATGATAAAGCCGCTGATGATGAAACCCTGGGTGACGATCAACGCGCCGATGGCAGCCCCGACAGAAAGGGCGCCGATGTTGCCCCAGAAGATGCGGGCAGGGTAGTTCTCAAAGAAGAAGTACGCCAGCAGGGCGCCGGCCAGGCTGAGGAAAAACAATGCATTGTACAGGTTACCGGACATGAAGGTCTTGAGCAGCAGGGTTGCAAGGAGCATGAGCGAGAGCCCGGGAGCAATCCCGTTGAACCCCGAGTGCATGTTGATGAGGTTTGCCACCACGGGCACATAGGTCGGGATAATGATCTGGAGATAGAAGATCGACAGATCCACCTCACCGATAAAGGGGATGAAAAAAACCGTTGCGGTGATGAACGGGATCAGCGGGTAGGCGCAGTAATAGAGCAGGATCAGTTTTGCCGGCCTGCCGATATTGACCATATCGTCCAGCATGCCATACAATGCAAACAGCACGACAACAACGATGATCGTGAAATTGATAGGCGTGATAACCTTGGGATAGAACAGGGTGAGGATGGAAAGCGAGAATATCGCAATAAGCAGGAGGATCAGGCCGCCGTTGTTGGGCACCTCCGTCAGGGTTTTTTTATACATGTCCCTGACCAGGTGCCCCTTCAGTCTCAGCTTGGGGATGAGCTGAGGCAGGGCAATCATCATGAATAAAAAGGGGATGAGGAAAAAGATGATAACCATGACCAGACGGTAATCTTCAGGAGATGGCGGGAGAGAAAAAACCATTTCAATATCCTGGGCGTAATTCTTTAAATAATGTGCTCTATAGCTCTATTGAAAAAAGACCATAAAATCTTTGTGTGCTGAAACGGTGGTTGCATGGAGTGGCAATTACAAAAAACCATGAGACAGGCAGGACCCCTGCTCCTCCCTGTCGTTTTTATCATGATATTCTTCCTGATGCCCGGTGTACAGGCACTTGAACCGGTCTGGAATTATTCCGCTTCAGGGGTGGAAATCGGCGGGCTGGCAGTCTCCCCGAAAGGTGACCTGATCGTTGCCGGGGCAGAAAAGGTCATCTTTTTTTCAAAAAACGGGACTATCCTGGCAAGAGAACCGTTCGGCAATGGTGTCGTGATGACCCGGGACGGAAAATACACCGCTTCTGTGTATTTTTCCAGCGTGTATCTCTTCAGGAACCCGGTCCCGGCAGGATCGGCAACGGTAACCCGGCTGGCAGAATACGAATTTTCAGAACGGGTCCAGTCCATCGACGTCAGCCGTGACGGGAACATTATCGCCGGGCGGACCCTGGCAAAACGGCTTGTCGTGTTCAATACCGAAACCGGCGTTGCAAGGGGAAATACCAGGATCGACTCGGTTATAAAAATTTCTTCGTCCGGAGGGAGAATCGTTGGTATTTCCCAGGGAGCAGTCCATGCCTACAGCTCTTCCGGGACATTAACCCGCACCAGTGACGTGGAAACCGGCTCCGATCCCCA
>DATEXZ010000164.1:0-2960 GCA_035256445.1 Methanoregula sp.
GAAAAAGCTCCCGGTAACCTCTCGGAACTCGCGAATGGCGCACAGGTATACAAAAATTTTGCCCGGACAGCAGTTGTTGATCTTTCACGGGTTGGATTTCACTATGCCGTATCCTCACTGGTTGCAGGCTCTCCTGAAACGATCCGGATACGGAATTATACCCTCCGGAACGAAGCGTTCGAGAAGGCGGAATCCGGCGATCTCAGGATTGCCCTTGGAAAAGTCTACCTGCAATCAGATACTACGTGGGAAGAAAATGTCCTGATGTTTGCTGTCCTTCATCTGGGAAGCCACAATTTTAAGGGGGGGGCACGCGAATACGTCGATGAAAAGACGTTTATTACCATGAGGGATGAATTAATGGATGTTTTTTCCACAGGCGACACCCCCAGGATGATTCTCAGTCTTAAAGGGCACTATGGCAGTCATTCCTCTACCCTCAGGCACCTGTTCAGGGACGGACAGCGGAAGGTTATTTATGCTATTCTTGATTCCACCCTCGCGGATACGGAATCTGCATTCCGGCATATATACAAACAGTTTTTCCCGCTTCTCTCTGCGATGAGAGAGATGCAGATACCCCCGCCAAAAGTACTCGAAGACCCGGTCTGGTATATCATCAATCTTGATCTCAAAAAAATCCTTTCAGCTGAAGATCCCGATACACAACGACTTGCGGTCCTGGTTGGTGAAATGATAAGAGGGAAATTCGAACCGGATACTGCGACGCTCAACTTCACCGCAAGTGGAACCATCACAACCCTCATGCAGCGATTTCTTGAAAACCCTGACGATGCATTCCTGATAGAAAAGATCAATGAGGTCTTTACCATTTTATGCCCGCTCTCCCTGGATTACGACCTCTGGAAATGCCAGAATTATTATTTCCGTATCGGCCGCAAAAAGGCGGCGGGTATGCAGGTGCTTGCAGGATCAGGGAATGCAGATGCCCGGCATTGGATCCGGCTGTTCGAGGAACTGGGATGTTATCTCGGGGTGAAATTTTTATGATGCGGTTGGGAGTGGCCGGGTGGTGGAGCGGACCCGGAAAGGTATCATTAAAAAATCCGGGGGTTCCTGTATGAAACAAAGAGGAAGCGGAATTCTTGTGCATATCACCTCCCTGTTTTCAGGATATGGTATCGGGGATCTCGGGCCATCTGCCTGCCAGTTTGTGGATTTCCTGTCGGACGCACACCAGCGTTACTGGCAGATCCTTCCCCTGAATCCCACCCGTCCGGAATATGATAATTCCCCGTATCACAGCATATCCACCTTTGCATTCAATACGAATCTGATCAGCCCGGAAGGTCTGGTTAAAGACGGTTATGTACACAAATCCGATATTTCCGGGGTTCCGGAATTTCCCCGGGGTACAGTAGATTTTGACGCGGTAATCCGGTACAAAGAAACATTGTTCTCCCGGGCATATGAGCGGTTCAGGCAGGACCAGACCGGCCGTGCCGGGTATGATGAGTTCTGCAGGAACAATTCCTGGTGGCTTGAGGATTTTGCGCTGTTCACATCATTACACCGGCACTATAAGGGAAGTCTCTGGAGCACCTGGCCGGATGCAATAAAATATCGTGATCCGGCTGCACTGGATGCGATGAGACATACCCTTGACAAAAATATCGAAATGGAAAAATTTCTCCAGTACATGTTCTTCCGGCAGTGGCAGGCTTTGAGAAATTACTGCATACTAAAAGGTATCCGGTTGATAGGGGATATCCCGATGTACGTTACGTATGACAGTGCTGATGTCTGGACGCACCCGGAATTATTCCGGCTCGATGACGACCTGCACCCGCTTGCTGTAGCTGGCGTGCCGCCCGATTATTTCAGCAGTACAGGACAGCTCTGGAAAAACCCGCTCTATCGCTGGGAAGAGCATGAACGATCCGGCTTTTCCTGGTGGATACAGCGGATCGGGCATACCCTCTCCCTGGTCGATTATGCGAGAATTGATCACTTCCGTGGCCTTGTCGCGTACTGGGAGGTTCCGGCAAACGCAGACAATGCAGTGCACGGGAGGTGGGTTCCTGCACCCGGTGAAGAATTGTTAACCCTCCTGAAAAACCGTATCGCCGGTCTTCCTCTTATTGCAGAAGATCTCGGCATTATTACCCCGGATGTCTCGGACCTTATCGACAGGTTCAATCTGCCGGGCATGAGAGTCCTCCTCTTTGCTTTTACCGGTGACCCTTCAGGCAGTCCGCACGCCCCGCATAACCTGAAAAAGAACTGCATCCTGTATACCGGCACCCATGACAATGCCCCTGTCCGCGGGTGGCTGGAATCGGAGGCCACAACGGTTGAGAAACGGAGGCTCTTCCGGTATATCGGGCAGGAAATTTCAGCAGACCAGCTTCCCCCCGTTTTAATCCGCCTTGCCATGATGTCGGTTGCAGATACAGTAATGTTCCCCCTGCAGGATATCCTCGGCATTGGTGCAGAATCCCGGATGAACCGGCCCGGAACCGATACAGGCAACTGGAGATGGCGGCTGGAAAAAGACCAGATCAGCCCTCTCGTGACGGAAAACCTCGGTGATATGACCGAAGTATACGGGAGAACATGAATGTCTGCAAAAAGTGCACTGGAGAAAGGTATAAGGTCACGGACCCGGGCAAACATGATGAATAACCGGGGATCTTTCAGGGTAAATCCTCAGAAAATTCTCTTTACGCTCCACGAGGCCTCGGCACATGGTGCTTCCGCTCCCACCGCAGGGGCAGCCCCACTACAGGGATGGGTCCCCAGGAAGGTACTATAACATTATCCCTCAGCGCCGGGGCAGTCCGGGGGACAGGCACTGTCCCCTCCTTGATTGTTGATCGGTTTTTCAGCTTCTATGAGAATTGAACTTTTTTCGGCTTTGTAGAATCCCTGAGTTTTCAACAAATGGTAAAGCACCAGTTTACGGAGGGGACAGTGCCTGTCCCCCGAACCGCCCCTCC
>DATEXZ010000165.1:0-4943 GCA_035256445.1 Methanoregula sp.
GTTTTCCATGTGCTCCGTGTCCACCGCAGGGATGGTTCCGATGTCGAGATCATACGACAGGAGCTCTTTGAAAAACAACCGTTTGCCGTTGAAGGCACTCACGGTGCCCAGGTTGTCGACGAGCTGTCACCTGCTCCGGGCGAGTACGTGATTCATAAAACAAGAATGAGTGCCTTCATCGGCACCGAGCTGGATCTTATGCTCCGGAATCTCGGCATTACGGATCTTATCGTAACCGGGATCCAGACCCCGAACTGCATACGGACCTCGGTTTTTGATGCCATTGCCTACAATTACCATGTCACCCTTATAGAGGATGCAGTCGGGGCGAAGAACGACACCATCCACCACGCCAATGTCCAGGATATGGCAACTATTGGTGTCAGGATCATGAAAGCCCGGGAATTTCTCACAAATCCGCTATGAGAGGCCCCGGAAAGGAACCGGCAATTCATGCTTCAGGCATCTGAAATCGTCATCGCTGGTCTTGCAGCCGTTGCTGCAGGGTTTATCAATGCACTTGCCGGTGGGGGGACACTCATATCCTTCCCTGCACTTATTGCACTGGGAATACCCGGAATTTCTGCAAATATTACCAGCACGGTGGCATTATGCCCGGGCTACCTTGGTGGAGCGATAGCCCAGAAAAAGGATCTCAGGGGACAGGGAAAACGCCTGTGGTTGCTCGTCCCGGCCGGGATTATCGGGGGCATCGGCGGGGGTATCCTGCTCCTCTGTCTCAGCCCGGATATATTTCGCATACTTGTGCCCTTCCTTATCCTGCTGGCATCTGTATTGCTGGCAGTCCAGGACCGGGTCAGGGTGTGGGTAGAGAAACATTCCGGCACCGGTGGCTCAAAAAAACGGGGACTGCCGGGCACGTTTCTTCCTGTCAGTCTTGCAGCAGTCTACGGGGGTTATTTCGGGGCGGGATTAAGCGTTATTGTCCTTGCCGTACTCGGGCTCTTTATTGATGACACCCTGACCCGCCTCAGTGCACTTAAGCAGTGCATCTCACTCAGCATCAATGGAGCAGCAGCAGTATTTTTCATCTTTTCCGGTCTCGTGGTATGGCCGTTTGCCCTTATCATGGCAGCCGGGGCCCTGGCGGGTGGAGCACTGGGTGGAAGTGTTGCCGGACGTATAAACCCTGTCCTGTTGCGGTGGACGGTTGTGGCGACTGGCCTCGTCGTCGGGATTATATTACTCGCACGAATGTAAAACGGATTTTCCGTTAGGCTGCAGAATTTCAGTGATCAGAAAAAAAGGTGATGCTCCTTTCCCATCCGTAAATTTTCATGGTGGAGATTTCAGTGCAATGGCAATGACTTCATCTATCGTATTTACATACGTGACGGGAATACCGATATTCTCCTCGATATAGTCACGGGCATCCACCGGTGACTGCCGGGAGACATCGAAGATCCCTCCCGTTGTCTGGACCGGAGGACTGATCAACTGGTTTTCTTCGGGAATCAGGAACAGGGTTTTCCCGTTTTCTTTTGCGGCGGTCGCCTTTGCCACGACGCCACCGATTGCACCGATATGCCCGTTACTGTCGATTGTGCCGGTCAGGGTGAGGGATTCATCGATGGGTTGTTTTTCGATGGCAGAGATCATAAGCAGCGTCATCAGGGCACCGGCGCTCGGGCCATCCACTTCAGAGATCATATCACCGGATTCGATGGAAAATATCACGTCGCTGCCTGACAGGTCAAAGCCGGTCCTGTTCCTCGCTACGGCCACTGCCGTGTTCGCCGCACCCTGGAACACTACACCCATCAGCGGTTTTGTCTGGACCAGCACCCTTCCCTTGCCCGGCGTAATCTCCGCGGAGATATTCATTATCGATCCTTTCTGAACTACAACCTGGGCAATATACCTCCCCCGGTTCACAATCTGGATACTCTGGCTCACCGCCGGTGCCTGGAGTGAGGCATACCCACGAGCTCCCGGGGACGGGGATCCCACCGAAGGTGTCTGGCCTGTTTCTACGTTCAACCGGGTATTTTCCAGGGTGAGGTTATTTACCTGGCTGAGCAGCCCGGATATCCTGTTCTGGTCTGAAGGTACATAAAACGCCAGGAAATAGATATTAATACAGACCGATGCGATGAGGAGCACCGTTATCAGGCGGGAAGTTTTCGTTGGATCATCACCCTTGTCATTCTGATGGAGTATGTTTTCAATCAGACTATAAGGGATTTCCGTACGAGGCAAAAATCCTCAGGGAATCTGGTTGGGTCTCAATTATCCCAAATTACCAGTTCCCTCAGAGGTGCCGGGATGCATTTCTGTTGTTCCATTTTTTCCACCCTTGGATGGTGGCGCGAAATCGAATGCATTATTTTCCTGTCCGGCACAGATGAAACTCAGATGAAAGCAGATACCCGCTGGAAACTGAGCGTGGGAATGGGACTGGTCACCTTGTCCATCGTGCTGTACGCCGCCCATTACCTGGTCTTTCATGACGAGCATCACCTCTTTATTTTTTTTATCGGAGACCTCGCCTTTGTCCCTGTTGAAGTCCTCATCGTCACGCTCATCATCGACCAGATGCTTGAGTCCCGGGAAAGACAGCAGAGGATCGAGAAGCTGAATATGGTCATTGGTACATTCTTCTCGACCATCGGGACATCACTCCTTTCCCAGCTTTCCCGTGCTGATCCCGGCATAAGTACCATTGAAGAGCGACTTGTGATTGGACAAGACTGGAAAAACAACCAGTTCAATGAGGTCCTTGCCTGCCTTAACTCATATACGTGCACGGTCGGGATTGACCGTATCGATAAGGAAGCTCTGCGGAATTTTCTTGCCGGACACGAGGATTTCCTGCTCAGGATTATGGAAAACCCGATGATCTTTGAGCATGAATCGTTCACAGATCTCATTCTTGCGCTCGATCATCTCACAAAAGAGATGAAAGCACGCGGTGATCTCGATGCACTTCCTTTGAGAGACCTGAATCACCTGGAAGGCGATATGCGGCGCGTGTATGAGCGGCTGGTTCCTGAATGGCTGAAATACATGGAATACCTCAAGACCCATTACCCCTACCTGTTCAGCCTTGCGATGCGCACAAATCCGTTTGATTCCAAGGCATCAGTGGTAGTGCATTAAGACTCCTGTCACTTTTTTCTCCTCATAGAAGAGTGGACGAGTTCTCCTTGCAGCGAATGATATTTTTGTGATTTCTGCATATATGATAAGAAGGGATTTGCGTGGCTCTTGAATTACTCACCGATATCCTGATCATTTTTGCCATCGCACTCATCGTCGGTATAATTTTCAACCGGATTAAGGTGCCGCCGCTCGTGGCCTTTATACTTACCGGTGTCATCGTCGGTCCTTTCGGATTGAGTATCATCCACGATCAGGATCAGGTCAGGAGCCTCGCAGAGATCGGGATCATCCTGCTGCTGTTCACCATTGGTCTGGAGTTTTCGTTCAAGGATCTCTGGAAAATACGGCTTATTGCCATTATCGGGGGTGCACTCCAGGTCGGGCTGTCATTTGCCTTTTTCTTTGGGCTGGCACTCCTGAACGGCCTGCCTGCAAATGAGGCAGTACTATTGGGTTTTCTCTTCTCCCTGTCCAGTACCGCAATTGTACTCAAGATCCTGCACCAGACAGGAGAGATGGATTCCCCGCATGGAAGTATTGCGCTCGGCATCCTGATCTTCCAGGATCTCGCGGCAATTCCCATGATCATGGCAATCCCGTTCCTTGCAAGCATCCCCCAGTTCAATCCCATGCCCCTGCTTTCAGGTGAGGCGCTCATTACCCTTGTTGTGCGGGATCTGGCAATCGTCCTTGTTCTTGTCGTGTCTGCGAAATGGATTATCCCCCGCGTCATGTACGAGATTTCGAGGAGCCGGAACCAGGAGTTGTTCTTACTCTTTGTCATCCTGACCTGCTTCGGTGTTGCGTGGATGGTCTCTTTTACCGGAATTTCGATTGCTATCGGTGCCCTGCTTGCCGGTCTTATAATTTCCGGATCGGAATACAGTCACCAGGCTGCCAGCATTGTCCTTCCCTTCCGGGACATTTTCACCAGTTTCTTCTTCATTTCAGTGGGGATGCTGGTTAATATTCAGTTCCTGCTCGACAATTTCTGGTTTGTCGCATTTTTAATTGTTATCGTGATTATCGTCAAAGCGCTGCTGGCAACAGCTGCGCCTCTCGCCCTCGGGTACCCGCTCCGGACAGCAGTGATGACCGGGCTTGCGCTTGCTCAGATAGGAGAATTTTCATTTATTATTGCCCAGAGCGGGTTTATTACCGGTATCCTGCCATTCGGTATCTACCAGACATTTGTCGTTGTTGCCCTGATCACCATGGCTGCCACTCCGTTTGTAATCGGGCTGAGCCAGCCTATTACCACAATACTTTGCGAAATTCCTGCCTTGTCTAAAGTTGCACAGGGCAGCTGCAGTACCGATGACACTTCAATCCGGCGGGTGAAAAAAGATCATCTGGTTATTATCGGGTATGGGGTAACGGGGAGAAACCTTGCGCTTACCGCAAGAAAGGCCGGGATCGACTATACCATTATCGAGCTCAATCCGGATCTTGTAACTGAAGCACGGAAGCAGGGGGAACCGGTAGTATTTGGCGATGCGACCACCGAAGGGGTACTGGACCATGCAGGGATTCCGACCGCACGAATCGCGGTTGTGGCGATAAATGATCCGGTTGCGACCCGCAAGATTGTCAGCATCAGCCGCAGTCTCGCTCCCGGGATTTCGATTATTGTGCGGACGCGGTACGTCAGCGAGGTCGAGGCCCTGAAGGAAGGAGGAGCAGATGAGGTTATTGCCGAGGAGTTTGAGACTTCCGTCGAGATCTTCACGGTTGTGCTCAATAAATATTTCGTCCCGCGGGACAGGATAGAGAGCTTCATCACCGATGTCCGGGCCAATGGTTACCGGATATTGCGAAGC
>DATEXZ010000166.1:0-2693 GCA_035256445.1 Methanoregula sp.
CCTTCGGGGGCGGCGCAGGTCATCGCAACGGGATTGGCACATCCGAAATTACTGTAATTGTGGAATTTTCAAGGGAACCTAAAGATTTCAAAAGAGCCCAAGGTGATATTACTCTATAAATCGATGAATTTTCCCTGAATACATTTTTCTTGAAAGGCTGATTATCTATAGTGCAGCAAGTAATCTGAACGGAGTGTTGTCGTGGAATCGAAAAAAATTCTTTCTAAAACCGTGTGTGTTATCGGTCTCGGATATGTAGGTCTGCCTCTGGCAGAAGATTTCTCCCGTCATCTCCGGACGATAGGCTATCGCAGAGACCAGAAGAAAGTTGATGAATTAAATAAAATTCCAGGAAACAGGATCGAAGCAACCACCGATCCCCGGCGGATACAGGAGGCAGATTTTGTTATTATTGCGGTTCCGACACCGGTAACAAAGGCAAAAGACCCGGACCTGGAACCGGTAATCTCTGCTTCAGAAATTGTCGGCCGTAACCTGAAAAAAGGAGCAGTGGTCGTCCTGGAATCGACGGTGTATCCCGGGGTAACCGAAGATATAATGGGTCCGATCCTGGAAAGGGAATCCGGATTACGCTGTGGGAAGGACTTCAAAATCGGTTATTCTCCTGAACGGATCAATCCCGGGGATGAGGCACACATCCTGAAGAATATCACTAAAATTGTGTCGGCGATGGATAAGCAGTCCCTTGATGAGTTATCAGCGCTGTACGGGCTGATTACCAACGTCTACCGGGCACCGGATATCAAAACTGCAGAAGCAGCCAAGGTCATTGAAAATATTCAGCGTGACCTGAATATCGCGCTCATGAACGAGCTTTCCATGATTTTTTACCGGCTCGGCATTGATACCGATGAAGTGCTCAAAGCCGCCGGCACCAAGTGGAACTTCCATACGTACCGCCCTGGCATGGTTGGGGGCCATTGCATTCCTGTAGATCCTTATTATCTCGTCCAGAAAGCAAAGGAAGTCGGCTATCATGCGCAGGTCATTCTTGCCGGGCGGTCCATCAATGATTCCATGCCCAAATATGTCGCTGAGATGGCAGTCAAAGGACTGAACAAAGTGGGAAAAACGATCAAGGGATCCAATGTCCTCATCATGGGCCTGACCTACAAGGAAGATGTCGCAGATATCCGGGAATCTCCTGTCGAGAACATGGTGCATGAGCTCAAGGAGTACGACGTGAACGTGTACGGCTATGATCCATTACTTTCTGATGCGGTGATAGAGCATTTTGGTGCACATCCGTTACCGAAACTGGACAAGAAAATGGACGCAGTGATCATCACCGTTGCCCACACGAATTTCAGGGAAATGAACCTGGAACAGATCCGGGGGCTGATGAAGAGCAAGCCGGTACTGGTAGATGTACGGGGGATGCTTGACCAGGATGAAGCGGAAAAGACCGGGATATACTACCGGAAATTGTAAAGCGGGATACCATGGTAACTACGCTACTCATCCGGACACGACCCATCGCTGCAACACCACTATGCATGTGAGGAAGTTATGATGAAAAATCTCAGAATCATTATACCGGGCGGTGCGGGTTTCGTCGGAAGAAACCTGGTAAAATTTCTGGTACGTGCCGTTCCTGCGGAAAATATCACCGTGATAGATAAAAGTTCTGATCACCTGCAGATGATCAAACAGTATGGAGTAAAAACCGAGCAGGCCGATCTCTCGGAGAAAGGTTCGTGGTATGGTCTCTTCTCCGGGCAGGATGTAGTCATCCATCTTGCAGCACAGATCTCCTCACCAGATGAAGAGGACTTTCAGAAGAACAATGTCAGGGCAACTGAACATATTCTTGAGGCGGCAAAGGCAGCAGCCATTCCCCGGATACTTTTTTTCAGTTCTGCTGCAGTACTTTCTGTCAGAAAAGATCCCTATGCTGATACAAAGTTACGTGCCCAGGAGCTTGTCCAGCAGAGCGGACTGACCTATTGCATTATGCAGCCATCGCTGATGTATGGTCCGACCGATGACAAGAATATCGGGTACCTGATCAATTTTGCAAAGAAAATGCCCGTGTTCCCCATTCCCGGGCATGGCAGATGGCCACGACAGCCCATATATATTGATGATATCTGTCGACTGATACTTCATTTTCTTGACGAATTTCCGGAAAACAAAGTATATTCGATCAATGGAAAGGTCATATTTTATAAGGATATGATAAACACCGTGTTCCGTGAACTTGGCGGTTTTAAAATGGCCCTGTCTCTCCCGATCCCCGTATTCAAATTTCTCATGGTCACCTACCAGAAAATAATCGGGAATCAGCAATTTACTTCGGATCAGGTAGACTCCCTCGCCTCCTGCGATGTGTTCCCGGAATATCCCTGGTGGGATGAATTCCATGTGCCGATCACGTCGTTTGATGAGGGAGTCCGGCTGATGCTACAGGAAAGAAACCAGTAATATTTTGATAACTCCAACCTCTATTCCGCTCATATCGACGAGATATCATAACCTGTCCTTTGATAACATTCCGTCCATACTAAATCAAGGGTATAATCACATTCCAGCGAATAAAAATCTCATTTTTATGAATGGATACTTACTCACTCAGACGCTCCTGGGGGGGGACTCGCCATTGACATGTCCCCGCCACTGTGGCGTCCCCGATTTGCGATAATCCTTCAGACAGAACAGGGGGGAGGGGAGAA
>DATEXZ010000167.1:0-4642 GCA_035256445.1 Methanoregula sp.
CTGCTCGATATGCTCCATGATACCGCCGATCAGGACCTCCTCGCCATCGCAGACCGCATCGACATCGAGTTCGATGGCATTCTGGAGATAGGAATCGATAAGGACCGGGTGGTTCCTGCTGACCCGGACGGCCTCCTTCATGTAGGTCTCGAGTTCAAATTCATCGTGCACGATCTCCATCGCCCTGCCCCCAAGGACATAGGACGGCCTGACAAGCACCGGGTAGCCGATCTGTTCTGCCATGGCCTTTGCATCGCTTTCAGAATAGGCAGAACTATTCGCCGGACTGGGAATGTTGAGTTTGGTTAAAAGGACGCTGAACCGGTCGCGATCCTCGGCAATGTCCATGGCATCCGGACTTGTTCCGAGAATCCGGGTCCTGAGATTATGCCGTTTGATTTCCTGCTCGACAGGAACCGCGAGGTTTACCGCATTCTGGCCCCCGAACTGTACCATGACGCCGTAATAATAGTCCTTTTTCAGGATGTTGACGACATCCTCGAGCTGCATCGGCTCAAAAAAGAGCCGGTCCGAGGTGTCAAAGTCCGTGGATACCGTCTCGGGATTGTTATTGACAATATGGACCTCAATGCCTTCATCGCGCAGCGCCTGGACCGCATGGACCGTACAGTAGTCGAACTCGATCCCCTGGCCGATACGAATAGGACCGGATCCAAGGATGAGGATTTTCTTCCTGTCGGTAGGCACAATCTCACACGACTGTTCGAAGGTGGAATAGAAATAGGGGGTATTTGCAGGGAACTCTGCTGCACAGGTATCCACCATCTTATACGTGGGGAGTCCGGCCATCGCTTCAACCTGCTCGACCGGAAGCCCGGTGATTTTCACCAGTTCCGCATTGGAAAAACCGTAGCGTTTGGCGGCAAGAATATCCTGCGGTCCATGGTGAGTTACCAGCTGTTTTTCCATGTCGACGATATTTTTGAATTTTTCAAGGAAGAACGGGGTGATCGAGGTAAGCTGTGCGATCTCGTCGATTGAAAAACCCTGGCGGAACGCATCAAAGAGGCAATGGAAACGTTCATCGGTCGGCCGTGAGAGGATCATGCGGATCTCGCTGTGGCTCGTATGAGAGATGACATCGGTATCAATCGAGCGTTTTGCTTTCATGAGGGCCTCCTCAAGCGTCCTCCCGATTGCCATAACCTCCCCGGTACTTTTCATGGATGTGGAAAGGGTCCGGTCCGCTCCCTTGAATTTGTCAAACGGCCAGCGGGGAACTTTGACAACAATGTAATCGATGGTAGGTTCAAAGGAGGCAGGAGTGCACCCCGTCACGGTATTGGTGATCTCGTCAAGCCGGAGACCTATGGCGATCTTTGCAGCTACCCGGGCAATTGGGTACCCGGTGGCCTTTGAAGCGAGCGCGGATGAGCGGGAAACCCGGGGATTTACTTCAATAACGCGGTAATCGCCGTTCTTATAGGCAAACTGGATGTTGCACCCTCCCTGGACATCGAGGGCACGGATAATTTTTATTGCAGCGCTCCGCATCATCTGGAACTCGTCATCCCTGAGGGTGAGGATCGGGGCAACGACCACGCTCTCACCGGTATGAATCCCCATGGGGTCGATGTTTTCCATACCACAGATGATGATACAGGTGTCTGCTGAATCCCGCATTACCTCGAATTCAATTTCCTTCCAGCCCAGCACGCTTTCTTCGATGAGCACCTGGTGGATGCGTGAACGCGAAAGCCCGAGTTCAATGATCCGCTCCAGCTCCTCTTTTGTTTTCCCGATACCCCCGCCCGCTCCTCCCAGCGTATACGCAGGGCGGACAACCGCGGGCAGCCCGACAGATTTAATCGCCTCATCTATCTGGCTGAGAGAATTCAGGATCGTACTGTTCGGGACCGGTTCCCCGATCTGCACCATGAGGTCCCGGAATTTTTCACGGTCCTCACCACGGTATATTGCCTCAAGAGGGGTGCCCAGGATTTCAACATCTTTGAGTGCACCCATTTCGGCAAGCTCGGCAGTCAGGTTGAGCCCGGTCTGTCCACCCATACCTGAAAGGACGCCGTCCGGGCGTTCTTTTTCAATAATCTTTGCGATTATGTCGGCCCGGAGCGGTTCAATGTATATGGTGTCTGCCATTTCCGGGTCGGTCTGGATGGTTGCCGGGTTGGAGTTCACCAGGACAACACTGACGCCCTCTTCACGCATGGCACGACAGGCCTGGCTTCCGGAAAAGTCAAATTCTGCGGCCTGCCCGATCTGGATTGGCCCGGATCCGATAATCAGGACCTTTTTGATATGCTGCCGTTTGGGCATTATCTAAAGCCTCCTGAAAAGCCCATCAAAATAGTGGCATTCCGTATCCCGCGGACCTGCATGGGCTTCGGGATGGAACTGGACACAGGAGATATTCAGGTCTTCACTTTCAAATCCTTCAACGGTCCTGTCATTTGCATTGGTGAAGGTGACATCTGATCCTTCCGGCAGGGAATCCCCGTCGACCGCAAAACCGTGGTTCTGGGTCGTGATAAAAATTCTGCCGTCTTTATACCGGACCGGCTGGTTTGCGCCGCGGTGTCCGAATTTGAGTTTGTAGGTATCTCCGCCAAGGGCAAGTGCGGTAATCTGGTTGCCCATGCAGATGCCAAAAACAGGAAGCTCACCGATGCATTTTTTCACGGCAGCGATGGTCGGGCGGGCGGTCTTTGGATCCCCGGGGCCGTTGGTGATGAAAAGACAATCCGGTTCAACGCGGAAAATATCCTCCGGGACAGCATTGTAGGGAAAGACATACAGGTCTCCGCCCCGTGCAGACAGGCTTGAAAGCATATTGTTCTTGAGACCGAGGTCCAGAATGGCGATTCTTTTCCCTTTTCCCGGGATGTGGTAGGGGGTTTTGCAGGAAACCGCCGGGATAAGATCGCAGTCTGACAGGGGAGCAGTCCTCTTTGCCAGGTCTACGGCGTATTCGAAATTGTCATCCCCCACCACAAGAGCTGCCCGCAGGGTCCCCTTGACCCGTGTTTTAATGGTAAGCATACGGGTATCCACGCCACACAGGCCGAGAAGTCCCTTCTGTTCAAAATAGGTGCGTATGGTGGATCGTTCATCGGGTTTCTCACAGATTTCGCGGCAGATCGCACCGGATGCCTTGACATTACTGCTCTGCATATTCTGCGTATCAGTCCCATAATTCCCAATCAGCGGGAAGGTGAACATCAGGATCTGGCCGAAATAACTCGGATCGCTGAGAGCTTCCATGTACCCGCTCATGAGCGTGTTGAAAACGAGTTCTCCCGAGCATTCGCCTTCAATGCCAAAACCCTCCCCGACTACATAATCCCCGTCTTCAAGACCCAGAACCGCCTTCATGCTTTCCCCTTCATGATTCCATATCTAATGTGCCTGAATAGTTCTTAACGATAGTGCAGTTACCATGAATTCCCCCGTCACGGGAAAACAACGGTCACCCGTTATTCCTGTGGTTCAGGGGTATCGTTTCACCGTTTCCCGGATACAGGTGAAAAAGATCAGTCGCAGGGAAAATGGATACTCATAAAAAGATCAGGGTTCGATAGTGAATGACAGAATTGACCTTGTGAGGCTGAAATCCCATGGGAACGTTTGGACGTAAGATTGTCGATACTGATGTTGAGGAACTCGTGAAGCTCCTCAACAAGGCATTTTCCGATGAATGGCTCGCGTATTACCAGTACTGGATCGGATCCAAAATTGTCCGCGGGCCCAACAAGGAAGCCGTCATCGCCGAGCTGACGCTTCATGCAACCGAGGAACTCGGGCATGCGGTCCTGCTTACCACACGGATTATCCAGCTGGGCGGGACACCGGTTACAAAACCAGAGGACTGGTACAAACTCACCAACTGCGGGTACGATGCCCCGGATGATCCTTACGTCATCAAGGTGCTTGAACAGAACATCAAAGGCGAACAGTGCGCCATCAAATCATATAACAGCCTGCTGAAAAAGACACGGGACACGGATCCGGTCACCTATAACATCATCCTCGGCATCCTCCAGATGGAAGTCGAACATGAAGAAGACCTCCAGGCGCTTCTTGAAGATATCAATGTGATGATGAAGAACCGGTGAGATTTCCTCGCATTGTTCACTTCCTCATAAAAAGGAGGGCTGCCTGCCTCAGGGACCCTCCGGGGCACGGCAGGCCATGTTCGGGTCAGGAATATTCTCTTTCCGATCCACCACGGAGTCTTCGGGAGCGACGGCATTGCTCCTCATGAGTAAAGAGAACTCCTCCTTATACCTTAAAATTGCAATTTTTCCGGAACCTGGGTTGAAATCTATTGTTCCTCTTTTTTTAATCATGATATTCCTGTGAGTATTCCCCTCCTCAGGGCCTCTCCGAGGCACGGCGGGGAGTGGTCGAGTCAGGAGTACCTCATTGATCCGCCGCGAGGGCGTCCCTTCGGGGGCGGCGGCGTTCATCACAATTTGTATGAAACCAGTTTCTGCTTAAATCCGAATTCTATAATTCCCAGAGCCCGGGTTGAAACTTAGTTCATGTTTTCCAGAAAATTGAAGAAATTACGATTATCACCTGCCTCAGGGCCTCTCCGAGGCACGGCGGGGCTTGGTCGAGTACGGAGTATTCTCTCCCGGATCCGCAACGGGGGCATCCT
>DATEXZ010000168.1:0-5893 GCA_035256445.1 Methanoregula sp.
ACGTCGAGGAGTGCAAGCCGGTCGAGCGACCGTGCAAGTTCTATCCTGCTGCCCCCGGGGAAATCATAGCGTCCGAAACACCCATCAGAAAATACTGTATCTCCGCTGAGAAGAACACGATCCCGTTCGGACCAGAGACAGATGCTCCCCGGGGTATGCCCCGGCGTATGAAGGACCATGAGTTCTCCGATGATATCTCCTTCACTGAGTACAATATCAGGAACAATGCCGGGGGAACGTGCTCCAAAATGCATGGACAGGCTCTGGAGGTCATCGACAAGTCCCCTGGCATCGTTTTTATGAATAGCGACCTTCGCTGTGCACATATGGGCAATCTCTTTAACCCTCGCAGTATGATCGAAGTGGCAGTGCGTCAGGATGATGGTATTGATCTGGTCTTTGAAGGGCTTGATTGCCATTGGCGGCACACCCGCGTCAATGAGAATCGTGCCGTAAATATAGGAGTTTGCAAAGCCTGACTGTTCCGGGATCCACCGTACCTGCATGCACAATAATAAGGACTCCAGACAGATGTTTCTTATGGATTCGCTAATCCGCAGATGTGCCCGTAGTGTACCCGAGGAACTGGATGTAGTGGCACGGGCGGAAGGAATGGATCCTGCGCACTTAGCACAGGGTATTGCAAACGGGAGAATCGTCGTTCCGGCAAACCCGAAGCGGATGCATCGACTCTGTGCGATTGGTGAAGAGTGCCAGGTTAAAATTAATGTGAATATCGGGACTTCCGGAACCCGCTGCGATCCTGCGCTTGAAGAGGAAAAAGCTCAAGCGGCTCTGGTCAACGGTGCCGATGCGCTCATGGATTTATCGACCGGTGGGGATCTTGTGGCTATCCGGAAAAAAATCCTTGCGTTTGATACAACCGTCGGGACGGTGCCGGTATATGAGGCGGTCCGCCGGGCGGGTAGCGCCCGTGACGTGACTGCAGACCTGCTCTTCAGGGTCATTCGCGAGCATTGCCAGCAGGGAGTGGACTTCCTGACCCTGCATTGCGGGGTGAACCAGCAGGCACTCGCGGCGCTCAGGAGCGATCCCCGCCTCATGGGTGTTGTAAGTCGTGGCGGCTCATTCCACTGTGCGATGATGATGCAGCGAGACGAGGAGAACCCGCTGTATGCTGAATACGAATATCTATTGGAAATCCTTGCGGAGTACGACGTGACGATCAGTTTAGGGGATGGGATGCGCCCCGGCTGCCTCCAGGATGCGGGGAAACTTGCAAAGTCTGTGGAGTATATCACGCTCGGTACGCTGGCAAAACAAGCGCTGGCAAAAGGGGTCCAGCGGATGATCGAGGGTCCGGGACATATGCCGCTTGACCAGGTAGGCTATAATGTACGGATGATCAAAGAGATCACCGACAATGCACCCCTCTACCTCCTCGGTCCGATTGTTACCGATATCGCGCCGGGCTACGACCATGTCGTGGCAGCTATCGGTGGGGCCACGGCTTGCCTGAATGGTGCCGATTTCCTCTGTATGGTCTCACCCAGTGAACACCTCGCCCTGCCGGATGTTGCGGATATAATAGAGGGGACGCGGGTGGCAAAGATCGCTGCCCATATCGGCGATACCGTACGGAAGCATGAAGGCTGGCGGATGGAACGCGAGGTGCAGATGGCCGAGGCCCGTCACGAGCTCGACTGGAATGCCCAGTTTAAACTCGCCCTTTTTGGCGACTATGCGAGGAAAATCCACTGCCGCGACGGAGATATGGAGACCTGCTCGATGTGCGGGGATCTGTGTGCAATCAAGATAGTCAATGAACTCTTTGGAGACAAAACGAAGAGGAAATAAATCAGTTTATTTTTATTAACTTCAGAATCCTGATTGCCAGCCACGCAGCGTTCTCGCCATTGTCAACACCCACGCACGCAACCGGCACGCCTTTTGGCATCTGCGCAATCGCCAGGAGAGCATCGAGCCCGTTGAGGGTGCCGCTGACCGGGACCCCGATCACTGGTTTATCGGTCTTTGAGGCGATTACGCCGGGCAGAGCTGCGGAAAGGCCGGCGATCGCAATGAAGATTTTCGCATCACTGGTCTTGATGAAAGCATCCAGCTTATCAGGATCCCGGTGGGCCGATATAATCCGGGCTTCATATGAAACCGTGTTTTCTTCAAGGATCTTTTTTACCCTGTCGGTAATTGCTGAGTCAGAAGCGGAGCCCGAAATAACAGCCACGTCAGCCATACTAACCATCCAAACATATATTGTGCTTATCTAGATATACTATGAGCAGATCCACATGGAAAAAGAATTACTTCTGATGCTGCCAGGCCCGGTGCCGATGCCGGAACGGGTACGGTATGCAATGATGCGTCAGGCAATAAACCACCGCAGCCCCGAATTTGGTGCTGTCTATGCTGACTGTGTAAGGGTGTTAAAGACCGCTTTTGGTACGACAAACGACCTTTTTGTGATCAGTGGATCCGGAACTGCCGGTATGGAAGCTGCGGTTGCAAACTTTGGCAGGGACAAGGACATTGCCTGTCTTGTCAACGGAAAGTTTGGCGAGCGGCTCTATAAAATCAGCCAGCGTTATGGAAAGGCAGCCGAAATTAAATCAGACTGGGGAACCCCTCTCAATCTCGGTGCGCTCGAGGAAAAACTCGAGCAGGGTGCGCAGGTAGTGACGCTTGTACACAATGAAACCTCTGCAGGTATTAAAAACCCGGCAAAAGAAGTCGGAAGAATCGCCAGAAAGCACGACGCCCTGTTTTTAATGGATGGCATTACCTCTATCGGTGGTGACGTGGTCGAAGCAGATGCATGGGGTGCCGATGTTGCCATCGTCGGATCCCAGAAATGCCTTGCGGCCCCGCCGGGGCTTGCGGGGATATCAGTGAGCAACCGGGCATGGGAGAGGCTTTGTAAGAACCCCCCCTTTTATCTCGACCTTGCGGCATACAAAAAGAGTGCCGCGGGAAAACCGATGGAGACGCCCTATACCCCGGCAGTCCCGCTCTTTTTTGCACTGCGGGAAGCATGTCTTATCATTGAAGAAGAAGGTATGGCCGGCCGGATAGCACGTCACCAGAAAATGGCACAGGCAGTGCGGGCAGCCGTGAATGCATGGGGCTTTTCGCTTTTCCCGAAAATCGATGCAAAGCACGAATATTCCAACACGGTCACCGCGGTTTCCTATCCCCAGGGTATGAAGGATGACGAGGTGCGGCCGATTATCAAGAAGATGGGGATTGTCATTGCTGGTGGCCAGGACCATCTGAAGGGAAAAATCTTCAGGATCGGAACAATGGGTGCGGTCAGTGCACCGGAGATACTGGCAACGCTTGCGGCAACGCAGCATGCAATAAAGAAAACAGGGTACAAGGTGCAGGGTGACGGTGTGCAGGCCGCCTGCGAGGTGCTGGGATGAGGGTTGGCATAGCTGACACCACCTTTTCACGCGTTAACATGGGAGCAATAGCGATCGATGAGCTGAAAAAACATGCAAGTGTGGCGATTGAGCGGGTGACTGTGCCGGGCATCAAGGATCTTCCGGTAGCATGCAAAAAGCTTATAGATCAGCGGAAATGCGATATTGTTATAGCACTTGGTATGCCGGGAGGGAAGGAGAAGGACCGTCTCTGTGCCCATGAAGCCTCGCAGGGGCTTATTCTGTGCCAGCTCATGACCAACACCCATATCATCGAAGTATTCGTGCATGAAGATGAAGCGAAAGACGGGAACGAGCTATCGTGGCTTGCTGAACAACGTACCCGTGAACATGCAGTCAATGCAGTAAAACTGGGCCTTCACCCAAAAGACCTCGAAAAAGAGGCCGGGACCGGTCAGCGCCAGGGGTTTTCCGATGCAGGCCCTGCACGCCGTTAGAATAAAAGTACAAATTTATCAGGTTCAATGGACAAGAGATGATTGCTATGTGTGATACAAAGCCGATAAAACTGGGATTTGTCGTCGCAGAGTTCAACCGCGACATCACCTATATGATGGAAATCGAAGGAAGGGAGCACGCAGCGTTTCTCGGAGCAGAAGTTACCGAATGCCTGTACGTTCCTGGTGCCTATGATATGCCTCTGGCAATAAAGAGGATGCTGCAGGCAGGAAAAGTCGATGCAGTCGTCACAATAGGCTGTGTCATTGAAGGTGCGACGCAGCATGACGATATTGTCGTTCAGCATGCAGCCCGCAAGATTATCGATCTTTCGCTTGAATTCGGTAAACCGGTAACCCTTGGTATTTCCGGGCCTGGCATGACACGTCTTGAAGCAAATGAGCGGATCGATTATGCGAAAAGGGCAGTTGAATCCGCGATCAAACTTGTCCAGCGATTGAGATGAAACACCTCTCGGAGAAAATCGCCCGTGTCGCCCCATCCGCAACCCTGGCGATTTCCAATAAGGCAAAGAAGATGCAGCGGGATGGCATCGATGTTATCAGCCTCTCGATAGGTGAACCTGATTTCGATACTCCAAGGCACATCAAGGATGCCTGCATTGATGCATTGAACAGAGGTGAGACGCATTATGCGCCGAGCAATGGTATTCCTGAACTCCTGAATGCCATCAGTGAAAAAATAACAAGAGACAATCATTTTTCGTGTAGTCCCGAACAGGTTATCGTCGCCTGCGGTGCAAAAGACGCAATCTACGAAGCCATGGAAGCGGTCCTGAACCCGGGCGATGAGACGATCCTGCTCACACCTGCATGGGTATCGTATGAACCCTGCGTCCAGATAGCAGGGGGAACAATCGTCAGACACGCGGTCAATCAAAAAACTTTTCAGCTCGATGACTCGCTTCTGGAGCAGGTGAACTCAAAGACAAAGATGATCGTGGTCAACTCCCCCTCCAATCCGTCGGGTGCTGTTTTCGATAAAAAATCCATGCAGCTTGTCGCAGATATCTGTGAGGATCATGATATCTATGCGATGTCTGATGAGATCTACGAGAAGATGGTATACGGAAAGCAACACCTCTCGCTTGCTGCAACCGGCGACATGGCGCAACGCACAATCACTATCAATGGTTTTTCGAAGTCGTACGCGATGACCGGCTGGAGACTGGGATATGCCGTGGCCTCACATGAAATCATCCGTCAGATGTCCAAGGTACAACAACACTCGGTAAGCCAGGCGGCCACGTTTGCGATGTGGGGGGCAGTGGCAGCTCTTGAAGGAGACCAGCGATGCGTGGAAGATATGCGTGCTGAGTTTGACCGCCGGAGAAAATACGTCATCGATGAGATGAACCGGATGGGATATGAAACAGCACCTGCTGATGGCGCATTCTATGCATTTGTCAGAGTATCCGGAGATGACCTTGAAGTTGCCAACAGGTGGCTGCAGGAGGGAAGAGTTGCCGTTACCCCTGGCAGCGCATTCTATGCACCAGGATGGATTCGGCTCTCGTATGCAACCTCAATGGAGAAATTAAGGGATGCTATGGATCGGATCCGGAATCTAAGTCAGAATTAGTTCCCTTTAAATTTTAATTATGTATTTTCGTATCTTTTTTCCACCAGATATGGGCAAAGGTTGAGTCACCGGAGATCACGACTTCGCTTCCTTGCATCCGTATGAGTGGGTTAATGTAATCATCAACAATCCGGACTTGTTCCATTGTTTTTGCATTGAACCTTTTCCGGAAGAACGCCAGCATCTCGTCCCGGCTCCCAAACCGGTACTCCTTTTTCAAAGGTAACATACTCACATCAGCATAGATTCCCATCTGATAGAGGACCCCGAAGAGGCAGTCGACTTTTGGCCCGGAATGATACGGACTCCCGTGCAGCGGTTCCCAGAGATCGTCATACATCCTCTCCCAGAAAGGCATATCTGCAAACCAGAAGAGGTGGACAGACCCCGATGATGTAGCATTCATTTTCAAAAGCGCCTCCCGGATATCA
>DATEXZ010000169.1:0-2073 GCA_035256445.1 Methanoregula sp.
AGAGGATCCCGGGCTTCAACAGGTCACCGTTCATCACCGCGAGATCGAGCGGGATGATGCCGTCCGGCATTGTGGAGGGGTACTCGTGTCTCCCGACAACCTTGCCTGCGAGGGTATAGGAATAAGAAGACGGAAAGGTAAACTGCCAGTCACCCACGGTTTTTGTGAACTGCTGCGGCGTGGAGAGCGGGCTCTGGTAGAAACCACCTGTATCATCGGGCAACCCGGAGGGCTGATGTGTACCTGCACCGGAGGTGAACCAGACGACCAGAACTCCGACAGTGAAAAGCAGCACCAGGATCATAGTCCATTCCAGCAGGGTACGGATGCGGCTCATGATGGAAACCTGGCAGAGGTAAGAGAGGATCTGCTTCTGATAGTGTATTTACCCGGATCTTCAAATATCAACGCATACTCTTCTGAAGTCCTGGTTCAGGTAATTGCCGGTCCTGTGATCAGATTCAGGAGAATATTCAGGCATATCATCCGGCCCGTTTCAAGGACTGGTCAGGTCATTTAAAAAAAAAGAATTCATCTGCATTCACGACCATATCTCTGTTCAGAACATGGTACGCGATACACCGAATCCCGCTGATGTCGATGCAATGGTGATAAAGGTCCGGACTTTCCTGCCCGACGTCATCGGTGATCTCAAAGAACTCATCTCGGTCCCCTCGGTCGCATTTCCGGGATACCCGCCGGAACCGGTCTGTCGGGTGGCGGAACTGACCGCAGACCTCCTGAAACGGTATGGCCTGCCCGATGCCCGCCTGCTGGAAATTCCCGGGGGGTATCCAGCAGTAACCGGTGAGATACCGGCTCCACCCGGAGCACCAACCGTGCTGTTCTACGCCCATTATGATGTCCAGCCGGCACGGAAGGACGATGGGTGGGAGACCGACCCGTGGATCCCGGTGATCAAAAACGACCGTCTCTACGGGCGGGGGGCTGCCGATAACAAGTCAGGGATTGCCACCATCGCTGCCACCATCCGGGCACTCTCCGGAAAATACCCGGTCGGCATAAAAGTAGTCATCGAGGGCGAAGAGGAGACGGCAAGCCACCTCCATGCGTATGTCGAAGCTCATCCGGAACTGTTCCGGTGCGACCTGTTCATCATCACGGATATGGGAAAGTTGATCCCCGGTGAACCGGTCCTGAGCACTACGCTGAGGGGCGAGGTCTCCTGTGTTGTCACGGTCAGGACTCTTGCCCATGCAGTCCATTCGGGAGTGTTCGGGGGTCCGGCCCCCGATGCCCTGGTAGCACTCATCAGGATGCTTGCCACGCTTCATGACAGTCGGGGCGATGTTGCCATTGCCGGACTTTCGTCATATTCCTGGCGCGGTGCAGAGTTTCCGGAACCGCTCTACCGGCGACTTTCCGGCCTGCCTGAAAGCGTGGAAACCATCGGGACCGGGTCTATCGGCTCCCGCCTCTGGTCAAAACCGTCGGTCACGGTCATCGGGATCGATGCACCTGCCGTCCGGGACGCTTCGAATATCCTTATCCCGCAGGCCCGTGCGCGGGTCAGCCTGCGCATTGCACCCGGCTCAGACCCGAAGCATGAAGTCCAGCTTCTCGCCGACCACCTGCGGGCACATGTCCCGTGGCACGCACGGGTGGAAATAAGCGAGGTACACTCCTCCTCCGGGTTTATCTGTCCCACGGGCGGCAACGGTTATGAAGCAGCACGTAAGGTCATGGGAGCAGTCTACCGGCGGCCGGTGCAGGAGTCCGGGGCCGGCGGGTCGATCCCGCTCCTGAATGTGCTAAGACGTGCTGTCCCGGAAGCGGAGTTTGTCCTCTGGGGATGCGAGGACCATGAACAATCACGGATCCATGGGTCCAACGAAAGTGTTGCCGTCAGTGAACTCGAGCGGATGATCATTACCCAGGCCCTGCTTCTGCAGGAGTTGGGAAAAGATCTCAGATCCCCACCGTAATCCAGCGGAGTATCGCACTCTGGAAAAAACATTTCATGGAAATACGTGCAAAAAAGTTTTTGGAATTTTCTTATGTCTTCTGCTGCATTGAGGCAACTTCACCGATGAGAGTCGTTTTCAGCTTGTC
>DATEXZ010000170.1:0-4344 GCA_035256445.1 Methanoregula sp.
AACCGGGTACGCACCTCTGCTTCCCTCTCTTCCTGGAGACGGATCCTGTCATCATCGAGTTGTTTTTTCAGGGCATTGAGTTCGGTTATCTTATGCTCGTAGTGTTCCTGTTTCTGCTGGTCAGCTTCCCGGAACACGGACAAGTTCCGTTCCTGTTCAATTTTTTCCCGGATTAAATTCTGGATCTCGAAACTTTTCAGGTTGATCTCTTTGTCCAGGTCAGTAATCCGTTTCATATTCTTTGTTTCAGATTCCTTCAGGGCACCAAGATCGACATCCCTGCTCCTCAGTGCCTGGGACAGGTCCATGGATGAATTTTTAAGGATCTCATAATCAGTCCGCACATCCGACAACAGGGATTTCTGGTGGTCCAGGTCCTGGATCACGGTGCGGAGCTGGTTCTGGAGCTGCCGGTTCTGATCATAGAGACCATTGATCTCATTATTGAGCGTGTTATATTCACTGATGGCAGCGGAATTCATGAGACGGATACGGTTCCAGCCAAATAACCTCCCGAAAAAACCAAGAGATTTAATATTTTCAAAGAGGGCACGCAGACTATCTGTTGTTGAGATGACCATGATTCACTCCTTATGAACCATAAGCATGGTAGTAAATATAATATTTCTTGTTAAAAAACCGGTTTTGGCTCCTTTTTCCCTGCAGACAGGTATTATCCCCGCATCTCCAGGCAATACCCACCCTGCACGCAAGCAAAAAAACGACCGGTCAAAAAGATTTATCGTGCCACTGTTACAGCGATTTGATCGTTTGTGTACACGTCCTCTCTGCCCGAATGACTGCCGGACTGTCTCACGGAATACCCGTACGCGGCAGCGGCATATGTCCAGAACCTGTGTCCGGGCCTGTGATGCACACCGCAGACAGCACCTCATTTCCGTCGGGTGGTGGTGCCCGGACTGCCATGCGTTTCGTGGATGACCTGCGGTGAACGAGGAAATCGCCCATTCTGTATCCGATCCTTATTTTTTGTATTCTTCCTTCGGATTCGTTTATTATGCGATTTGTGCAGGAAGAAAGAGAGGGGGAGTGAAACCTTCAAAAATACACTAGCAATTCAAAGGTTTACAAGATCTTGCCCGGTCCTTTTTCTGTTCACCTTTCTGTACCGTGTGATACCAGAAGTCAGACCTGGTTAAAAATATGTATTAATAGTTCATCACCCACTTTAACATAGGTACCGTAATGAAATCCAGCCGCCAGGATATCCTTGCTTCCCTTAAAAAACTGAAAAAAGAAGTGGCAAAAGAGTATTCAGTCAAGACTATGGGGGTGTTTGGCTCAGTTGCCCGGGATGAGCAGACCGGGCAGAGCGATATAGATCTCCTGGTGGAGTTCTCAAAACCGGTAGGTTTTGTAACCTTTATGCGGCTGGAAAATTTCCTTTCCGATCGACTGGGAAACAAAGTGGATCTGGTGACACCGGATTCTTTAAAACCGGTAATCCGGCAGGATGTGCTCTCCGAGGTCATCTATGTCTAAACGGGAGGTAAAACTTTATCTCACTGATATCGATGATGCAATCTCTGCAATACAGTCCTATACGAACGGCATGACATACGATCAACTGCTCGGTGATCGGAAAACACGTGAGGCGATCATTCTCAATTTTGTGGTGATCGGGGAAGCGATCAAGAAAATCCCTCCGGAGATTATCGATCGGCACCCGGATATTCCCTGGAAAGAATTTGCAGGAATGCGGGACAAAATGGTGCACGGGTATTTCCAGATAAGTCCAACAATCTTATGGGAGACAAGCCGACACGATCTCGCACCGCTTGCCGCCGGGGTAAAAGGGCTGCTCCGGGAATATGTTTGAACGGTAATGAACAGTCTGCCCGGTGGTAACAGGTATCCATGACTATCTCGTGGGATACTTTTTTTGTTCAGGAAGAAATCGCATTCCGGCTGCTTTTCAAATAATCAATTCCAGCATTGATCCGTCGTAAATCTTCCGTTATCCTGGCCAGATTGGTACGATATGAAAAGATATTATCACTGCACTTCAAAAGATCAGAGAAGAGAATCAATATTTTCGCCGGAATATGCATCCTTTCCTTAAAGGTCCCGGCAGCTTGTTTCAGGAATCACAAGAGAACAGGGAGTCCCATGCAGGTTATGAAATCCATCAGGCGCACACTGGCATCCCTGTTACTCACGGCAGGACTCGTGTACCCGGCCTGTGCCGCGGTCTGCCCCAAGGGAATAGGGGGATGCCCCACTCCGGGCAGGTGTTTTCTTTTTACCGATGCCGATGGAAACGCACTCTGTGACTACACGTCCCGGGCTGTCTCCCTCCCCGCTCGTACCCCATCAGCTGTCCCGGCACAACCCACCGCACCGGTCACAGCCACACCGACTCCGTCTCCTTCAGCGGCACAGGTCACTACGACCTCGGCACCCGCTGCTCCAGTGAGTACTACGTCACCGGATTTCGCTGCCTCAGTTCCCGAAAATCCACCCCCGGGGGGATTCCTTGATACGATCCTGCAGTCCGCTTTAGTGACGGAAATACTTCTCTTTCTTCTGGTTGCCGGTGTCCTTTTTGCGCTGGTAAGATCAGGAAAAGCAGGAGTACGGATACAAGGCACGCTACCGGCCCTGGCCCTTTCCTCGTTCTTTGGTCTCGGCCTCTCCCTCATCACGACCTCCCTGCTTACCGGAGACACGGGTGCAGGGACCGTGTATGCCCTCACCTACATGGGGATCGGGACGGTGCTCGCCGCATACCTCTGGCATACCGGGGTCATGACACGGAAGGTTGTCCTCCTGGCGGCAACCCTGGGCACCATTGCCGGTTTTGTCTTCCTTGCCCCCATCATGCCCCTGGAACTGGGTGGCATTATCAATGTGCTCAGTGGTGCATCGGCACTTACGTACGGGGTCGTCATCATCTGCTCGGTCATCGTACTGGCGCTGGTAACCGGCAGGACGTTCTGCGGCACCATATGCCCGGTGGGCTTATTGCAGGAGCTGCTCTCTGCGGTGCCGGTGAAAAAGATAGTCGTCCAGGATACGCGGGTCCTCGAAAGTATCCGGCTTGCTGTCTTTGCCGTAACCTCTGTCGCGGCGTTCTACCTTATCGACCTGATGTCATTCACCGGCCTCTACGATCTCTTCTCCCTCACCATCTCGGCCGGGCTTGCTGCAGCAGCCGGCATCCTGGTGGTCTCGGTATTCCTGTACCGCCCGGTCTGCCGGATTATCTGCCCCTTTGGGGTGCTCTTCTCCCTCTTTGCGGAGTTCAGCTGGTTCCGGTTGCGCCGTTCTGACACCTGTATCAGCTGCAGGAAATGCGAGAAAACCTGCCCGACCCGTACGGCAGGCCCAAACGATTCAAAGAGGGAGTGTTATCTCTGCGGGCGATGTACCGGGGTATGTCCTGTCGGGACTGCACTCGCATACAGGAGATAACCGCTGATTTTCCGGTGACGGGACCGTATTTGAGCACTGAGGTTGTCGTGGATTTGACGGATACCCGCCCTTCAGTCTCATGCAGCCGGTTGACGGTTATTCCGGATATGTTGCCATTGCGAACGCAGACGGTGTATTCCCCGGCAATTGGGAATAAGGGGTAAAAACGGTGATTATTACAAAAACAGGATTATCCCGCCCTCCCGGTGGTGTTGCGGCTGATAATCAGGGGGATAACAGGATACCAGGAGAAGAGAACGAAGAGACTCTTCAGGTAGTTCTGGTCATTGGATGCCTGGCCCGGGCGGGTGGCGCCGGACAGTTTGCCTGAAGGGTAACTGTTATGAGCCTCTCCTCCCTTATCAGGAAGTGGTGACAACCTGATGTCGACGATTGTTCATTTTGATGTACCGGCAGACGATATTGAGAGGGCGAAGAAATTCTATTCTGAGCTGTTAGGCTGGAAATTCGAATCCTGCCCGGAGATGCAGTATAACCTGATTACCACAACGAGCGTGGACGGTACTCCGGGAGTTGGCGGGGGGATGGGGAAACGGATGGACCCTTCGCAGCGCATCATGAATTATTTTGGCGTGAAATCCATTGATGCTGGGATGGACCAGGTAAAAAGCCTTGGGGGCAAAGTACTCATGGGAAAGATGGCTGTGCCAAAGATGGGCTACCTTGCCAACTGCATGGATACCGAAGGTAACTTCTTCGGCCTGTGGGAAGAAGATGCCGGGGCACACTAGCCGGCCCGGGATTCCCACCAACCGGGAATAATACCTCTTTTTTTTCCTATGACATGCCCTGCCAATCATCTGATCGTGTACAGTACTTCTGCCGATCTCACACCAAATGGATCAACCGGGCATTCAGCCAGGGACCCGGTAGCGGTTGTTTCGTTCA
>DATEXZ010000171.1:0-4836 GCA_035256445.1 Methanoregula sp.
GGTCCTGCTGCCATTGAGGTTGCTTATGAGCCGTATGATCACCGTAAGAATGTAAAACTCATGCTTTCCCGATTTCAACCGCGGCAGAATACATCGCCCCGTTCGATCTGGGAAACCTCTCCCCCGCCTCCGCCCTCAAAAAACATCCACTCAAAGGTAGTACATGCGATTGAAGTTCTTTTGGTACCATTATCGGGCCGGCTTCTTCCCAAAAAAAGACTGGAATATGGCCAGTTTATCACCATGACAAAAAAACGTGACTGAAATCAGAAAAATTCTCCCGTAGTTGGTCCGGATCAGGAGAATATTTTTTGAAATAGTACGAGGATCCGGATTTTGATCCTCAGGAGAGATACGTGTCGGTTTTATCCAGGAAAAACCGGGATATCCCTTCCCCGTTCGTCATCCATGCCTTTCTGTCATGACAATAGCGGAGAATTTTCTCATACAGCTTCAGGGTTTCTCCCTCCATGGAGACGTTATGCCACAACACGGTAAACACGCCGTTGCACGCTATAATACGGTCAACGAGCATTTTTATCGCTTCCCATTTCCTGGTGTCAAGCCCCATATAGGTCTGGTCCATGGTGCGGTCCATCACCGTCAGGGGAATTTCCTGGATATCAATCGTATGGTTCGTGTTCAGGTTGAATGGTCTGAACGGGTGGCACATCCCGTTCCGGAACCCGAAACAATCGGCATATCCGAATGTTGTATCGTACTGGAACCCCGCTGAACTCAGGCACTCCCACGTATCCGGTACCCTGAAGCGAAGATAATGATTCCGGTACCCCTTCACGGGTTTGCGGGTAACCTTCTCCAACCGCTCCTTTTTCTCCTTCATCTCCTGTGCATCGAGATACGCAGTATGCCCCCCGTGAAGTCCCACTTCTCCCCCGTGATCGATGATCCCGCCGATCTCCGGCTCAAGGTCCTCAATGGTGTACGTGTAAGCCTGCTCTCCGGGTTTCTCCGCCAGGAAAAAGAATGTGCTCCCCGCACCGTATTTCTCTTCCAGGTCCATGATGGCAGAAAAGTTACAGAGGGGCAGTTTTTTTGATCGCATCCGGGCAATTGAGTGGAATGACTGCAGGGGACGGCCTCTTCTCAGATTGTGAAATGCTGACTGTCTCTTTGTGTGAAACGAGGTGTAGACGCCGTCGATGTCGTGGGTCAGGCAGACGGCAAAAGGTGCATCATCGGGATAAACGCATGAATAACCGTGCTTAATGAGGTATTGTGACGCTTTAGGTTCGAAAATATTGAGATCCCTGCAGGCATAATAGGGAAACCTGTCATAGTGATCTCTCTGGGGATTGGTATATTCCTCTTTACGGGTGAACAGATCCCAGATTTCCGGATCCTGATGTAACAGCTGGTGCATGTTCATGTTCTTACAGTGCCAGGTATGGTTGTGGGTTCCTTTGTCACAGGTATCGGAAGATGATACCCCGGGCGATCAACGGGGAATCTTTTCCTTTAAGAGAGTATGGACGGCATTATTATTTAACATGCTTTGGTTTACCTGCCTCTGGAGAGACAGCGCAGGAATCCACGGCTTTGGACAGGTTGTTTAAAACCATTCCCTGCCGGCTCTAAAGAATTCCTCGAAGAGACGAGGGAGATGCCACAGGGCTTCTCGTTTGCTTAGTTGGTTACTCCGGAGAACTCAGCGATTTCTCCAGAATCTTCAAAAATACCGTAAAGGAATTTCTGCTGTGCTTATCCCAGGTATACGGGAGGGGATGCCTGGATACTGCGGGCAGCATTCTTCAGGCTGTGAATATGCTTATATGCCGATTCTATCTGTCGTTTACTGAGGTTCGTATTCCTTTCGACCATTTCCGGGGGAATATGATGTTCATCGGCATACAGGAGCTGGTCGAGAATATCATAGGGTATCCTCAGCGACACTTCTTCATCCGATGTGTAATGACTCCAGGTATCAGGGCTTGGTGCCCGGGCTATGATCCGCCGGTCAATATGCAGTAATTCTGCAAGTTTATAGACCTGTGTTTTATAGCAATCTGCAATAGGTTCCAGGTCAACGCCCCCGTCGCCGTACTTCACGAAAAATCCCGTCAGCAATTCGGTTTTGTTGGTAGTCCCGCAGACTGCATAATTCATTTTCTCGGCATACATGTACTCAACTATCATCCTTGTTCTCTGTTTCACATTCTGCAGGCTGAGCACGGTAAAAAACTGTTGCATGGACAACCGTTTTGTGCCGATGGTCTTCCCATTTTTCAACAGGTGGAGTGACGGTATGTTGAGGAGTTCTTCACCGGCAATCATCGGGGGTCGGGATAAGGATGTGGTATGGGATGACGGATCAAACTGAGGGAAAAGTTCGGAAATGAGCGATTCTTTTCTGGCATAGATATTGAATGCCTCCAGCATGGGAGTGATGGGGACTTCGCTATAACAGATTCTTAACGCCTTGCACAGGTCTATCCCCAGTTCCCTGCTGGAAGGAGACGACTCCTTTTCCGGGAGGATCAGTCCGTAGACCCGCTCCGGACCCAGTGCATCAACAGACAGAGCGGCAATAACTGCAGAATCAACCCCCCCTGAAACTCCGATGACAATACCCTCTTTCCTGAACAGATCGCGTGCGGTTTGCCGAATAAATGCCGATAATTTCTCTTTGAGATCTTCGCTGTCTTTGAGCATCTCTTTTTTCAGGTCAAACCCGTTTTCAAAGGTTCTGTCAGCCATGTTTCACCATATTTTTTTATATAACTTATGAGAAATACTATACCAAACACTTTATTTAAACATTTGCCTTACCACCTCAATCGATGTGAACCACCATGAACGATATTCGCGGGGATATACTGGAATTTTTAAAAACGCAGGGATTTCTGAAGGATAACAGTACATTACAGGAAAATGACTCGTTATCGGAAACAGGGGTAATAGATTCGATCACCTTACTTCAGCTGATTGATTTCCTTGAAGGGAAATATTCCATCGAAATTCCTCTGGAAATGATAACTACTGAAAATTTTGATACTCTGGCCGGGATCAGTCAGACGATTATAACCTTAAAAAAAGGCTGAATGTAAAAATTCTGCTGGATTTTATGGTATAATGGATCTGGCAGAATTGTATTGTCCATGCCTGGTCATCGAAACGTTAAATTTTTCGGCTCTTTTGAAACCCTAAGATTTCAACAAAATTGCGAATCACCTGGTATCGGAGAAGACAGTGCCTTTCCCCCCGAACCGCTCCTGTGCTTTGCGATGGTGTTGTATTACCTTCCCTAAGAATTATCGCTTCAGAGGGGATGCCACAGCGTCGGGGGGCGGAGGCATTACGTGCCGTTGACTTGATAAAGCATTGAGAAAAATATTGTGAGGATTTCCCATAAAAATTAAATTAAACAGATGTGAGGAATGGATTGTTTATTCCTCATAATTATTTGCGATGAACCCCGCCGCCCCCGACGGGGCGCTCCCGCGGCGGATCAGTGTCTATATGCATATTTGTAAACATCGCCTTTCCCCGCCGTGCCTCAAAGAGGCCCTGAGGGGGGAGCCCTCATAAAATTACAGGGTTTAATGATTTTCATGGTTCGGGTGTGAACTCCCGTTCATGCATTTCAACAGAGCGAAACTTTTTTACATTATTATTTTGTTCCTTCAGCATCTCTTTTTTTTGAGGAACGGGGATGCTTTCCCGGGTGAAGATATAGTGCAGGATATCATGGTACGGTTCGACTTCGTCGTTTCGAAGCCATAATGACCCGGCAGCACCCACATGTCAGATCAATGATTCTCGTGGACTGGCAGCTCCTGGACCGCATCGCCAGGGGTCATATCAGGATCGACCCGTACGACCCGAAACTGGTGCAACCCAACTCCGTGGATATCCGCCTGGGAAACCATTTTGTCTGGTATAAGGGGGGCAGCGAGGTGATCGACCCCTACAACCCGGACAGCGTATCTTCGGACGTTGAAGAGACCCATGCAGACACATTCATCCTCCATCCCGGCCAGTTCGTCCTAGCCGAAACGCTGGAGTGCATTGAACTGCCGGATAATATTGTTGCCACGATTGAAGGCAAGTCGAGCATCGCCCGGCTCGGTGTCACCCTGCACCAGACCGGTGGCTGGATCGATGCGGGTTTCCGGGGCACGATCACGCTGGAGATGGCAAATGTCAACGCACGCCCGGTAAAGGTATACGCGGGCATGCCGATCGGCCAGCTGGTCTTTTACACGACCGAGCGGGCAGAAAACCCCTATTACCGGAAAACTGATGCGAAGTACCTTGACCAGCGGCAGGCGACATTATCAAGGTATCATGCGAACAGGAAGAGATAATCTGTTTCTTTAAAAAGGATATCCCGACACTCCGGGAAAAGGGAAAATAACATTAATATCCCGCGGGAGAGAAAAGAACTGGTGAACATGCTGATAATAAGCGTGGTGGGGTAACATGGGAAATGTCATAAAGGCGGGGCACGGGATTCTGAAAATTGTCATCTTACTCCTCCTGTTAATACTCGTCATATGGCTCTTTTTTTTGGGAGGATTGTACTCCCTGACGGGAATTAATTTTTAAAGGGAGGGTGTGAAAAATCGGGCTTGAGTATTTTTCAGGTACCCCGCTGTGAAACCCGGAAAATATCGGATTACATCCGATAAGATCTGCCAACAGAATGCGAATATGACCTCAATTTTGTTTCAGGATAATCAAAATAAAGGATTTTTCAGCTCTTTTGAAACCCTAAAATTTCAACAAATTGCGAATCACCTGGTATCGGAGGGGAACGTGCCTGTCCCCCCGAACCGCCCCCTGCGCTTTGTGATTGTGTCGTATTACCTTCTA
>DATEXZ010000172.1:0-3670 GCA_035256445.1 Methanoregula sp.
ACGTACATCTGGTGCACTGAGATTTTTGGAGTGACAGCAAAATTTTTTTGTTAACTTGTAAACATATATGCATGGGCACAGATACCGGATTCGAACTTTCGCCAAGGAAAGTCGACTACATCAAGTTCATTAATGCGAAAAGCGGTCCTGTGAAAACAAATACCATTGCCGCCGGGTTCGGTGTAGACCCATCAACTATTACAAAAACGATGGCTGAGCTTGCCGGCGATGGACTTCTGGTTTACGCACCCTATCATGGAGTATCTCTTTCAGAAAAAGGAAAGATTACTGCACAATTCCTGATAAAAAGGCACAGGATACTCGCCCTGGCCCTGACTCATTTTGGTCTTTCACATGAGCAGGCGTGTCGTGAGGCTTCAAGGTTTGAAAGCTACGTATCAAAGGATGCAATAGACCAGATGTGCAGGGCTATGGGACATCCGAAAAAAGGCGTGTGCGGGGATATTACGCACGATGACAGTTGCCTTGAGATATGAACCGGTAAAACGGATATCCCCGGTGAACCAGACATACTCAATCCCGTTTGTCTTCCCCCATCCGGAACAGGGGATAAGCCCGAATCCGGTGATAAAGTAATTTTTGGACACTATCCAAAATTCTCATAACTATTATAAGCAGAACCTACGAATTAGATTTGGAGGAAAGACCGGAGTGCCGGGGAGGATTTTGATCCGGATGACACAAAGACAGTACACAACGATTCTGACAATACTGGCCATGGCAATGGTTATTGCAGTAATCGCAGGAAGCGGTTGCCTGACCAGCTCACCATCGGTATCCCCATCGGATCCCGGTGTATCCGGCTCAGTATCACCAGCACAACCCGGCCAGGGTGGCAAGCTTCAGGTAATTACGTCATTTCGCCCGTTCACGCTCCTGATCGGACCCATTGGCGGGGACCACATAACAATAACCCAGATACTTCCTCCCGGGGCAGATCCCCATGATTATGAACCGACACCCCACGATGCTGTTGCGCTTAAAAACGGAAGGGTCTTCTTCTATGCCGGGCCGTTTCTCGAACCCTGGGCAGCCAATCTTGCAGCCTCGTCAAACCCTGATATAAAACTCGTGACCTTTGCCGATGCTGTATCGGTATCTGAATACGATCAGATGAAAAACCGATACCCCGGCTTCCCGGATATGACCCGGGACCCGCACCTCTGGTTATCGCCACAGCTTACCGAGTATTACGTAGCCCACGTCGCCCGGGAGTTATCTGAAATTGATCCGGAACATGCGTCTGATTACCAGAATAATGCTGTGGAATTTGAAAAACGACTGGAGCAGCTCGATTCCGACTACACGACGGGGTTTTCAAACTGTACCACCAGAACATTCCTGAGCTCACACTCCTTCCTTGATTATATAGCAGCGACGTATAACCTGACCCAGATCCCGATTGCCGGGACAGGCCCCGATACTCAGCCGTCAATAAAACAGATGTCTGCTATCATCGAAGAAGCGAAGGCAAAGAATGTCAGGGGTATTCTCGTGGAGCCGGATGAAGCAGAAGACCTGAGTAAATCGATATCAGCAGAACTTGATATTCCCCTGTATTCCTTCACCACCATGGAGGTGCTCCCGTCGGGTTCCTCACAAGAGGGCGATACCGATTATGTAGCGATCATGGAAATTAACCTGCAGGAAATGAAAAAAGCGATGCTATGCCAGTGATTCTTCCGGGAAGTGAAAAGGTCTGTCTGACCCTGAACAAGGTCTGGTTTGCTTACGGGGCAAATCCAGTACTGGAAGATGTATCTCTTTCGATCTGCCAGGAGGAGATCGTGGGAATTGCCGGGCCAAACGGTTCGGGAAAATCCACGCTCATGAAGATCATGGTCGGCCTCCTGAAACCCGATAAGGGCACCGTTTCATTTGCCTGCCATATCGATGAATGCGAAGGGATGAGCCCCTGCAGGCCCTGCATCGGTTACGTACCCCAGAACCCGGTTATCAGGCAGGAACAATTTCCGGTAACTGCCCGCGAGATCGTTGAAATGGGAACGTTTGGCCAGATAGGGCTGTTCAAGAGGATGAATTCAGACAGCAGGGGGGCTGTCGATGCTGCTATCGCAGAAGCAGGTCTCGATCATGTGCAGCATGAGTTGTTTTCCGATCTCTCCGGTGGACAGCAACAGAGAACTTTGATTGCCCGTGCTCTTGTCGGCAGACCGCACATCATCGCGCTCGATGAACCCACAAACGGTATCGATGCACAGAGCAAACAGGAATTCTATACCCTTGTCAGCCATCTGAATAAAGTGCACAGGATCACGGTCCTGATGATCCTGCACGATCTGCCCGATCTCGCAGCCCACGTTGAAAGGGTCATATTCCTGCAGCGGAAGGTGATCTATGATGGTCCCTCCGCGAGTCTCAATGCAGAAGGCCTGTGGAACCTGATGATAACAGCAGGAAAAATTACCTGAGAGCAGACCATGGTCCTTGAGTTTTTATCCTACCAGTTTGGAGTCCGTGCACTGATAGGGGGGCTGATCATCGCAGTCACGTGTTCGAGCCTCGGGGTATTCCTCGTCCTCCGGAGGCTTTCCCTCATTGCAGACGGGCTGAGTCATGTGGCCTTTGGCGGGATTGCTCTGGGTTTATTCACGGGAATTTACCCCTTATATACGGCGGTTGTCGGCGTAGTTCTCGGGTCGCTCGGTATACACTCACTCGGTAAATTGCGGGTTGCTTCGGATGCGGCGATAGCGATCATGTTTGCAGCCGGGCTTGCTATCGGGATTATCATGATCAGTATAACGCATAATGTGGCTGTTGATGTCCTGTCCTTCCTTTTCGGGACAATTCTCGGTATAAACCAGACCGACCTCTACCTTGCCGCAGCTCTCGGGGTTACCGTCATCGGCATTTTATTGCTGTTCTGGAAGGAATGGGTTGGGATCACCATTGATGCGGAGTTCGCAAGAGTTTCCGGCCTGCCGGTGTCGGCACTGGAACTTGTTTTCACGATCCTGACCGGTTTAACCGTGGTGGTCGCGATGCGGCTCGTTGGCGTGCTCATGGTTTCAAGCCTGATCGTAATTCCGGCGTCCGCAGCGATACAGCTGAAGATGCCGTTCAGGCAGACCGTGTTTTCCGCATGTGGCGTCGCAGTCTTATCAGTTGTCGCCGGGTTGCAGTTGTCATTCATGTACGACCTTGCACCGGGGGGGTCAATTGTCCTGGTTACCATCTGTTTCTTTATCCTTGCCGCACTTGCAGCACGGCTGTTACCGAAAATCCCGAAAAAGTCATCGGATGGAAGCTGGGATCATCAGTGTGACCGGTAATCCCGGGATCTCTTGTTTGATAATTCAACCAGGCATCCCGCCACAGGCGTTTACCCTTTTGGAGTAAGGATATCTGCAAATTTCCGATTATCTCCTAAGATTATGATTCGAGCTTTCTATTGCGAGCTCCTTGATCAGGTTCTTTTCCAGAAAATCATCGACATTTGTGATAGTCGCCCGCCTCAGGGCCTCTCCGAGGCACGGCGGTCAGTTGGTTTTGTGAGAATTTTTTGTTGTTGATCCGCCGCGGGGTCAAATCGGCTGGGCAGCATGTATCCTTTAATGGTATGGAGAGGTGCCAATTTCTGATTTATATCTGAATACTAAATTCCCGAAATCCGTAGGCGAAATCC
>DATEXZ010000173.1:0-23785 GCA_035256445.1 Methanoregula sp.
CAAATTCTCATTGGAACTGCTGAAGGTTCGCGGATACAATGAGAGGACAAAGTTGCTCATCGTCTGATTAAGGGGCATTTTTTATTCACGTTTTACCGATGGATTTTCATGAGTGTTTGCGAAGGTTCCCTACGGCTGGGCCTCTCACGCAAGGAGGGGCAGGGACTAGGTATTTTTTTATCTTTAACCCGCCTCGGGGGGCGTCCCTCTGTGCGGTGGTTTTGCTCCTGAACCAGTTTCTCCATTGTCTATTTTGATATTATTTCATGGTTGCCGACGTGATATTGTTAAAATAACAAGGAAGATTTACTGTAGTTTTATTACTAATAAACCATATATTGCTATACACAAAGCAGCCAAAAACCATCCCGTTCTCAGGGTTGGACTATTCCCTGATAAACTCCATGCGCAGGTGATACGAAGATGGATGAGTCACGAGCCCGAGAGGAGATTAACAAATATAAAAAATTTAAAAAAGTGGACGGAGCGACGTACCGGAAGGTAAACCAGTTTCTGCGCAAGCGGACCTATATCACCGCGAGAGAATGGGCGCTTGCACGCCTGTGCACGGATTTCAGGACCTCCGGGGGTGCAGAGATGACCTTTATCGGGAATCACCTCCCAGAACTTGTCCCCTTTATGGAAGATACCTATTCGCCCCAGGCGGTAAACCAGGCACGGCACTCTTTTAAAAAGAAAGTGCGGAAGTCAAGTGCCACCTTTTTCTATGGTGCGATGTGCGGATTTTTCACTACCGATGAACTTGATGATCTGCTCTTTGAGGCCAGCGAAGTCGCCCGGTTTCTTCTCGAAGTTGAAGGGACTACCCTTGATATCGATGAAGAGATTGATATCGAGGACCGGATAACGAAAGTGATGCGAAGTGTCGGGGAAGCCGCCAAAACTATTCTCAGATCGCGGGATGAGGAGGAAAAAGCGTCGGATAATCCAGCACCGCAAAAAACCATCGATGACACTGCTCACCAGCATCGTGTCAATGGAGAGAAAGAGGCAGGCAAAAAAACACCGGACTCCCGTCCTGTATCTGATTCGCATGCAGTGCCAATGATGATCGATCAGATCCTGCCCGTAATCGATAAAAAAACTGCCCTTGAAGGAACGCTGTCAGTGCAGGAGAGTTCCGAAGGTTCCGGAATCCGTGAACGGAATCCGGTAAACAACCGAGGACTTTAATAATACTGACAGTAACGGAAACTGGGAGAAAGAACCACACAATCACCGGAGAAATACTGCATGAAAATAATCCAGCTTGTGGGCAGCTCAGGTTCAGGCAAGACAACATTTATCATAAAACTTATCCCGGCACTGAAAAAACAGGGAACGGTGGCGGTGATCAAACATCTGGGGCATCACACCTTTACCTGCGAGGAGGGGAAGGATACCACTGTTTTTTTTGATGCGGGTGCAGACATCTCTGTAGGGATGGACTCGCAAAAAGCCGTAGCTGCTCTCCGAAAAAATACCCTTGAAGACATACTGGGTATGCTCTTTCACCAGGGAATTGACTTTGCTGTCATTGAAGGCTTCAAACAGCGGACATTTCCCAAGATAGTTATCGGTAGTTTAACCGCTGAGAACTGCGTCCTTTCAAATCCTTCCGTTGACGAGGTACTTGCATCGATCGACCTCTTTGAAAATTATTCCCCTTAAAAAACCGGAGCCAGAGAACCATGTACACTACAAAATTCCAGAAACGTCTGTTTGGTACGAACGGAGTACGAGGAGTTGTCGGTAAAGACATGACACCGGATCTCGTACTGACTATCGGTCAGGCTCTCGGTACAATGCGAAAAGGCTGCATTGCCGTAGGAAGAGATACCCGGACATCAGGAGAAACCCTGATAAAGGCTGTAAAATCAGGGCTGCTTTCGATGGGTTGCGATGTTGTTGACTGTGGGATCCTCCCGACCCCCGCTCTCCAGTATCTTGTCAAAGATCAGTTCGACGGGGGTGCAATGATAACCGCCTCCCATAACCCCCCTGAATATAATGGTGTCAAAATCATCGAGGCTGATGGCACGGAAATGGGGGATGAAGAAACAATCAGACTGGAACATCTGATATTCGACACACCACCATCACCCCTGCCATGGGACCACGCTGGTCATGAAGTCGATGCTCCCCACCTCATACGGAACTATATCAATGCAATTGTCCATCACTTTCCTGAAAATACCGGTTCGGGATTAACCGTCGTGGTTGATCCCGGGTCCGGCCCTTCATGCATTACAACACCACAGATTCTCACTGGCATGGGATGCCGGGTATTCACCGTCAATGGAATTATGGATGGAACATTTCCCGGGAGGTTGCCTGAACCCTCTCCGGATGGTCTCAGGACACTGGCCGATCTCGTCGTCAGCTGCGGTGCAGCATTCGGGGTCGCGCACGATGGCGACGCAGATCGTTCCGTATTTATAGATGAAAACGGGAGTTTTGTTGAAGAGAACCAGGAATTTGCCCTGATCGCCCGGCATATCTGCCATCAGAAAAAAGGTGCACTGGTTACACCCGTAAGTACATCACAGATGGTGGAGATGGTTGCGAAAAATGAAGGCTGCACTATCCACTATACTCCGGTCGGGAGCATCTATGTCGCCCGGACTATGCGGTCGCTCATCAACGACGGTAAAGAGGTTGTTTTTGGTGGTGAGGGGAATGGCGGACTTATTTTTCCCGACCACCAGTTCTGCAGGGACGGGGGTATGACAGCAGCGATGATGGTTTCTATCCTTTCTCAGGAAAAACAGCAGCTCTCTGCATTGATAAACACCCTGCCCCGGCGTACGATGATCAAAGATAAAATCAGTACACTACAAGGAGCAGAAGTGCTTGAAGAAATAAAAAACATTTATAAGAATGAAACGCTTGACCTGACAGATGGTGTTAAAATCTTCCGAAAAAATTCCTGGGCACTTGTCCGTGCATCAGGTACAGAACCAATTATGCGGATTATCATCGATGCAGAAAATGCCCGGTATGGTCAGGATTTTCACCGTGAACTGATGGATCATATCTCTGCGGTCAGCAGGCAATAAACGAGAGGAACCGGTTTCATCCTGTAGAATCGGACGAGCCTGACCGTAAATTTTTATTAGATTATTATTTTAACTCAATGAAAATTTAATAAATAATTGATAATTTCGCTCCGTATCAAAAACAACTTCATATTCTATGCCATATTTTAAAAAAAATCAATAATTTTGCTCTATTATGATAAAAAAAATTAAATTTGAGGTTAAACTGGATCAAAAAATATAATAACTATTTGAGTTAAATTGAGTTTATCCCACATTGTGATACAAGAATGGCAAGTACTCATGAAATTGTCAGGAAAGTCCAGCGGGCTCTGTCTGCAGAAGACTGGAAAATCATCGAGAGCGGTCTATCCAGCATTCTCCAGTTACAGGGAAGAAGGGCACAAAAAGTTCTCGTAACGGAAATTAACAACCTGATCACCGATACTGCATTAAAAAATAATAAACCCGAGCTGTTATTTGCCCTGCCGGACCTGCCGGGCTTTGATATTGACGACCTTTTCTCCCGGATAGTCCAGCAATTCATCACAACAAAGGATGAAAAATGGCTGAAATCGGTATTTACATTGTCTGATAAACTGGGTAAAAAAAGTTATCAGTCACGGATTTTTGCACTGATGGCACAAACCCTCATTGATGCCGGGGTTTCGGAGGGAAATGCAGGATTTATTGACACGGGCATGATCATGCTTGAACGGATCAGTTTCCGGAAGTACCGTTCCGATGTCATGATCGAAATCATCCCCCTCCTGATCAAATGGGCAATTGCATCAAAGGATGAAAAACTCCTCCGTCGTTCTCACCATATTACCGAAGAGATCAGCGATATTTCAAAACGAGCTGTTTTGCATGCAGAGCTTGCAAATGCAATGGCGACCATAGCCATCCTTGAAAAAAATCGCCAGCTGTTCCTGGAGAGTATCCGCGATGCTACGAAAATTCACCAGAAGATCCGGAGACAGTCGTGCATTTCATCCATTATTGAAAAAGGTGTAAAATCTGTATTCGGAAAAGAGATCCTGGATATTCCCCATTTCATCGGGAATTTCAATGACCTGCCAGAGGAGATGCGACTCGAGATAGTCAGTGCCCTTACAGAACAGGTGCTGGAAAGGGTGAAGGACAAACAGCAGATTATTACCCTTCTTCAGACTCTGTGTGAACGGATGCCTTTTGTCACGGGCACTCTCGTTATTGATCTCCTGAAGAAAGCAGAAATATCAGGCGATTTGTGGTACCTTTCCGCAGCAATCACCATCCACCGGATCTTCCTGGATACGGAAGTATACCCGATCAGGGAACTGGTACGGGCAGGGGTTTCTGTTGCACGGCGTTCAAACAGTATGCCCGTACTCTCAGATCTTATTCCCATCATCGACAAGAACAGCGATCCGGTATTCCTGTCACGCATATACCTCCAGTTTTCCCAGATTATGCTTTCTTCAGGGGATTTTACCTCGGCTCTCAATATATTCAGAAAAATCAGTCACGAGACGGAGACCCTGCCCCAGTATGCAGATAACCTCACGGATCTCCTTAAAACCGCGGTATTAAAGGACAGCGTCCCTCTGGTCAAAGATATGGTCCTTAACCGCCTGAATCAGGATACCCTGCACCATTCACTTTCCAGGGCTGTTATCGAACTGTGTACTGATAATCCGTTTGAAGATATCATATCCCATGCAGAATCCCTGAACGGGCTCATCCATTTATATCCACAGCAGAACACCCTGCTCCTGGAGAGTATTACCATTCTTGTTGATCGGGGATTTCTCACCCTGCACAACCCCAATGTTCTGATCAAAATGGCAGAATCCATTCAGGACCAGCCCCTCAGGGAGCGGGCAATTGCCTATATCGTTATCCAGATTGCAAAAATCGGGGTGCAGATCAAGAACCGCGATTATCTCCAGAGAGCCGTGGGTCTCACCTGCCAGATTGCGGGTCAGGAAACGCGTTCTGCAACACTCGGCAGTATTATCGATGAGGCATCTCTTCTTGCCGCACGGCAGGGGGATCTCGACCTTCTTTTACGGATGCGAGTCTGGAGCAGCGAACTTCTTGAGGACAGCCTTGCGGCAAATGCAATGGCAAATATCATTGACGGGGTTATTCAGTACGCTGTCAGCAGACGGTCCCCCGCAGTGCTTGAAGAGGCTTTCAGGATAGCCCTTGACATCAGCGATCCTGTCTTGAAAACCCAGCAGTTTGAAAAGATTGCCGAGTGCTTTGTAAAAATCGGGTGTATTCTGTTAAATGAGCCGGAATCGCGGCCAGACCCCGAGGATTTCGCTGCAGAAATATACCCGTTCGAACGAAGTCTGTCTATAATAAAAGAGAATATCAAAACACCATGGATATCGCTGAAGATCGCCGGAATGATTGATATCCTCATCTCGTATTCACGCGTCAGCGATAACCCGGATTATACTATCCCGCTTGCGATGTTCGCCGTGGAGATCGAAAATCCTTTCGAAAGAGATGCCATGATGTCCCGGATTATTTCGAACCTGCACGAGAACATCACGTATCCGGACTCAACTGATCCCTACGAGATCATGGCATATCTCCTCCAGAGAGACCGCCACTCTGCATCAAACCCGCTGATGATCAGCCTGATTTTCCGGCTCCTCCAGTTGATCAATAATCCTTTTATCAGGCTTTCCGGGTTATGCAGCCTTGCGGAATCAGCCATCAAACTGTCCGAATTAGACCGTGCACGGACAATTCTGGATGATGTCTGCGGTGACCTCAAAAAAATTCCGGCAGAGTACCAGAAAGTACTGATCCTTTCTGATCTCACTATCCTGTATTGCAGTATCGACCCTGACCGTGCAAAAAAATGTCTCGACCGGGCGATTCAGCAATCCGAATCCATTGAACCTGACGAAAATTCGAGTACCCGCAAACGGGTGATTTCTGCCATCGTCAGAATGAACGAGGTCACACCAGATTCCGAACTGGTCAGTCGTTCACTACAGGTAGCGTCGAACATCACCGACCCTGTCGAATATATAGAATCGCTGAATGCGATATACACCATGATCAGGACTGACAGGGATCGATGCAACAACATCGTCACCTGCATGTCCGAAGCTGTTGACAGGATCTCTTCACCGTATGAAAAGGCTTCGGCACTTCTTGATATCATCCCCCTCGCAATGCAGAGCAGCGATGATAAAACCCCGGTAATTTTGCTGAAGAAAGCCGAAGCGTTAACCAGAAAGATAAACATTCCCCAGATTGCTGATACCATCCGCGATAATATCGCCCGGATGTTCGTTGCACTGTATCATAAGCATAACAAGGCGACGTATCTCGAGTCTGCAGTTGAGGTCACCAAGGCAATTGATAATGTTGAGATACGGCATCGCCGCCTTACCCAGATGGGGTATCAGGATACCTGTGAAATCCCCTCACATTATGAGAAAATCAGGGCGCTCTTTGAAAAAGTAATGGAAAATGGAGCTCATCCGAATCAGATCGCCGCGCTTGAAAAAATGGTCCGTTCGGTGTCTGATCGGGGAAAAGAGGCAATCATATTCTGTGATCTTGCAGTACTTGCACGAAAGGCGGGTAAAGAAAAAATAGCCAACCGGATGTTACAGAATGCCATAAAGGAGGCAGGCATAATCCGCCCGCTTTCCCACCGGGCTTTTATAATGTGCGATATTGCCATGAAGACCCATAATTCCGGTAGTGAGAAGGCGTCCCAGGAGGTGCTTGATTGTGCAATTGACGCTGCAACGAACATCCGGCAATCGTCGCTTCGTGATGAGGTATTTGAGGAACTTGGACTTGCAATAAAACTTATGCAGGGGATGTACCGGTGAAGTCCATCGAGATCCTTATCAGCGGGAAGGTCCAGCGGGTTGGATACCGGGCATGTGTCCGGAGGATCGCAACGGATTTACACGTAACCGGCACGGTCGTGAATCTCCCCGATGGGAGAGTTCGTATACACGCATCAGCAGAACCCATGATTCTGGAAAAATTTGTTTCAATGATTTATAGCTGCCCCAGAGCAGTGATCCGGGATATAAAAACTTCAGAAATTCCCGGCATGCACTTTACTGACTTTTCAATCATCAAGGGAGAAAGTCGGCTTAGTACCGAATTATAAATTCGCTGGTATTCATCATTGCATGGTAGAGGGTAGACACCAGCTCATCAATTTTCTTATTATCTATGGAAGAATGAAAATATCCGATCAACAGGTGTATGAGATCATCAGAAAGCATGCACCTTCCGGGGATTTGTTCAAAGTCAGAGGAGCTGAGGGATTCTCTGGCAACCTGGTATACTACCCGGTCAATCATATCCGCCTTTAGCGGTTCTATAAGATCCTGCACGAGACTTCCTTTTCCCTCATACATCAGGCCGGAATCAGGATCAAGACGGGCTCCGATGAGAGAGACACAACAATTCCCGAACAACATCGCGTACCCAAAGGAAAGCATTGCATTGACGGGATCCGACTGGGGACGGATTGTTCTTCTCCGGTATCCGAAATCCGGAGGGATGTTCCTTGACATGATTTCGTAATACATATCGGCTGTCAGGCGGTGCAACCGTCGTATTTCATCCAGTTTGATCAGGTACTGCAGTTCTTGTTCCGATGTATGAAGAAACTGCTGTTCGCCTTCATAAAACAAGGTGGAGTTCTGCATCTCCTGGATATGTTCTATGGCAAAGAGGCGGGATTTTATCGCTGCCTGGGCTATGGCAGTAGCATAGCGATGGCGGGGGACAGCCTGCTGGATTTTGTGGATCTCCGTATCACTCTTGTCCCCGAATGGGCGGATAATCCCGATCGGGGTACAGTCAGGTTCAAAAAATGAGATATATGCACCTTTTTTTACCAGATTCGTTATGGTGGAAGAGCTTATGGTGTGGCCACCGATGACAAGCAGGTTTTTGATCGAATCAAGCGGATATTCTTCGACAGAATTTTTTTTCTGTATGATTAATTTTGTCTGGGTGGATTTTATATGAGTGCCAAAACCGCTTACCGATAACCAGGGATATTCCGTCACTCATCTGCTCCAAAAATAATTTTTCAACTGATCAGATTACTATACCATTTTCCCTGATTAATTCATCGTTTTTACGCTATCAGACAATTCCGGGTTAAATTCACCCTTTTTTATGATGATTACCGTCAACCTGTTCCTTTTATTTCGGTGAATTTAAACGGTAACAAACGCCATATATTGTCTGTCGTGCAATAGCATAACAGGGGCACTACATGTTCTGGGACAAGAAGGCAGAAACATTAAAACCGGACGAATTGCGGGAACTCCAGCTGAAACGCCTGAAAAAAACACTGATGCAGGTACAAAACGTTGATTTTTACCGGAAACTTCTCTCTGGTGCCGGAGTGAAAGCATCCTCAGTTAAAACGCTGGATGATATCCAAAAAATCCCGTTCACCAAAAAACAGGATCTCCGGAACGGATATCCATTTGGTTTTTTTGCAGTTCCCCTGAAAAAAATCGTTCGGATCCACACAACTTCAGGAACGACAGGGAAACCGACGGTCGTCGGCTATACACGGAAAGATCTCGATGCCTGGTCAGACCTCATTGCCAGAAATATGACCATGGTTGGTGTCGGTGAAAATGATGTCTTCCAGAACATGGTAAATTACGGTATGTTCACCGGAGGTCTGGGGTTTCATTACGGGGCAGAAAAAATCGGGATGACGGTAATCCCCAGCGCAACAGGAAATACAAAACGTCAGATCGAAATGATTAAGGATTTTGGTGTGACGACAATCCATTGTACTCCCAGTTATGCTATGCACCTCTCGGAAATCGCAGAAGAGATGAATATGTCACTTGAGAGTCTCAGGACCGGCATATTTGGTGCGGAGCCATGGTCGGAAAGTGTTCGGCAGACACTCGAAAAACGACTTGGCGTGACTGCGTATGATTCCTACGGGTTAAGTGAACTTTTCGGTCCTGGTGTGGCATTTGAATGCCCTGAGCGTGACGGGCTCCATATCTGGCATGATTGTTTTTATGTTGAGATTATTGATCCGAAAACAGGGGAACGGGTCTCTGATGGGGAACGGGGTGAACTTGTCGTAACCCCGCTGGTCAAGGAAGCGATGCCGTTACTCCGGTACCGCACCGGGGACATCACCTTCCTGATAGAGGATGGCTGCCTGTGCAGACGAGGACAGAAGATCGCCAGGATTACCGGAAGGAGCGATGATATGCTGGTAATTCGCGGCATCAATGTGTTCCCGTCGCAGATTGAACATGTGCTTCTTAAAATTCCCGAGGTTGGCAATCAGTTTATGGTATATATTGACAGAATTAATCATCTGGATGAGATGACTGTCGAAGTTGAGATCAACCGGGAGTTCTTCAGCGGCGAACTTGCCGATCTTGCGAGACTCCAGAAAAAAGTGGTAAAAGAGCTCCATGATGCACTCGAACTCAGGACGACAGTCAAACTCGTGGAACCTGGTTCTCTGCCCAGGTTCGAAGGAAAGGCAAAGAGAGTGATTGACAGGAGAGAGGCGGTATAATGAGAAGCTGGGACCCGAGAATCGAGGAGATGCCAAAAGAAGATCTCCGGAAAATGCAGTATAAACTGTTGAAAAGTCTTGTTTACAGGCTTTACAGTTTTTCTCCATTTTACCATGAACGGATGAAAGAACAGAATATCCACCCGGACGATATCAGGGAACTATCCGATGTGAACAAACTCCCGTTCATGTTCAAGCGTGACCTGAGGGACAATTATCCTGATAAAATTTTTACCTCAACCCAGGAGGACCTGGTCCGTTATCACGTGTCGTCCGGCACAACAGGGAAACCGACAGTCGTCGGGTACACCCAGAATGACCTGGACTCCTGGACAACGTCGCTTGCACGGGCCCTGACCTCCCTTGGGCTTGGCAGGGGGGATGTGATCCAGGTAAGTTACGGATACGGTCTCTTTACCGGCGGACTTGGGTTGCACTATGGAGCGGAGCGGATTGGTGCTACGGTGCTCCCTACCAGCGTCGGAAATACGGAGCGCCAGATTGAACTGATGCAGGATCTCGGCGCAACTGCTATTGCCTGCACGCCCTCGTACCTCCTCCATATCGGGGAGGTTGCGGAGAAAATGGGCGTTGATATCAAGAAAGATACAAAACTGCGCACGGGTGTGCTGGGAGCTGAACCCTGGACGGACCGGATGCGTACCCGCATCGAAGACTGGCTGGGAATTAAAGCCTATGATATCTACGGGACAAGTGAACTTTCCGGGCCGATGTTTACCGAATGCACTGAACAGAAAGGGTTTCACATCTGGTCAGACCTCGCACTCGTTGAAATTATTGATCCCACTACCGGCGAGTCACTTGGACCTGGCGAAAAAGGTGAACTCACCATCACCATGCTCCAGAAAGAGGCACTCCCGATGATCCGGTACCGGATTGGGGATATCACCACAATGGATGATGAGGTCTGTGCCTGCGGCAGGACCCATCCGCGAATCCAGAGAATTCAGGGCAGGGTTGATGACATGCTGATTATCCGGGGTATCAATGTATTTCCCTCGCAGGTCGAGTATGCCCTGATGGGTATTCCGGAGGTAGGCCAGCATTTCCAGATCGTGGTCGAACGGAAAGGCGCTCTTGATGATATGCTTGTCCGTGTCGAGTTGAGCAAGGGATCATTCAGTGATAAAATCACTGATATTATGAAGGTGCGGCAAAAGGTAGAGCACCGGCTCAGGAATTCACTGAACGTGAATGTCAGTGTCGAACTCGTTGAGCCAGGTTCATTGCCGAGATTTGAAGGAAAAGCGAAAAGAGTTATCGACAAGAGGTCGTTGTAAATGGACGCACAAAAGTACGTAATCAGGCAGATTTCGATATTTTCTGAGAACCGCCCGGGAAGGCTTGCGGCAATTGCACATGCCCTGGGCGAAGAGAAGATCAATATTCTAGCCTTTAGTATCGCGGAAGCAAACGGATTTGGTGTGGTCAGGGCACTGGTGGACCACCCGGAAAAAGCGCACGATAAACTGCTGTCCCTTGGATTCAATGTCGCTTTTACCGACGTGATTGCTGTAAAGATGAAAGACCAGCCGGGCGGTCTCTATGAAGTTGCAAAGATCCTGGGGGATGCAGGGGTCAATATCGAATATTCCTATGCATACTCCGGGAAAGAAGGTGCCGTGCTTATTCTCCGCGTTGACATGGTTGAGGAGGCGATACAGAAGATCAAAACCTCAGGTGCAACGCTCCTCGAACGCTCGGTATTCCACTAATCCTGATTTATTTCTTTTCCCATTTTATCAGTTCAGTCACTTTGGAGAGCGTGCTCCCCCTGCGGATCTCTTCACGGATCCTCTCTTCATTTTTCTTGATTTCCAGAGCCCTGCGTGCAATCTCGTATGCACGTTCCGCAGGAATCACCACCACGCCACTTTCATCTCCGGTAATCCAGTCACCCGGACGAACAGACTGCCCACAACACTGGATTTCGGTGTTTATCTCTCCAAACCCCTTGGGTTCACCAGCGTTCGGCACGATGGTCCTGGCAAAAAGCGGGAACTTCATTTCCCTGATATCATCAACATCACGGACGGCACCATCAATGACTACGCCGGCGATTCCTTTTTTAACACAGCTCAGCGTGGCAAGCTCCCCCCAGGGGGCTATATGGGTAACCCCGTTGTTATTAATGACGATTACTTCATTGTTCCCTGCAACATCAATGGCTTCCACGGGTTTTGCCCAGTCCCCGCCAAACGTCTGGACCGTAACTGCCCTGCCAACCATTTTGACCCTGCCGCAGATCGAGACAATGCCTGACATCGCCCCTTTCCGGTGCATCGCATCCGACACATTCGGTGCTGAAACCTGGAGAAGAATGGCCCGTATTTCTTCATCAGGTGATTTTTTTTCAACGGGCTTAATCGATGGATTATCCAGTTCTGAACGTATTCTTTTTGTGGACCCGGTGACATCTGCAGAACGGGTTATCCAGCCGCCTACGATTACGATATCCGCACCGCACCGGACCGCCTCTCCGGCACCCGCTGCATCGATCCCACCCGCAACTGCAATAGGAATATGTACCATGCCTGCCAGAGATGCAAGAAGTTCAAGAGAAGTTTTACCGGTCATCTGCTGGTCGATACCTGCATGGGCACAGATGATGTCAACGCCCATCGCCTCGAGTTCACCGGCACGGCTTATCGGATCCCTTGTATTGATCAGGTCGGCCATTATCCGTATCCCATATAACCGTGAAGCCCGGACGGCTTCTGCAACAACCGAGTCATCAGCATCTGCAAGGATGCAGACAATATCTGCTCCTGCCTTTGCTGCCATCTCCACTTCCATGGTCCCGGTATCGGCTATCTTCATATCCGCCACGATAATCGAATCCGGAAAATAATCCCTCATCGACCGGACAGCCTGCATCCCCTCACTCTTGATTAACGGTGTGCCTACCTCGATCCAGTCTGCACCGCCTTCACATGACTCCTGTGCGATCTGCAATGCTCTTTTCAGTTCAAGAATATCGAGTGCAACCTGCAGAACCACGTTCTTCATGAGTACTGATGTGACTGGCCTGATGCTTAATTATTACGAGATATCGGTCTTCAGATTTGTGCCGGAAAGGGTATTTATTGGTAAGACCGGTAAGATCAATCGGTGCTCCCCAAAAAAGAATTGCTCACACGGTCACGAAAGCAAAAAGTGAGGGGGCCAGGCTATTATTAAAATTATTCTTTTTTAAATTCATCATAAAAAACAATTTTTTTCGTCTCTTTTTTTCCGGTCATGGATATTTCCGCAGGCCAACCGGCAGCTACCAGAGAGACTAAGGTGTAATTTTCAGGGACACCAAGAAGGTTCCTGACTGCTTCTGCATAAGGCTTCTTTTCCCCGGCTACCCAGCAGGACGTAATTCCATACGCCTGGAGAGCAATAATGAGATTTTCCGTGGCTGCACAACAATCCTCAAGATAATATTTTTCTTTTTTCTCGCCAAAGACCGCAAAGCAGACAGGGGACGTGGCAATAAATTTTCCATTGTCCGTCGCTTCGGCAATTTTTAAGAGTGTGTCTTTATTTTTGATAACCCCAAACATCCACGGCTGGATGTTCCCGGCCGTTGGCGCACGGGCCGCACATTCCAATGCATCCCGTATCGCCAGATCATCGACAGAATCAGTTTTGAATTTCCGTACACTGTGCCGGGATTTTATTACGGTGGTTACAACGTTCATACACGGAATAGGAAATAAAGGTAATAAAAGGTTGTGAAGGCGCTGAAACAGGAAAACAGTGTGCCATTCAATGGTTCATATGAACCGAAAAATGGTTGGATTATTCTTTTCTTACGTAGAGGACGAGACCTGCAATTATCGCAGCACCGGCCAGAATACCTTCAAAACCCGGAGTTTGTGTCTGAGTAGGGGAAGGCGTCGGGACCTGAGTGGTGATTGTTGTGGAGGGTACCGGTGTTGTGGGAGTCGCTGTTACCGGGGTGGTTTGTGAGACAGTTGTGGGTTGTGTTGTCGGTGATGTGGTCAGGGTAGTGAGAGTTGCTGTCGGCGTTCTTGTGTGATACAGTGGGTTCAGATCCTGATTTTGCAGACTGATGTCACGGGTTGTGGTTTTTCCAACCTCACCATACCGGTCATTCATGAAATTTACATTGCATTCGGCCCATATGGTGTAGTTTCCTATTGGATAGGTATCAATCCTGCCCGTATCCCAGATTGAGCCGGTAAAGTAAGGCGATGAGGTGACGGGAATGTCAGCGGTCGATGTACTCATCCCTGCACTGTTGATGAGTGAGGTATATACTGCCCCACTTGGTGACTGAACTTTAATGGTGATAGGAGTTGATGTTACGCCCGGTCTCTGGGCAATCGAGATCAGGTTTGTTTCAATCCTGAAACGGATGGAATCGCCGGTTGGTACCCATTTGTCGGTTACATCAACGTCAACGGTCGTGTCTTCAATTTTGAGAACAAGACGGGGGTCTACAACAGTGAATGCCGTTCCACTCGCATTTCCAAGTGTGCTGAGACGGTACCATGGACCCGTGTGGGATACAAATTCGGTAGCGGAGACATAGAAATTTGCAGGATCCGGGACCGCAACGGTATAATCGGGAGAACTTGTAGCAATGGGGGCTCCTGACGCCCACCACCCGATACGGGTAGCCCCACCCATTGCTGCGGTAACATCCAGCCCGTCTTCGCCAATGAATACCGTGGCACCCTGAGTGATTGTGTTAATAGCTGCTGCTACAGGTCCAACGAGAAGAAATGACGCAAGTACCAGTATGACTATACCGGATTTTACTATTCGGTTCATCATAACCAACGTATATCCTGTGTCAAGTATATAAGATTATATAAAGGGATACAACCGGCACTGAGGATACGGAAAAATTAGACCTGCTGAATCCGGGTTTATTCCCGAAATTGCATGGAGATATTTACTTACACGCCACAGTCAAGGGATACCCGGTCAAAATTTTCAAATACACGTTTTCCTTCAAACGTATGAATGACCTCAGGATGCCACTGGAGCCCATAGATATGTTTTTCTGGAAGAGCTATCGCCTCTGCACTGCATATCGCTGAATAGGCAAGACAGGTGAATCCCTCAGGGATTCTCAAAACTTCATCAGCATGGGAAGACCAGACATTGATCTTTTCCGGATATCCTGATAGGATATCATCGTGTTCGCAGATCTCCACTTCGACCGGTCCGTATCCGCCCCGGGGTCCCTGGTGAACAATACCGCCGAATTTTGCAGCAATGATATGAAGTCCGAGACAAATTCCGAGAACTGGCAGTCCAAGATCAAGATACTGGCTGCAGTTTCCCCCACGTTCTATCGAAGGTCCACCTCCCAGGATGATCCCCCTGCATTCTTCTGACACCTGGTGCGGGGGTATCGTGTTGGAGATCATCGAGGCGTCAATTTCAAGGTCCCTGAGTGCCCGGAGAATAAGGTGATTGAACTGCCCGAAATTATTGACCACGTAGATTGGACGCATTGCTCTGATATTTGATCTGAAATCCTATAAGACTGTTCAACTGTAGGCACGAACGGCAGCGAGAATGGTTTTCCTGATCTCGTCCGCAGTGTGCCCGAGAAGATAAGCAAGAAACATCGCCCCTCCGGCACCCATTCCTTCCTTTACTTCACCGATGCAGTAGCGTGCAAGTCCTGCATGACCTATATCTCCAAAGCCCGGATCCACAAAGAAAATATCCAGGCCAATCTGTTCTGCGATATGACGGACATTGGCCGATGGATCGTCCCTCACATATGATGTGGTGACCACATACGGCAGGGGCCTTCTTTCCTCCTTTATCACCGCACTTACTGCGAGCATCTGGGTGCCCCCGGCAAGGAATAGTGTCCCGGAATAGGTCTTTGCTATACCGAGAGCAACCGGCATCATCGGATCCCCGGCGTACCGGATAATGTCGAGAGGTGATGTAATCTTATCTGCCTTGATCCTCTCAAGCGCCATCCTGCAGATTTCATTTTTAATGGTTACCGGATTGTTTACAAAACTGCTGCTCACTGAAGCCTCATATCCCAATGCCCGCAACACACACAATGCTGTAGTGGTTCCACCGGGAACACATTCTCCAAGGATAAGGAGATCGCTGTTTTCTGAGAGAAATTTTCCAATGACTTCCCCCTTCCGGACGAGCTCTCCTGCATAAGGGACTGCATTGCGAAACCTGGGGTCGTCCCCGATCGTGCCATAGACATCAAGTCAGGGAACGGTTGGCGGGTAACTGAGACCGGCATTGATGAATAACGGCTGGATACCGCAGAGTGTCATCATTGCCCGGGTGATCGAGGCCGGAGTCGGACAACCGGTCGGCGTATCCGGTTTTACCGGTTGGCTGGTGATAGCACCCCAGGTAATCAGCTCCGCGTCAAGAACCGGCGTGAGCAGGGTTTTTTCCGGGGTTGCCCCTGCACCGGAAACACCCGGTACCGTAGACAGGAGGGTATTTCCCAGAATTCCGCAAAAAAGCGGGTTGCTGAACTTAATATCCGGTATTTCCGAGAGGAACCCCATGGTAATCTCCGGATATATTTTCGTTTTAACCAGTTTGAAGATATCGGTTTAACAAAAATTCCACAATGATATAATAGTCCTTTGACCAGAACACCTAGTTGCATGTTTGAAATTGAACAACGGCTGCTCGAAAAAGGTATCACGCTCGATGATATTGTTTCTGCAGCCATGGGGTTGTATGTATCCCATGGGATGCCGGAAGACCAGGCAGCAGGGGAAATCAGGAAAAAAATAAAAAAATACCTGGGTGATCCCAATGTATCCTCGTTGCTCCTCGGGGCGATATTGCTTGAAGATGAGCTTTTCCATAAACGGGAAAATTCTGAAATTGCCGATGACCCGGTCTTTCTGCTGAGCGATGAAATCATTGGTATGGCGATCGCAGAGTGTATCGGGGGGACTTATGCCCGGTTTGAGTTCACCCGGTACGATCAGAAAAAGCCCGGGATCTTATCAAAACTCGGACCGTTTCTTGATGACGCGGTAGCAGGACTGATTGCCGGATGCACCTCCCGGCTCTATAGCGAATGTGTATGAAAGCTCTCATCTCCCTGCTCCAGTTTACGACAATATTCCCGCTCGGCAGACAGCAGGATCTCGCTAATTTTGCCCGGCATTCATACCTCTACCCGTGTGCCGGTTATATCATTGGCGGGCTGGTTGCACTGCCGGTTTTTTTTATCGCAGACCGGACAATTGCATCCGCTGTCGCAGTAGCACTTTTTCTCCTGATTTCTGGAGCACACCATTTTGACGGCCTCTTGGACCTCGGTGACGGTCTGATGGCTCATGGGGATCGCGAGAAAAGAATCCAGGCGCTTACCGATCGCAATGTCGGAGCGGGGGGTATCGCTGCCGGAATTGCCGTCACCCTGCTATTGTTTGCAGGCCTGATGGCATCACCGGCTATTATATACGCCATAATTATCGGGGATGTCTGCGCCAAATTCTCCATGGCATTTCTCACCGCATATGGAACGCCATTCAGGGAAGGGATCCACAGTTATCTTCACCAGTACTCCCGGCCAGCCTTCCCGTTCATTGCCGGTCTGTTCTGTATACCGCTTGTATTACTTCCGGTATCACCATTCAAGCTTGCCGGAGCTGCTGGTGTTATGATCGCGTGTCCGCTCATTCTCTGTATCGTCTCCCGGAGATTATTCGGGGGGATGAATGGCGATGTGGTCGGGGCATCAAACGAGATTACCCGGGCATGTGTCATAGTCGCCCTGGCACTCATCTGACAACCTGTCACAACATCATCTTTAATAAACAAATTCTTCTCATTACTGTTTGATGCGCACGACTTTTGGCGTCCATATGAAGGGCGGAGTGATAACTGAGAGGGATCCGGACTTCTGTACGGTACGTATAAGGGCAGCTGCCGGCATTATGTCAGTTGAACAGATGCGGGGGATTGCCGCGATAGCAAAAAAATACGGGTCCGGGATTATTCACTGCACCACTCGACAGACAATTGAAATTCCCCATGTCGATCCGAAGTCGCTGAAAAAAATTGAAAAATTACTGGAGAAGAACGGCACACCGATTGGTTCAGAAAGGGATGAAGTTGTCAATATTATTGCATGTCCCGGGGTTTCACGATGCAAATTTGCCAATATCGATACTATTCATCTCGCAAAAAAAATCGATGATAAATTATTCGGTAAGGAAATGCCCGTTAAGATGCGGATAGCTTTATCGGGATGTCCTAATGCCTGTACAAGCCCCATGCTCAACGAGATTGGGATTATCGGGCGGGTCCGCCCCTTGCGGACTCCGGGGCTCTGTACCGGTTGCGGGACGTGTGTGGAATACTGCAAGGAACGAGCCATTGTCATAAAACGTGGGATTTCAGTTCTTGATCCGGTCAAATGTGTCCAGTGCGGGGTATGCGTCCGGTCCTGTCCGTTCGATCTTCTCAAAGCTGACGATCGCCATTACCTTATTCTTGTCGGGGGCCGGAGGGGAAGACACCCACGGATAGGCAGAGAATTGATGACAGTGGAAAATGAAGAACATGTTATTTATGTAATTGAAAAAATCGTCAACTGGGTCTATCGCCGCGCGTGGAGCGGGAGATTACTTTCTGAACAGCTTGACGATCTCCAGTTTGAAAAATTCCGCCAGGATATTTTACAGGAGATCGCGAAAAAAACGGGAAAGACAGACTCATCAGCCGTTTAGATCTATTTTTTCTGCGATGTACCATTCGTATATCCAGAAATGAAAGATTTTCATCTCAGGTGCAGCCGATATTTCAGAATTTTTTATAAACCAGGTTACGGAATGCTCAAAAAGACAATTCCCGCAAGTTCGTTGTCGGTCATGGTACTGTCATATCATATTCGCGCAATCGTGGTGAATAAAATCCGGGAAATCTTTCCTGGATTCTTCTCAATCCTGAAAACCAGGGATACTTCGTTATAGCGTGGAGACTTCGGATAGATTCAGTTCCTGAGTGGGATTTGCGGGAATTGTGCAATGGACAAAGTATCACAATCAAAATCGTAACATGGTGGTTATCATTTTCGAACGGAGAAAAAGTCAGGGAATATTTTTTACGAACCGGGAATGAGATAAAAAATTATCGCCTGAGAAATCCCTGGTTTTCACTGTCTTCGCATTCCACAGATAACCCATCCCTGATAAGAGTATTAAACATCATGGCGGCGTTCATGAGGGTGTCGTCTCCTGCTGAGCCCCGTTTGAGATCGGAAAGAGCCTGGGTCTGAGGGGAGGGAACGAGCCGTTTGCCAACCCAGATCCCCTTGCAACGCCGGCAATACGCACAATGGCTGTAGACTGAAATTTCACCGTCTGCACACGTCACGGTCACCCGGTTCTTTTTTTCATCGCGATGAAATGGTAATGTCTTCATAATGAAAAGATATTCGGGCATCGGATATGATAGTGTCGATGCAGAATTTTCATCGTAAAAACCGGATTTGTGAATCGAAATAATTTATATAGATGGGTCTCATATATGTAATACTCGCATAAACTGACTGTAAGCGGACAGTCCCACAACATTTGGAGGAACAAAATGGCATCTGAAAAGCCCCATATGAATCTGGCTGTTATCGGACACATCGACCATGGTAAGTCTACTACCGTGGGAAGAATGATGTTTGAGACCGGTGCAGTACCTGCACACATCATTGAAGGTTACCGGAAGGAGGCTGAGTCAAAGGGAAAGGCAACCTTTGAATTCGCCTGGGTTATGGACAACCTGAAGGAAGAACGCGAACGTGGTATCACCATTGATATCGCCCACAAACGATTTGATACCCCAAAGTTCTATTTCACCGTCGTGGACTGTCCGGGACACAGAGACTTTGTCAAAAACATGATCACCGGCGCCTCGCAGGCTGACGCTGCAATTCTTGTTGTAGCAGCACCGGATGGCGTAATGGAGCAGACAAAGGAACATGTATTCCTCGCCCGAACCCTCGGGATTTCCCAGATTATTATTGCCATCAATAAGATGGATGCAGTAAAATTCGATGAGAAACGCTTTAATGAAGTCAAGAAAGACCTCTCGGATCTCATCAAAATGGTCGGTTACAAACCCGAAGAGACTCTTTTCATACCGATCAGCGCACTTGGTGGCCAGAATATCAAGGTAATCAGCCCGGAAATGGCCTGGTATAAAGGTCTGCCCCTTATCACTGCCCTCGACACCTTCAAGTCACCCGATAAACCAACCGACAAACCACTCCGCCTGCCAATTCAGGATGTATACAGCATCAGCGGTATCGGCACCGTGCCGGTCGGCCGTGTCGAAACTGGCATCATGAAGAAGGGAATGAAGGTTTCCTTCATGCCAGCCAATAAGGATGGAGAAATCAAATCCATCGAGATGCACCATGAAGAGATCCCGCAGGCAGTGCCAGGCGATAACGTCGGTTTCAACGTCCGCGGGATTGGAAAAGGAGATATCCGCCGCGGCGATGTCTGCGGTCCCGCAGATGCACCCCCCACCGTTGCAGATGAATTTACTGCCCAGATCGTTGTGCTCCAGCACCCGAGCGCCCTTACGGTAGGATATACACCGGTCTTCCACTGCCACACTACCCAGACAGCGTGTACATTCGTGGAACTCAAGAAGAAACTTGACCCGCGTTCCGGCCAGACCAAAGAGGAAAACCCGACGTTCCTCAAGACCGGGGATGCCGCAATTGTCGTGATCAAACCGACAAAACCCATGGTCATCGAGACCGTAAAGGAACTTCCGCAGCTCGGCAGGTTTGCCGTCCGTGATATGGGTTCAACGATTGCTGCCGGAATGTGTATCGCCATCGTACCAAAACAAATGAGATAAATTTTTTGTGGTGAGATCATGCAGAAAGCCAGAATTCGCCTGACAGGAACTGATTTTGATAAAGTAGAGATGGTCTGTGACAGAATCCGCGAGATTGCAGAACGCACAGGTGTAAATCTGGCCGGTCCGATACCGCTTCCGACCAAACGACTGGTTGTCCCTATCCGCAAGAGCCCGGACGGGGAAGGAACAGCCACATGGGACCGCTGGCAGATGCGTATCCACAAACGCCTCATCGATATTGATGCGGATGAACGGGCACTCCGCCAGCTCATGCGCATCCAGGTGCCAAAAGATATCGGTATTGAAATTGTATTAGAGAGTTAAAGGTGCGGCGTGCAGCAGGCCGCTGGGTTTTCCCAGAAAATCAAACATTTTTTTACTTTTGAAAGAACGTTTTTTTTCATTCTTATTATAGCATTCCTGATTCGGTTCTGGCACCTGGATCTCAAGTTGCTTCACCATGACGAAGCGATTCATGCATGGTTTTCCTATGAACTGCTGACCAGAGGTGCATGGGCATATGACCCGAGTTATCACGGGCCGTTCCTTTATTTTGTGACCGCTGGTATGTTCTCTTTCCTGGGGGATTCGGATCTCGTCGCCCGGATACTTCCGGCACTCTTCGGGTTCCTGCTCATCCCCCTTGTATGGTGTATTCACCGGATTGGTTACATCGATAAAAAACAGACTCTTCTGGCCGCTCTTCTCCTTGCCCTTTCTCCGAATATGGTGTACTTCTCCCGTTTCCTGCGTCATGATATCTTCATGCTCTTTTTTACGTTCCTTCTCCTCGTCGCCATCCTGTATTATTTCGAATACGGCCAGACAAGATACGCAATCATCGGTGCACTTGCGACAGCAGGTGCACTCTCCTGCAAAGAAGAAATGCCCGTTATCCTTCTCATCTTTGCATCATTTTTTATCTTTGCGATATATCGTCGGAAATTCACGCTGCCTCGCGAATGGAAATATGATCTTATCCTCGGGGCATTCATCGTTATTACCATCATGAGTGTCCTGTATTCGGCATTCGGTGCTCATATCGACACCCTGATTGGCCAGAATTTTGCAGTAAACACCACCGGCTGGTATAAAGCGATCGAGCACTGGACAGCGATGCATAACCAGCAGCGACTGGGGGGGCCGCTGTACTTTTATATTCCTTTATATTTTTTGTACGAATTGCCGATATTTATTCTTGCGATAATCGGAACACTTCAGATCCTAGGCAAAGGACTCAATCCCTCCCTGTTCGTCAGGCGACTGAAAAACCGGATCAAATACAGCGGATCGTCTCCAGTCCCCACTTCTGAACTTGCTGCGATCAGCCTGCAGCAGCTGAAAAGCCGGGATTCTGTCTATACAAAATCTGACGAGTTCTTCCGGTTCTGTGCCTACTGGATGATTATGGTCATGGCATTTTATGCGATGGTCGGGGAAAAAGTGCCATGGCTGATCATCCCCCAGCTCCTTCCGATGTGCATTGTAGCCGTCTATAAACTGAACTGGCAGAAAATGGTATTTGCCATCATCGGATGTCTTTTCCTCGCTGTCATGACATGGCATGTTGCATTCGTCCCTGCTGATATTAACGAACCTATAGTCCAGGTACAGAATTCTGAAGATCTACGTGAGGTTATGCAGCTTATCGATGCATCGGACCATGTCGTTGTTGCATCAAAGAATTACTGGCCGCTTCCCTGGTACTACCGGGGAGAGCGCTGGAATAAGATCAAATTTTATGGGGATATTGTCGAGGAACAGACACTTACCCAGGATCATCCCGGCGTCATCATCCTCCACGACGGAGCAAGCTACCCGTCTATCGAAGGATATGATAAGAAAACCTTCAAACTCGGATACTGGTTCTCATATTACGACAACGAGGACAGGATGATAGCGTATTACCTCCACAGGGACGGCAGGATGGGAAGTATCAATATCGATGTGTTTACTCCCCATGAATGGTCATGAAGATTCGTCATAATTTTATCAATTTTTGAGGGATTAATGCTCTATCCAATGATTCAGCGGGAGTCCGGCTGATTCCACCCATGTGAGGTTTGGGTATTCATCGCGTTTTGATCTCATTATTGTTAGAGTCTGAAGCATTTCATCACGAGGAGGGAAGGGTGGTCGAGGGGGGGGGTGAGTCAAGAGAGGAGACAGGCACTGTCCCTTCCTTGATTACTATCGATTTTTTCAGGTTCCATGAGAATTGATTTTTTTTTTCGTGATGGAGTTCCGGAATATGAATTCTCGTAAATAATTCGTTAACACCATCCTATTCATAGAATGATCCTCTATGCTTCAAAATCTCACTATGATTTTTGTCAGTGCCGGATCTGATACTCCAATAATTTTTCCCGAAATCGCATATCCAAATCTGATTTTCCCATCGCCAGCGAGTAAGATACTGAAATTCTCTGACACCTATATTTCATTATATGTCAGAAAACTTTTGGCCAGACTAGCCCCATGGCCGATCCTGTACATAGTAAAAAAAGAAAGAAAAAAGTGTTCTGTAGAATTCCTCATTATTCCTGAGGTTGCCGGTGAGGACATCTCCCTGCCGGTACCGAAGCGTCCCAAACTACATCCCCTCCCACTTTCGGTCTTTGTAACATTGCTATATTCGACCTCATCCGCTCCCGTCGGGCATCGTTGAGTAATTCCAGACCGGTTCCGCATTTTTCCGAATAATGACCTCTAAAATTCGGGGGGCGGGGGAAATAAGGTACAACCGGGCTCGTAGCAGGCTCCGGTGTACGAGATTTCCCCTAGGATTTTTTTACGGTGAAAACCGCCCCCTCTGACGATAACATCCGGCCTCGTCTTCGGTGAGATCACCTATAAAAACAAGATTTCTACAAAGTAAAAAAAAGAAGATATGGATTTCGGCGAATCAGCCGAGTTCATCAAATTGAGAGCGTTTCCGGTAGATGATGACACCAACGACAATCAGGACAACCGCTACGATACCCAGGATGATAAATAAACTTCCTCCAATATTCGGGATGGGGAGGGAAAATCCCGATGAGATCTGTTTCTGGCGTGCGAGTGCGTCTGTATAGGATTCATTTCCTTTTGAGTAGGCGTCCTGCGCCTTCACACGGGCCTGTGGATACTTGCCATTGGCGATATCATCGTTTGCATTCGAGAGATAACTCACCGCAACTTCACGTTTGGCAACAATAGCTGGTAACTGGTTATCATTTGCCGTGCTGGAGTTGCCTTTAAACCAGCCGATGATGGCATCAACATTGTTGATGGGGACCTGTGCGGCTGCAACTTCATTTTCCGCCCACGCCTT
>DATEXZ010000174.1:0-2182 GCA_035256445.1 Methanoregula sp.
AAGACCCGGAGGCTTTCACAATGCTGACAGATGCCATCCTGACCGTGGCAGGAGCCGTTCTTGTAGTAATTTTCGGTATAATCGTGGCATTCTTCCTGCTGGGTGTTGACCGGATCGTGACCGCACGGATGCAGGCACGCATCGGCCCTCCGCTCAGCCAGCCTTTTACGGATATGCGCAAGCTCTTCACCAAGGAAAATGTTGTCCCCGCCAATGCCATACCCTGGCTTTTCAACCTTGCACCAGTCGTGGCACTGGCATCGGCTATTACAATCCTGCTCTATATTCCTATCGGAGGATTCCCTCCGGTTCTTTCCGGCGGGGGAGACCTGATACTGGTCATGTATCTCCTGACACTGCCCGCCCTTGCCCTTGTTGCCGGTGGATTTTCTTCCGGCTCACCCTATGCTACTATAGGAGCACAGAGGGAGATGGTGACCATGATCGCCTATGAGTTTCCGCTTGCTGTGGTGATAATCGCCATTGCATGGAAGCTTGCCGTTTCTGGGGTCGCGCTCCCCTTCATGCTGATGAGCATCCAGGCAAACCCTGTCTGGGGGCTTGTTGGTCCGCTGGGAATTATCGGAATCCTTATCCTGTTCTTCGTACTGCTGATCGTCACCCCGGCAGAACTCTCCCGCATCCCCTTCGATACACCGGAAGCCGAAACGGAGCTTGCCGGCGGGGTGCTTGTGGAGTATTCAGGAAAGAACCTTGCCCTCTTCACCCTCACGCAGGGTGTGAAGACGGTGGTCATGGCCTCGCTTATGGTGGCGCTGTTTATCCCTTACCGGCTCTCCGCATTAGTCCCGGCACCGGCTATCCTGCAACCGGTGCTTGACCTGCTGTTCTACCTCATCCTGGTGGTGCTGGTAGCTTTTGTAGCAGTAAGCCTGATCAGGGTTTCCATGGCACGGTTCCGTATCAACCAGGTGGTCTCTGTTTACTGGATTTATCTCAGTCTTATCGGTATTGCCGGCCTGCTGCTGGTTATGATTGACCATTTCATAGGGGTGGTGTGATCATGGTCCGCCTTCCCATGATGCCGGAACTGCTCAGGCAGCTCTTCAGGAAACCGGCTACGAACGCTTTTCCGGCCCGTTACCTCCCCCCGTCGGTTACAAAATTCCTCGCCAGTGTCGCTCAGGGTGAGGCGGCGATCAACCCTCCCGTACCGTTGCCTCCGAAATTCCGTGGAAAAATAGCATACGACCGTGAGTCGTGCATCGGATGTTCGCTCTGCCTTCGTGTGTGCCCGGCACATGCCATTGAATTTCTGCCATCAACAAAGCGCATCCGCATCTATGTGACCCAGTGCATTTTCTGCTCCCAGTGCAATGATATCTGCCCGAAAGGTTCCCTGCACATGACTCCGGAGTTTCTGCTTGCCTGTGAGGACAGGTTTGCAGAGACCCAAATCGTTGAATAGCCAAAAAAGACTCTTTTTTGATTTTATCCTGCCTCCCCGTATCGTTTGTTGGTGACTATCCAAATAAGATCTCACATGCAGTATCTGACCTGCGCAGATCCAGTCGTGGATAATTCTCATTCAAGGACAGGGATCTGATTAATTTTCCCTGACAGGAGCTCATGCACCAGCCGGTTCGCCCCTTCCCTGATCTGTGGTGAGATCTCCTCTCCGGTAGCGACCACGCCCGGCTGGATACCGATCAGGACGATCTGCTCCGCTGAATCCGAGAGGAAGTCGATGAGCAATGAGAGTGGGAGCTGATGGGTCCCAATACTTACGTCTGCAATCCGATGTCGCGGGATGACCCGGTACTCCCCCGGGGAAAGTCCCATCGCTGCGGCATCAACAAGCACAAGGCAGTCAGGGTGGGCTTTGCGTATGATCCCGGTAAAATTCTCCGGGGCGGTTCCGCAGGAGATCGAAAGCCAGCCGTCTTTTCTAAACTGCCCGGCGACATAGATGCCGGCACCATCATCCCCGTTCAGAGGGTTGCCAATTCCAAGCAGTATGTTTGTTACCATGATCTTAAGGGTGATACCGTTTTTATGTACGGAAGTCCGGCATCTTTACCCGAACGTTCGTATTTCAGGATGAAGTGTCTGGAGATCTACCACAACTGCTTCGGCAGGGGTCGGGTTAACGTTCATCTGCTTCTGGAATGCAGTCTGGGACTGCCAGGTACCTGCATTAATACCTAATACACCCCGGTAT
>DATEXZ010000175.1:0-3808 GCA_035256445.1 Methanoregula sp.
GGACACGGGCTTCGTGCAGCGTGAAAAAAACAAGAAAAGAATGGCAGGGAGATCTCCATGGTTGCTCCTGTGCCGGAATAGTCCTTTTCACTGAAGAGTATTCTAAAAATCAGTGTCCGTGCCTGCCGAGGAAGTAAACCCCGATGCAGATCAGACAGATCGACACTGCCATAGCCAGCATGTCAATAGATGTTGTAAACTCCATGGAAAGAATCCGCTGGAAGAATGTCACAATCAGCACCATGATAATGACTTTGATGATCTTGTTCTTGAGATCGTCAAGGTTATCGATATCAAGTATGCTCCCGAAACCTCCTTCCAGCCGGGCGATATCTATGTCGGAAATAAACAGCTCGTAGATACCGAAACTGAAAATTATAAGGACAAGCCCGATCAGGTAAAAGTCCACAGCACCGATGATTCCAATCAGGATCTCCTCATGGGTGAGCGGGTGCTGTCCGACCTGAATATATCCCACCAGAATATGATATATCTCAGTCGAGCCGGCAACGAACAGGACAATCGCGGAGAGAGTTCCAAAGAGAACGCCAAGAAGAACGATATACCGCACGTTCCAGAGCGCCCGCTCAAAGATGTTCTCGGCAATATGCTGGTCGGGACGGGTTTTTTTGCCTTCTGGTAAACTGTTGGATGCATCTGTTTTTTCCATATGGTTCCCTGTATTCCAGTAGTATTGCCCACCCGGTAATAACACTTTTTCTCCCGAAATGATAGTGTCTGCAGTACTACCCCTCAAAATGGATTTTTCTAAAAACCATGTCACTTTTAAGGTCAGCTGGCAGAATTTTTTTGATGAAATCAGGAAAGAACCTGATAGGACCGAGCTCCAGGACGACAAAGTCCCGAACCTCACTAATCAACCATGAAATTTCGTTCCTTCAGGGATGCAGGATGCTGAGATACTACCTTGATCAGATGCTCATCCGCTCTTGCGTTGTAGCAGGTAAACTGGTATTTCCCCATTCGATGTAATCGTACATCGCACGGGGAACTGTCCGAAGAGCGCCGGAAGACGAAAAAAAAAGATTATTTCTGCCGGATATACCAGCCGGTCAGCGTCTCGTCCAGCACTTTCTCGCTTGTTGGTTTTGTCATCAGGCTGACGACGATCATGGAGATGACCGCAATCACGAATGCGAAAAATGAAAAATGCATCGGTAAAGGTGCCAGTTTGAAGTACGAGATCGCGCCAAATACCAGCGACGCCCCCAATCCCAGGGCCATGGATGCAAGGGCACCTTCCCGGGTCGCCCTTCTCCAGTACAGTCCGGCAAGCAGTGGCACGGCAAACGTTGCATACATGATCCCGATCCCGGCCCAGATGAGCCAGACGAGCATATCCGGAGGATTCAGGGCAAGGAGCAGGGTTACGGCGGCGGCAACAAATACCGATACCTGGCTGACAAGGAGGACCTGTTTATCCGGTGCGTCGGGTTTGAGGATCTTCTTGTAGATATCCCAGGAAAAGTATGTGCCGATGGTGAGCATGAGGCGGTCGGTGGTGGACATCACGGCTGCGAGCACGATAACCGCGAAGATACCCCACAGGAACATGCTGGGCATGGCAGCCTGTACACCGTAGACAAAGATGAAATCAGATGCATTGGGCACCTTGGGAAGCTGGACAATCCCGTCCTTGACAAGTACAATTCCTGCAAAACCCGCAAACTTCAGGAGGAACATCACGACCCCGTAAATCCCGAAGGCGACGAGCGGTGCCCACTTGAAATATTTAGCATCCCGTACGCACAGGATGTTGTTGATGACGTGGGGTGCACAGGCAAGGCCGATGGTGAGGAGGAGGACGAATGAAACGATATACGACGGGGTAAACACAGCCCCTGCCCCGGTTACCCAGGGATCAACATTGGATGGGTTCACCGCCGCCATCACTTCGTTAATGTGAGTGAACCCTCCGGCAGCCATTATCACAATGGGGGCCATGATCAGCACGCCGACGATGAGAATCAGCCCCTGTATGAGTGTTGTCCACGCAACCGCGTAGAGGCCTCCGATAACCGTATAAACGGTGACAATTGCGGCCCCGATGAGGAGCGCCATCCAGTGGGGAAGCCCGAACAGCCACATCAGCACAATGCTTATCGCAGTATATTGTCCGGCGAGGTAGATCATCGATACAACAATACCTGCAGTTGCACTCAGGCTCCGCAGGGATGTCTGGCTCTCGAACCGGTGGGCAAGATAGTCCTGGACCGTCATGTAGCCGGATTTTTTTGCCACCGCATGCATCTTGACACCGAAAAAGATGATACAAAATGCGATCGAAAGCGGAACTGCAAGCTGTTCCCAGATGGTGGGCCATGCAAATTTAAAGCCAAGCCCTGAGACTCCCAGCAGAGACATGCCCGAGCAGACAGAACCGATCATGAGCATGGTGAACACCCAGAAATTCAGGGACCGTCCGGCCACGACATAGTCGGACATGCACATGATCTTTTTCGAAGCCCAGACCCCGATTCCCACCATCAACAGAAAATAAAGTATAACGAGAACGGCTGCCAAAGGATCAATCATGCGGGTATCTCCTTAAAGGTAAGTCCCCAGTAGAGCAGTGCAAGAATAATCAGGAGAAAAGCTCCCCCGACCAGAACGATAGTCAAGATAGGTAAACCAAACATTCTATCCATATACTTTGTGGTATGCTAACATTTAACATAATCGAAATCACGCCTGATTCCTGTAAAAAATATAAATAAAATAAAATATTTACCTATCCGAAAAAGCGGCATTGTGATCCTATGTTCACGAATGGACGGGGTGATGCACAGCGCATTTTTTAAGTGTATGTGCCGTGCATATTTTCTATCTCGTGCACAGAAAAGTACGTGAACCGGAGATTGATAGGGAGTTGCGGAATGAGATGACCGATCGAACACTATCGGGTAATGGTAAAACCGATCTGCTGCAGGAAGGTATTCATGACCATGTCATCTTTGCAGCACCATGCTACCACAATAAAGGCATCTTTCGTGACGCCTCGTATGGGGTGATGCTTGTCACGCCGGAGAAGATGATCATTATCCCCCTTCCTTCCGGACATATCCATCCTGATATGACAGATACCAAGGGGGATACATTTCCCGTGAAAGATGCGAGACCGCCCGGATCTGCCCGTACCCGGAATTCTTCCCGGCTGGAATCCCTGGAGTCCCGCGCCAGTGGATACATGGACCGGAGTGCAGACAAAATCCTTCGTGAGGAAAAAGATGCATGGGTACTACGTTTTAACGATATTGAGGAGGTTGTTTTCACCCGGGTTCGCACAGATTCACGCTCTTCCCGCTGGCTTTCGATCCTCTTCGCCCTCTATCCTCTTGAACCCGCTGCAGCCCGGTATCGTGTCGATTACCAGCTGACAATCTCCACCCCAGCGCAGGAATACACCCTGATTACCCCCTTTTCCCTTCCCTTAAAGCAGGTCCTCGTTGACCACCTTGGCAACCGGGTCAGTGAACATATTGATGAGTATGCACCCCTGCTGTAACCGGTAATCCGATCTGCCAGTCTATCTCTTCTCATGGTCATAATTAGTAATAATCAGTTCATCAATACTTCCGCGGCGGGTACCGTTGCAGTTGATCATCCGCCGTGCGGGAACTCTCCCGATTGTGTAACCGTCAAAAAGATCATCGAAAAAGGTATCCTGGTAATTCCCGTTCCGGGGATCGGAATTGCTGAGCATGATCTTTGCTCCTTTCGCATCGAGTTCCCTGAAAAGTGCTGCGAGCCGGTGCTGATCCTTTTCATCAAAACCACCCCTGGAGTA
>DATEXZ010000176.1:0-3154 GCA_035256445.1 Methanoregula sp.
AAATTAAACGGATGTGAGTAATGGAATGTTTATTCCTCATAATTATTTGCGATGAACCCCGCCGCCCCCGACGGGGCGCCCCCGCGGCGGATCAGTGTCTATAAGCATATTTGTAAACACCGCACTGCCCCGCCGTGCCTCAGAGAGGCTCTGAGGCGGGGAGCCCTCATTGAATTACATGGTTTAATGATTTTCATGGTTCGGGTGTGAACTCCCGTTCATGTGTGTTTCTATTGAACCCAAATTATCGGTGTCTTCTCAGAAGAACCGGTGATTTTTTTCAGGAAAGGCAGATGCTTTAATAGCACAGCAAGCGCCGCCGGCTGAGTTTGTTACCCTATCCTGACACAATGAATGCTGCAGGGAGGGACATCACGTCATCTCCCGGACATCTTCGTAATAAAAATCGGGTTTGTCTTGTATGAAAATTCCTCACTATCTGCCGGTATATACAAGGCGAATCATGGGATCGTCCTGAAGTTGTCGGACCGGAAGGTCAGGGAGATATTCACCTAAAATTTCATGATCCCCAGTACTACCATCGCAATGATGGCAAGTATTACCGCACCCAGCAGACCGAAGATGAACCAACCGATCAGAAATGCTATTACCGCTCCTATTCCCATCGCAGCCCAGTTCACAGATACCATTTTTTATAACCTCCTTTTCACTATTTCCGCTCTTTTTCACCTGGCACCAGTTCCTCTCGTCATCCGGGGAACATGGCCATGGTAACACGAAGTCCTTATATCATCAACTATAAAAAACCGACTGCCAGGCGATTGCCCCGCATACGCAGATATGTTGTTGAACGAAGAAGAAATGGGTCGGGTGAGTTCAAAATTTATTTTTCACACAAAGATATTAATACGGGAATCGAAGGTATGCTAGACCATGGATATTGTGGGTTCTGTTGCCGTTATCATTCTCGCCATTGTGGTGGCAGTTATTATTTATTTCCTCCTGAAAAAGTTCGTTGCACTGGTCATCAATGCTATCGTCGGGATTATCATCCTCTTTCTCTTAAACGTGTTTCATGTCATGGGCCTCTTCGGGGCTCCTGATATCCCGATCGACTGGGTCACTGTTCTGGTCTCTGCAATTGGTGGCCTGGTGGGTGTGATCATTGTGGTAATCCTGCACCTTGCGGGGATTGCACTCTAACATGGTGTCACCTGATTACTGAATGTAAAAACACTTTTTTAAAGAAAACTCCCGGATAGACTTCATGAGGGAAAATTTTTAAAAACACGCACAGAGATGCCGATAGATTGAACGATACCTGCGGGTTTCCATTCGGGGTCGTACGGGCGAAACCATTGCCAGGACAGCACGGTATCACAGGCTCCGGCCCACATTGAAATAACCCTACGGAACACGATGTGTTGGGACACGCCCCCCTCACAAAAAAGAGCTGGCCTTCAGGATTATTCCGGCACAATCGTCTGTTCACTGAACCGGATTGAATATTCTGTCCCTTTCGCAGTGTTCACTTTTATTTTCGCCTTGAGCTGGTGCCTGGCGATAAAGTTCACGAGTTTGAGACCGAGAGACGTGGCGGTTAAGGGGTCGAAATCCGGTGGCAGCCCGACACCATTGTCTCCGACGATGAGGTTGTAGTATCCCTTGGCGAGGGTAAGGGAGATCCGGAGAGTGCAGGGTTCGTGCCGGACCGTCTCACCGTCAGACGATGGCGGAAATGCATATTTGAAGGAGTTGGTGACGAGTTCGTTGACGATCAGCCCGCAGGGTGTTGCCCGGTAAAGGTCGAGGTTGATGCCTTCTGCGTCTATGATGATGCTGATTATGTTATCAGAGTGATACGTTCCTGCGATCTGCTCGGAGAGCTTGGTGAGGTACAGGCTCATGTTCACATGGGTGAAATTCCTGGTCTTGTACAGGGTGTCGTGAATAAGTGCCATGCTCCGTGCCCGGTTCTGGAGGTCCTTTTTCAGCCTCTGGCCGGACGGGGTTTCTTCATAGGTCCCGTCAAGTGCCAGAAGGGATATGAATGCCGCGAGATTGTTCTTGACCCGGTGGTGGACCTCGGAGAGCAGCACTTCTTTCTCTTCAAGCAACGTGCTGAGCCGCACCTGGTTTCGCTGCAATTCTTCGCTGACTGCAGTGAGATTGATATTTGACGCGTCTATCCTCCCGCTCCGGTCAATCAGTTCTTCTTCTGCACGTTTTTGTGCAGTAATATCACTGATGGCTATACGGATCACCGTTTCCTCATGTTCCCTCTCTGTACGGATACTCTCAAGCCGTGCGGAGAGCAGGGAACCGTCACTTTTGAGGAGCCTGAGATCGCAGGTCAGCTTCTCCCCGCTCCGCATGACAGCAAGGAAGTGCCGGTCCCAGCACTCGAGATCTTCCGGAGCAATAAACTTCCTGAACCGGTCTTTGATAAGGTCCCGGCGGGCAACGCCGAGGAGTGCTGCGATCGTAAGATTGGCCTCCCTGATGACCGCCTTGCTGGTAATGGTCAGGTATCCGACAGGAGCAAATTCATACAGGTCGAGATAGTTGTCCCGTGACACCATGAGGGCCAGGTGGGCTTCACGCAGTGCCTCGTTCTGCATTTCGAGTTCGATCTGGTGGACCTGGAGTTCATGGATAAGCTTTTCCTGCGTCCTGCCTTCCATTGCTGAAGATCCCTCTGGCTGCCCCGCGAGTGTTTTCTCGGCCTTGTTGCGGAGAGTACCCGTATCTTCCTTCTTTTTTTTGTTTTTTGTCCTGGGCGCCACCTCAGTCCCCCCGCCTTTTTTTGATAGTCCGCCGTGCTGGTGCACGGGAAGTGATGTCTTCCATGGCAAGAAGAATGAACCGGGGTTCGCCCCTGTCGCTCAGTACCTGCCGGCCGTTCAGCAGCATCTTCCGCACTCCTATCCCGGGAAATTCATGTACTACTTCTACGTCTTCAAAGATGGTATTTTCGGGCAGGACGGTTTCCAGAAGTTCCCGGAGGCGAGGGATGTCCCACTGCCTGTCGCCCAGCTCGAAGAGGGAGCGCCCGGTTGTCTCCCCGGGAACTGTCCGGAAGGTGGAATAGAAGGACCGGCTGGCAGAAACGATCCTGAACCCGGGATCGAGGACGACGAGAGGTTCCCGTACCGTATCGATGATGTTTTCCGCAAGCTCCTGGGCACGATGG
>DATEXZ010000177.1:0-3619 GCA_035256445.1 Methanoregula sp.
CCATCCATTCCCGGCATCTGGTAATCGGAGATAATGGCATCATACGCTTTTATTTTGTCTGATTTCAGGACTTCATTTGCCGAAGTAGTTATGTCGATGCTGAATTCTTTGGATTTCTCCAGGAAAATCTTAGCGATTTCAAGAAGAACAGGTTCGTCATCAACATACAGTACTTTATACATGAGTCTTCCCCTGCCTGCAGGTCTATAGATAGTGACTGATGCAGTATTGCTGTCGTTTGTTTATAAATTGGTGCAAAGCACCGATGCAATGCAGTGCTTTTCATACTAACGAATGTTTTTCAGGGAAAAGTCTTATCCGGGCACTGAATTCCTGAAACATATAACTTTCCGGAACGTGCCAGGATTCCGGAACCCGGATAAACAATGTATTTCCTGACCCTCGCATCATATCCCTGCTTCCTTTCTTTTATGAGCCGGAATACTGTTAGAGAAGGTCACCGGCATACCGGATTACATTTTTTAATGTCTTGACCCGTGCATACCATTTTTCATCGGATTCTATGACAATCCAGGGAGCGTTACGGGTGCTGGTTCGTGCCAGCATGTCGTTGACCGATGGTTCATAGAGATCCCATTTTTCCCGGTTTTTCCAGTCATCTTCAGTAATCTTGTACTGCTTGAGGGGATCAGCTTCGCGTTGTCTGAACCGTTTCAGCTGTTCATCTTTATCGATCTCAAGCCAGAACTTGATGATGCCCCCGCCGCTGCTGGCAACATAGTCCTGCTCCATCTCATTTATCTCCTGGTAAGCCCGCTGCCATTCCGGTTCCGGACAGAGTCCTTCTACCCGCTCGACAAGGACCCGCCCGTACCAGGAGCGATCGAAAATAGCAACATGCCCGGCTTTCGGGAAATGCCGGATAAACCTCCAGAGGTAATGGTGATTTTTTTCATAATCGTTCGGCGCCGAAACGGGTAATACGTGATATCCCAGAGGGTTCATGTGGCGTGCCAGACGCGTGATGTTTCCGCCTTTTCCGGCCGCGTCCCACCCTTCAAAGACAATGATGAACGGGATCTTCCGTTTAAAAAGGAGATAGTTGAGCTCGAGCATCTCAATCTGGAGACTGTCAAGGATCCTCTGGCATTCTTCTCTGGAATGGGACGAACCAGCCGAAGATTTTCTCTGGACGGTAGTTTTCGGGAAACTGGCAATAGTCCTGGATTTTCCTTTTCCCGATCGTTCTCTCGATTGTGGGGCAGCTCTTTTTTCAAGCGTTTTTTCGAGGGTTTTCACCAGATAAGAATACACCTTAAGAATGGTATACTTCCGGTCAGTCGCTTCAATAACATGCCAGGGGGCATAAGCGGTATCGGTGTGCTCAATGAACTCGTCGATGATCGGGAGATAGGTCTCGTAATGATGATGGAAATCCCAGATCCGTGGGGTTACCAGCCATGCAGTTAGAGGGTTTCTCTCGCGCTCCAGGAGCCGTATCTTCTGTTCTTCCTTGCCGATATGCAAAAAAAACTTGATGATAATCGCACCACTGTCTGACAGCTGGCGTTCAAAATTATTGATTGAAATTATTTCATCTTTCAGCGATTTTTTCCAGCTGACGCGGGAGAGTTTTTCGGCAAGTGCCCGGCTGTACCAGCTTCGGGCAAAGATACCAATGCGACCCAGCGCCGGAGTTTTTATCCAGAATCTCCACATGAATGAATGCGCACGCTCTTCATCAGTTGGTTTATCCGTTGCATGAAGGGTAAATCCCCGTGGATCAAGCGACCGGATTATTTCGTGGGTCGACAGGGTGATGCCGGCTGCATTCCATCCTTCTATGATGATGATGGTCGGGATGTTCTGGTCGCGCAACGTGCGCTGGAGAATGCCCAGCCTTTCCTTTAACAGGGGCAGAGATGTATCAAATGTCTTATCGTCGATGGTCTTTGTCAGATCTAATTTTTCAAACATCTTTTTACCCACAACCAGGGAATATAAGCAACCCTGCTTAAACCGATCGAACGTAGGGCATTGCAGGATAATAAATTATACCCGGTCCAGGTATCCGGTTTCCGGCATGAGAATCAGAGTGTTCTGATGCGGTGACTCTCATGTCACTCTGTTTCTACCACTATGCAATTAATGTCGGCGACCCAGGATGGGGTTACCCAGGCGACATCGGTTCAAAGATTCAAAAAACCTCCCTGCCCCGCCGTGCCCCGAAAAGGCCATGAGGCGGGAGCCCTCATGAGAATGGTTTTAAGGGTGAGATTTGGACAACGAATTGCATCCCGTTTAGTGAAAGTTGAACGTGAGGAAATATGGGGATATATTCATACTTCCAAGATTACTTTTATGATGAACGCCGCCGCCCCCGAAGGGTCGCCCCCGCGGCGGGTCAATGACTGAAAAATCTTCTGAACATCTTCTTTGCCCTGCCGTGCCTCGGAGAGGCCCTGAGGCGGGGGATACTCATACTTTGTGAGATCTTGGTTCATCCAGACTTATACAAACCCCGAATGACAATACCAATGATTTGTAGAATGGGTGACTTCAGATAGAAAAATCAAAAAAAGTTTATGTAACGGGCAGACCATTTTCCCGGGCTATAGCTACAAAAGCGTCAGCGAGATGCCCAGCCTGTTTTGCTGTCATCCCGTAAGTATTGAATTTCCAGATCTTTGTTGCACCGGGGATCACGCCGGTAATTCCTTTATCTTCAAGCGCACTTGCGAGATAAAATCCCCGTTTTTTATGGGATTCTGCTACCTTGTCGAAAGATGCGAGGGTATCTACCCGTGTCAGGGTATGCCTGCGGGGGTATTCAGAAAGGACTTTTGTTCCTTCTATCGATAGTAAGGCCTCCATCACGGTCCTGTTGTTTTCCAGTTCCCGATCGAACCTTTTCACCCTCTCCTTCACATGAGAGAATGAAGCCATAAGGCCAACGAGGGTGGCACCCATCAGCGTGCAGCCCATCATCTCCGGTTCCTTGATCCCGAATTTCCGTTGGGTGACATCTCCGACAATTGATGTTGTGCGAAAGACTTCTGTTGCCCGTTCCTGTGTAGTGGCAAGGACTCCTGATGGTGCGGGAGCGGCCATGCTCTTATGCCCGGACCCGACAACAAAATCAACACCGAGATCTTTTCCATCCACCGGGAGGATGCCTACCGTATAGGCACCGTTGTACAGTATCGGGATATCATACTGGCGGGTGACTCCGGCAATCGCCTTTACGTCATGCATGTTCCCATACTGGTAATCGACGTGATCGATGAAGGCAAGGACCGGCACTCTGCCGAATTCCCGCTTTACCTCTTCGATCTTCATTGCTGTTGCATCTGCAGTGACCCGGTGATCTGCATCTGCCACAATTTCCCTCGGAATACCTCCGGCCTCTTCTACTGCAAGAAATTCTGTATAGTGGGAGAGTGAGGTCAGCAGCACCGGGTCCCCTTTGCGCACGTACGTGTGGGACACTGCCTGGAACCCCCGCCGTGCTCCCGGTACTGTTCTCACAGTATCCATGTTGAGCCAGGCTGCCAGATCCCTGTGGAATTCTGCGATAGGGGGCTTGCTGATATAGTCAAGGCGATTGGGTTTGCGGCAGTTATCGCAGACAGAATACCCGTCCCCGTACGCAATGACG
>DATEXZ010000178.1:0-16587 GCA_035256445.1 Methanoregula sp.
CTTTAAAACAGGATTTCTACAGAGCCAAAAATTCAGCAATTCATGTCACTGACGATATGATGTTTTTTAGTAAAGCTGGGCCTCTCTCCTGTCACCAATACCACTTGTGCGATAAGATAAGCAGTTCACTATCCGGCTATCGCAAGTATCATTGCGGCAGGCAGTCCCCCGGGAAACTCCGGCACGGGTGGACCTCATAAACAAACACACCATCACGAATGCCCGGGTCCCCGTCCATGATCGCCCTGACCCTGTCGATCCCGGCATTGAAGATCCCGATCCCGCTTACGTCGCTGCCATCCGCAACGGGACAGACGATTGAGAGTACTCCCTCTTCGCGGAGGGCGAAATTCCGCCTCGCGTGTTCCCAGATGGTCTTCATGGCGCCCTCTTTATGCAGGTTCGGGCCGGCTTTCAGGATAACGACGCAATATTCTTTTGTCTGTGCCATCATCTGCCGCATGAATTCATCAGTAATTGTTGTCATGGAATCTGCCCTGCCTTTACATCTTCCCGTGATCGCATTAATTTTATGAACTGCAACAAGCCGGATGACATGCGTGACCGGGCAACATTTTGCCAGTACTGCATCATTTTTGCATGCAAAATGCAATTCATGACAATCCTTTCTGATCCCACTGTTGCGTATCCCTGGCTACCGGGACCAGGAGAACCTTCATGAAAAAAAGGGCACTATTTCTTTTCCGGTGCATCCACTACAGGCAGGTCCTCTCCTTCTTCCTGCAGTTTCTTCATCGAAGGGAATAAAATCACTTCTTTTATTGAAACATTATTGGTTAACAGCATGACGAGCCGGTCGATACCAATGCCCACACCGCCCGTTGGTGGCATGCCATAGCCGAGAGCGTTGATGAAATCGTAATCGATCATCTGGGCTTCGACATCCCCCAGACGCCGTTTCTCATCCTGTTCCTCGAACCGTGCCTTCTGATCGACCGGGTCGTTGAGCTCCGAGAACCCGTTGCCTACCTCCATGCCATGAATGAACAGTTCGAACCTCTCGGTGAATCCCTCTTTGGTCCTGTGCCTCTTTGCAAGGGGGGAATTCTCGACCGGGTAGTCGTGGATGAATGTCGGCTGAATAAGTTTTTCCTCCACGAGCCCTTCAAAGAACTGGACAAGGAATTCCCGGTGGGTTTTTGATTTCTCCCAGTCTTCGAGCTTGTTCTGCTGTGCAAGGTCACGGAGTTGTTCGACGGTATGGGCATAGATATCGATTCCGGCATATTCCTTTACTGCATCCACCATGGCGAGTTTCTTCCAGGGCCTTTGGAAATTCAGGGTGGTGTCCTCGAAGGGGATCTCAAATTTTCCATGGATCTCAAGGACGATAGAGGAGATTATTGCTTCAGTCAGGTCCATCATATCCTCGAAATCCCGGTACGCCCAGTAAATTTCCACCATGGAAAATTCCGGGTTGTGATCGGTATCAACTGCTTCGTTCCGGAAATTCCGCGCAATCTCAAAGACCTTCTCGAATCCTCCGACGATCAGCCGTTTCAGGTACAGCTCGGGTGCAATCCTGAGAAAGAGCTTCTGATCGAGGAAGTTGTGATAGGATGTGAACGGGCGGGCATTTGCCCCACCATACACCGGCTGGAGGATCGGGGTTTCGAATTCCAGAAACCCATGATCATCAAGATACCTCCGGATCAGGGAGATGATCCGGCTCCGGGTGCGGAATGTCTGCCGGCTCTCTTCGTTAACAATAAGGTCAACATATCGCTGGCGATAGCGTTTTTCGACATCCGTGAGCCCGTGAAATTTCTCAGGGAGGGAGCATACCGCCTTGCAGAGGAGGGTGAAGGTATCCACCCATATGGTAATCTCTCCCAGTTTCGTGCGGAAAATATGACCGGTAACCCCGATAATATCCCCCCGTTCGATGAACTGGTTGAACAGACTGAACTGCTCGTCCCCGATATCGTTCTTCCTGATATAGAGCTGGATCTTTCCGGTCTCGTCCCCGAGGTCGGCAAAGAGGGTTTTCCCATGGTTCCTTACAATGTATATCCTTCCGGCAGTCGACACCGGTTCAGCACTCTTGTCATGAGTGATATCAGCATAACGGGTCTTAATCTCGAGCACCGTATGCTGCCTGTCGAATGAAGACGGAAAAATGGTGATTCCTTTATCTTTCAGTGCACGCACTTTATCAAGTCGTGTCTGGTCAAATGCGAGATTATCTTGAGGACTGGTCATTGACAGGCACCTGGTTATCAGAACGGGATGTATCAGTTATATTCGATTCAGGAAGTAATAATACCTTCAGCAGGGAGCGACGGCGAAGTATAGCCGGGTTTTTTTAGCGGTAACAAGAAGAAAAAAAGAAAGAAAAGAGGCTTTGTAAAAACCCTGAGTTTTCAACATATTGTAAAGCACCTGTTTACGGAGGGGACAGTACCCCCCGAACCGCCCCTTCGCTTTGTGATTATGTCGTATTATCTTCTCTGGAGTTATCGCTCCAGTGGGAGGTGCTACAGCGGCGGGGGCGGAGGCATTACATGCCGTAGTCCCCAAAGAGCGTTAAGAAAAAAATTTTGAGGATTTCCTATGAAAAAATTACACATCTCCAGTACTCTTGGGAAGTGCCAATCCCGCTAATGCGATGACCTTCGCCGCCCCCGAAGGGACGCCCCCGCGGCGCTTCAATTACCCTGAAAACTCCGCCCCTGACCTCTCAAAAGCCTGTTATGAATGCCATTCGTACATTCACAATTTTTCATGGTGGGGTGAGAACCATTCATGTTCATGCCCGTTTCTACTAAGCCAGAAAAGATGCAGCAAAATCTTCCCGTCAGGTATGCTTTTTCAATAGTTCCGATGTGTATTTTGCAAGACCATAAACGCCATCGGTTGAAGGATGGACCTCGATAAACTCCTCAAAATCGTGGACAGAGAAATTTCTTTTCATAAGAAAGGCCATATAGCCTGCAATGAGCCCCCCTCCGGGCCCGGCACTGCATATACCCCGTATCTCCCCGGAATCCGGATCTGCCATGATCTTTGCCAGTCCAGTCTCTCCTGAAGGAACGGACCAGAAGGTCCCCGGGCCGGCAGGACCGGGGATGGTAAGCTTCGCCGTGCCTTCATCGCTGGTTATGCAGAAAGCGAGTTCATTGGTGAGATTGACAGACTGGGGGATATACCGGTAGTCCATCCTGCGGTCTTTTCCAAGGATGTTATCAGCGGCGACAAGGCCCTGGTGGCGGGCAACCGGCGTGAGGTACGGCGGTCCGGTTACATCACCGGCTGCATATACGTTCTCAATATTTGTACGCATGCGGTCATCGACAATGACCTCTCCTGCCGGACCCTTCACAACCCCGTTCAGCTTTTCGGATCGGGGCACGAGACCCGTGGCGAGTAACACTGCATCAGTCCTGAGGGAAAGATCCTGTCCGTTGGTTTTCACGTGCACTGAGGCAACGTCCGGGTCACCGTTAAATGAACAGATACTGCTATTCTCCCGTATCTCCACACCCTGAAGTTCCTTCCGGGCAAGTGCACGGAGATGATTATCAAGACTCTTCAGAAAAGCACTCCTGCAGATCAGGGTTACCTTGCTGCCGAATTCTTTAAAGATATAGGCAAATTCCGCCGCCATTATTCCGCATCCGACAATTGTCAGCGTATCGGGAAGCTCCTTCATGTCCCACAGGGAATGCGGCGTATAAATGCCAGGAAGGTCGATGCCTTTTTCATCGGGAATATACGGGCGTGATCCCGTGGCTAAAATAACATGCCCGGCATCGATCTCTTCGTCATCCAGGAAAATACGGTCCTTTTCAAACCTGCCAGCTCGTCCGTAGACGATGTCTACACCAGCACTTCTGGTTTCATTATCGAGAATGGAAGCAATTTTTCGCTGGATCCCTTTCATCTCATGCAGCAGAGTCGGAAAATGCAGTCGGGGAACCGAATCGAAAATCCCCATGTCCCTGTACGTCCGTGTCGAATGCATCATGCGGGCAATATCATTCAACGCACAGACAGGCATGCATCCAAAATGGAGGCACTGCCCCCCGATCCCCCCCTGCTCAATGAGCTGAACTTCTTTTCCGGCACTGGCAAGCCGGATCGATGCAATCCTGCCTGCCGGCCCACCCCCGAGGACAGTTATCATGGAGAATTCCTGAGGCCTGCCATGCGACTGGTCTTTGTGAATAAAAAGTTAGTGCGAATCTTCCCCTCATACTCTTGCTTCAGAATCCTCCCGGGAAAAGGCATCTGTCTCGGATTCCCCTGTTAAAATATTTCAACGCCCTCGTCCATGGGTTCTGAAAGCAGTTCACCGGTAAAAGCATTGATCTCAATGATCTTTTTGCCCCGTATCTGCCAGACCGGAATGTAGACCTGCTGGGTATCAACCGTGATATTTTTCTTATCGGGCTTAAGGATCTTTTCTTCGTAGAAGATGGCATCACCCTTTTCCTGCTTGATGCGTACTTTCTGGGTAAGCCGGTCTATCAGCTCGCTGACAATCCGCTCCGTAGCCTCGTCTTTTCTGATATGGGGATCAGAGACCTCCGCACCTGCGGGGACTTCATTTTCCTCGACCAGTTTTTGATCGAGCTCGATCTTTATCCCGTTGATCGCATTTATTGCGCCCCAGCCTTCCGCATCAAAGGGAATTCTCCGGTCCTTGTAGACCTGTTCGCCATTACTCGTGTAATGGAAAAGATAATACGGTATGAACCGGAGTTTTGCAGCGCCCTGAACGCCCCCGATTCGCATTGCTGCCTGTTCGGTGATCTTCACCGGGTAGTGCGGGATAATGATACCGGAATGCTCCTCTTTCTGTGTTTCTGCCGGCCCTGTGGGTGCAGCCGGGGTTATTTTCTTTCCTTTCGAAGGAGTCAGATCCAGCGCCAGTTCGCGGTCAAGGATGTCGGCGAGGACAGCTTCACCCGTATACCTCACAAATTCATCAATGCCCCACTGGATGCAGTTCTCCGTAACGATTTCCTTGTCTACAGAAAAAAGTAGTTTCTTGCAGGACATCTCATGATCATCGATCATAAGGCTGTAATTTGTTTTATCGAACTGCCCGATAAGGTCACTGTCATTTGAACAGAGCACCAGAAGGCAGGTTTCGTCGCGTACCGCAGAAAGATCAAGGGGTTCGTCTACCTCTTCAACCTCAAAACGGGCTGCCTCAAGAATGAGTCGCATTGCATTCCTGGCTTTCTCCCGCATATCGTGTTCCATCATAAATAAATTGCCATGGTCTTATAGAACAATTTTTCTATTGCGATGTCTGAAATTACTATAATGACCGTCCCCCTCAAATTTGTCAACCATAGCATTGAAGATTACGCGATGCAGGTGACGTATGATCCGGTCTCAAACGAGGGGAATGTCGTTTATAACCTGTCCGTAATAAAAAATGAAGACCTTGATTTTGCGATATCAATGCTTAAGGATGCCTACAAGACCGGTGTCACGGTAAGCGGGCGTGTTAAATTTTTCTCATCCGGGGAGAGAGTTGAAGAGTATGTTGTACCAAAAGGGTTCACCGGCATCTCCACTCTCTGCAGTATAACATTCGATGGTCTCCTGATCCGTCGCGGTATTCCTATTACCCCTATCGGAGGGGGTGTTGTCGAAATCGAAAAACGAACACCCCTGAGGTTTACCCATATGATCCTGTATGAGCACACGACTATCGATCCTCTTCAGGTGCTTATCTCCCAGAAAACAACCTCAGTTACCAGTGTGATGCGAACGGGAAGCGGGGCAATCCTTGCGAACATTCGGGAGTTCCATATGGAAGCCGAACCACAGGTCGGTATGGTACTGGATGAACTGTCAAACAGCAGTCTTTCCGGAATTCTCGAAGTCGGCATACCCAACCTTGCGCTCCTCGGTGTACCGGTGAGCCCCCAGTTTGTTGCGATAGCGGCCGTCGGTGGCACAAACGCAATGGCTGCAATAAGGGAAGGGGGTTGCTGGGTGCAGACTCAGGCGATGAAAGGCCTGATGGATATATCCGAGATGGAAGAGATCCGGAATTGTTAGTGAATTTCTCTGTTTATGCGGTTTTTTTAGCCCAGTCGAAAATAAGATTATAATAACGCATAAAGAAACGGATGAATCCATCGGATTCAGAAAACAGCCCCACCGCGTCCACCTCTCCAAGACCCATGAAAACCAGGACTCTTCTCTCGTCAACGATACAGACACCTCCCGCCATCATGTCTCTGGCCATATCAGTTTCTTTGGGGATGTCCGGATGTTTTATGATATGCACCTGCATTCTTTCAGGTAAGGGGGAATCTCCTTCCCATGAAGGCGTGATAATCTCGACTCTGACATCGACTGCCATTGCGGTGAGTGATTGTCTGACACCAGGTGAAATAATCCGGGGGTGAGCGACAATCCTGATCTCTTTCTTTGCACCGGATATAAGGTGGATGAGACTCTTTCTGATATTTTCAATGCCATAAATATTCCAGATCAGATCCTCACTACCGGTTCCCGGGCTCGTCCTTTCCCGATATATCAGCGATAAGGAATCACGTGTATACTGTGCATCTCTTTCAATATGGCCCATCAGCCGGGATATGGCGTCTTCCGGGGGAAATGCAGCAAAACGTTTCGGGGTGGACTGGGAAACAGAAACGAGACCTTTATCCAGCAGTTGATCGATTACCGTGTATACCGACGCCCGGGGGACCCCGGAAATCTCGTGAATCCCGCTTGCCGAGGCACTTGATACCTTCAGGAGTGCAATATATACGAGTGCTTCATATTTCGTCAGACCGAGCGATTTGAGACAATCAATAACCCGGGATGCATCTCCTGACGGCAGTTTCATTGAAACATCCCTTTATATCCTGCACTATTAAATGTTGTTATAACAATAACAACAAGTGATTGATGATGAAATATTCTGGAGCTTTTATTGTTTTTCTTGTACTGATGCTATGGTTCTGCATGCCAGTTGCGGGGGTAACCACCTATCTTGGGGGAAGTCCTCAGATGTCGGCAGCACTGGCAGGTACTAACGAGTTCACATCCGGACAGGATGCCATTTTGCAGATAACTGTCCGGAACAGCGGGGTCGAGAGCCTGCAATTCGTATTGAAGGGATCGATTGCTGAAGATGATCTTCCTACAACGGCAAAAGGTGTTACTATAGGACTGTCAGCGGGGGATGCCCCTGTTATTGTCAGGAGCGACCCCCAGACCGTGGGGGATATAAAAAGCCAGGGCATGGCAACCGTGGCGATCACAACAAAGATCACGGCCGATGCAACCGGGGGCGAATACCAGTTGCCACTCACCATCAGCTACACGTATCTCGCCTCATCAGAACAGGCCGGCACGGACAATATCCAGTTTAATTACCAGCAAAAGACAGAGACCGTTCCGATTACTATCAGGATCAAGCCCCAGGTGAAGATCGAGGTCCTGGAAGCCATTCCGGAAAACCTTAATGTCGGGGGAGAAGGGTACCTGAACCTGAAGATAAAAAATACCGGGTTTGAGGACGGTAAAAAGGCATCCGTAAAGATTATCCGTAACGGGGGCAGCCCGCTGATCCCCACAGACAACACTGTCTTTATCGGGGATTTTCCCCGTAATGGGACTGTCACCTGCAGATACAGGATTTCAGTTTCCGGTGATGCGGAAAAACAGACGTATCCGGTGGATGTCGTGGTCACGTATGAGAACCGTGACGGGGACGTAGTCAGCTCGGCAGCCGAAACTCTCGGTGTGCCGTTGGGCGGAAAAATTACCTTTACTTCAGAGACCGTACAGGTGGTACAGGGATCCGAGGGCGTGATCCAGGTTTCCTACATGAACACTGGCTCTGCCACAGCCTATAAAGCCCAGGCACGGCTCTCGGCAGTAAAACCGTTTACAAGCACTGACGACACCGCGTACCTTGGTGACCTGAAACCCGGTGAAACAGGTATCGCCCGGTACCAGTTTAGTGTTGATGATACTGCCGCTGTGAAAGAGTACATCCTCGATTCCGAGGTGCGATATCGTGATGTACTGGACAACAGCCAGGTTTCAGATTCCTTCAGCGTGCCGGTGAAGGTCCTGCAAAAACCTGCTTCCGGTGGATTGATGCAGGTTCTGGCAGCCGCCGGCTTCATTGCTCTTATAGGTTGTGGCGCCGGGTATTATTTACTCAGAGTGCGAAGGAAGAAGTAATGCTTGGATGGAATGGAGAGCTTCCCCGGCCTTCGGAACGGACAGTTGAGGAAATGCGATCTGTCCTGGCCTTTCCTTCGTGCGAATGTAGCGGACCGCTCTATTACATGTACAGGGATCTTGCAAAGTCTGATGAAGACTGGAGCTGGCTCCATCACCATCAGCTCAGGTATGATCTTACCGTCATTCCTTCACGGGATCTTTGTGGAGAATGGGTAAAGACCAAAGGACATTACCACCCGAAGAATCCGGCAGGCACAGGGTACCCGGAGATCTATGAAGTAATCGAAGGCGAGGTCCACTACCTTCTCCAGTCACGGAAGCTTGACGATGTAGTGCTCATCTCAGCACGTGCAGGGGATCTCGTGGTAATCCCGCCGGAATATGGGCATGTCTCCATCAACCCGTCAAGGGATACCACTCTTGTCATGGCAAACATTGTTTCAACAGCATTCAAAAGCGAGTACGGGGAGTACGAAAAATATCACGGCGCCGCTTATTACGTGATGAGTTCCGGAAAGATCCAAAAAAATGGACATTACCCATCTTTACCCCCGGTACGGCGCATCGGGGCGACATGCGCACAGGGTATGTATAAGCTTTGCAAAGGTCCGCTGTACGATCTGGTCGGGAACGAGGAGGCGCTATCCTTCCTCAACGAGCCGGAACAATTCCTTACGGTTTTTTCAGTGATGCTAAAAGATTAGGTGCCGGAAGCCTCTTGTGCTCACTTTTTTTCACAAGATCCAGCACTTTTTTTTCAAGGGGTGTTCTTGCCTCCCACCCCTGGAGTTCAAGTTGCCGGAGTGATGCATCAAGCTCTTCATATGACAGGCCTATCTCCTCTTCATCGCTTTGACCTTCCCATAAACCAGCCGATGGGGTCTTTTTCATGATTGCTTCCGGAATTCCAAGTTCGTCAGCGATCGTGTATACCTCAGTTTTGTAGAGGTGCACAATCGGCTGGATGTCAGCCGCATTATCGCCGAACTTTGTGCAGTAACCGATCATATATTCACTTCTGTTTGAGGTACCGCAGACAAGTTTTTGATCGCGGTTGGCGATAAAATAAAGAATCGCCATACGGGTTCGTGCCATAAAATTACCGAGCAGATAACGTGAACCATTAAATTCCGGCGTGGCTTTGAATCCGTCAAGCATGGGTTCTATGCTTATTACCCGGTGTTCAATCCCCCACTTTTTGCAAAGCATCGCTGCATCTTCAGTATCTGATGGTTTACTTACTGCAGAGGGAAGAGAGAGCCCCAGCACCCTGTCACCACCAACTGCCCGGCAGCAGAATACTGCAGCGACGGCAGAGTCAACGCCCCCGCTCAGTCCTATGACGATTCCCTTGCACCCGCTGTTCCAGTACGCATAACGGATCATCTGTTCTATCTGGCCCATCCTGCACCCGAGATCCGTCTCCTTACACACCATATCGTTCATAGTAACCGGATGAACTTTTTTAATTGTTCGTTATTTCCTATCGCGATAATATCTTCCCCTTCAGCAGGTATCTCCTTTGGATCCGGGGAAACAACACATCGGTGAGGTCCTTCTATACCGATGATTCTCACACCCGTTCTCCTGCAGAAATGCGCAATGGTGTGAGGATATGACCTGACAACGCGCTTCATGATAACCATCTCCCCATTTGGAAGGTCAAGAAGGATAGTAACGATATCTGCAAGGATGATCCTGGCTATCGTCTGGCCCCCGATCATGGGAAGAAGAGCAACATAATCGGCACCGGCACGGTAGAGTTTTTCAACGGATGCCGGTTCGTTTGCCCGGGCAAGGATCCGGATTAACGGGTTCAGGTTCCGGGCCATAAGGGAAGTAAAGATATTCAAATCGTCGTCGTTCAAAGCAATAATACAAAGCCGTGCTTCCTCAATTCTGGCCTTTTTCAGGACAGTCTCATCTTCAGCATTACCTACGACCTGCTCCATACCCTGGCGTTTAGAATCAACAACGATGCAGGAAACGCCCGATGCGATGAGCTCCTGGTACGCACCCGCACCGACATCCCCGAAACCGGCGATCACTGCAAAAGCATCTCTACATCCCTCAGTACTGAACTCTTCCCGGAGTGTTGCGACAATAGACTCTGCTCTTCCAAAAAGGAACAGAGAGGTCATGTTGTCAATAACAGTCTCGTTACCCGGTGATGGAATGAATTTCCCTGCCTTCCAGAGAAACGGAACGATGACTCCGAACCGTTCGAAGAGATGAAGATCGTTCAGGGATCTGAATGAAGCTTTGCAGCCGACAGCTACGGGGATATTGATAAGCCTGAGTTCCTGCTCCGGAGCATGCTGGAGATTGATCTTGATCCTGTTAAGCCCGGGGATATCCGGTTCCACATCCGCGGCCGGATTGAGTACAGCATGCCGTGCCAGTATTCTTCCGGTTTCGTGTTTGGGAGACAGTACGAAATCTGCCCCGGCATACCGGAGATACCGTTCAAAAGAAAGCTTATCCACGATCGAAATGATCTTGCCCGTAACCTGTTCACGAATGCCAAGAACGATGTTTGCCGTTTGCCGCTCATCCCTGCAGATTACAACAAAATGTGCACTATCGATAAAGGCTGCCGACCATGTGCCGGGATCGGTGTATTCCCCCCAGATCACGTAAGCACGCCTGCGGTATTGTGTGGCAATTTCAAGGGCTTTTGTTTTGTCCTGCTCTATAATTACAATATCGTGGTCGGAGATGGAGAGGCTGTCAACGACAGAACTGGTAAGCTCGTCATATCCCATGACAACGGTGTGCCCTGACAGGTGGTGAGGGAGTCTCCTTGGCGGTGCAGGGGCAAGGAGGGAAGTAAGGAAAGGTGCAAGGATAAGCGGGATAACAATGAAGATCATGATCACGCCGGATAGCATGAACTGGATCGCCAGAAACCGCGTGATATCGTTTCCGAAGGGTAGTAAATCGCCGTATCCTACCGTTGTCATGGATTCGACGACAAACATCAATGCTTCGGTCCATGAAAGAGGTTTACTCTCGAGCAGTGGATAGTACGAGTAAAATATGTAGGTATTGACACCGACAAGCAGGGAAAATGCCAGAAAATAAATTGAGATTTGAATGCCGGGAGAATTCCGGATTATCCTCCAGACCCGACCTCTTCTAACTGCCATGGGAAGTCACCTCATCGATTATCCGGCAGCTCACGCATATCCCCTCTGCAGGTTCCCCGCATCGCTCACAGGTATGAACCGAATCAACCTTTGTGAAACAGGTACTTTCCAGATTTTTTTTCAGGTTCATGAGTGCATATTTTGTGGCCGGGTGCCGGAGGGTGAAATTATCCAGCATCTCACGCACATCCGTTTCAAAGGGTCCGCTGGTGAAAGGACACCGGGATATATCATTACTCCCTGCATAGAGAGCAGTATAGAGTGCCACCTCTTTTTTGGGAATTGTGATAAAGGGATGGATCACGGGAATTTTATCTGAGCTGGTCCGATCTGTCTGGATGAGAATTTCGGGATTTCCCTGCAGAATATTTTTCATTACTGATACAGCCATGTCATCCACGTCATCACCCGATGCAAGTTTTGTAACCCCGCGTTCAATAGCTGTCTTGTTCAGAAGATAATTCCTGATTACGCGACAATAGGTGCCGGCAAGGACGATCCCTTTCCAGTCGGCTATCTCATCTGCAGTCATCCCGGTTTTTTCGGCAAAAGATACCCTGATGCATTCCACGCCCGGCAATCCTGTGATCCCCTGGGCAATCCCCGGATCTCGATAATCCCTTCTGCCTTCATCGACTGAAATAGCAGAGATCTGAATATCACGACGGCTGGAGGTTAGTTTTTTTAAAAAACAAAGGAGTGCGCTGCTGTTTGCATCGCCCGGGAGGACAACTGCGATGTGATCGCCGGGGGAAAGCCAGTGGTGACTGCGGATTTCATGTTTTGCTTTTCGTTCAAAATCGGCTTCGAAATGTTGTTTACAGAGATGTTGCCCGGAGTATTCCTGGAAAAGCACCGCTTCCCGCCTGCACTTGTCACACTGCATTCGCCGATCCATCTGATCTGGACGATCAAAGATGTTTAAGGTTATGTTGACCGGTCGGTATGCCACCTAAGATGTGATTTTATAGTCTGACACATAATCACTGTAACATTTATGGTCGTCGCCGCGGAACGCATCCGCACCCTGAACAAATATGAAAAATCCATCCTTATAACGCTTGAACGGGGGATGAAACGGTATGCATGGGTGCCGCTGGATCAGATTAAACTGGCAACCAAGCTCTCAGAATCTGAAGTCAATTACCGCCTGTCCCGTCTGATTGCATGGGGAATGGTCCGGTTCAATCCCGTGCCTTACGATGGTTACGCTCTTGTCTTTGGCGGTTACGATACGCTTGCACTGTCAGCCCTCGCAAGGAACGGGACCATATCGGCACTTGGTTCACAAATCGGAGAGGGAAAGGAATCTGTCGTGTACGAAGCCCTCGGCCTCGGCCCGGTTGCCATCAAGTTTCACCGCGTCGGACAACGGTCATTCTCATCAGCACGGCTGAACCGGGATTACATGCCCGAAGAAGGCCATTGCCCCTGGCTGATCGCATCGCGGAGATCAGCGGAACGCGAATACCTTGCCCTTACCACACTGCACCCGAAAGTCAGCGTCCCCCTTCCTGTCGCCCAGAACCGCAATGCCGTTGTGATGGGATTGATAAACGGTCCGAATCTCAACCATTGTCGCCTCGAAGAGCCGGAACATACCCTGGATGAGATACTCGTAAACGCGGGCAATGCATATCACGAGGGAATTATCCACGCCGATCTTTCTGAATATAATGTCATGATGGAGGAAGGCAGGTGTGTTATCATCGACTGGCCACAGTGGATCGGGACCACCCACCCGAATGCCGTATCAATCCTGGAAAGGGACATTGATAACATTCTCTCTTTTTTCAAGCGAAAATACAAGGTGAGGTATGATCGCGGGGATGCGATGCGATGCGTGATCGGGTAAGGGTCTTTGGTATTGATATCATCAAAGGATCAGTACGATCACGTTCCCGCCGTCCGATGTATGCCCTTGTCCGGATGGAAGGACATACGATTGAAAGTGAGTCTGAAGTCTCTTTGTTTCGTCTCTTCCGCCTGCTTAATGAGGAACAACCGGATATTCTTGCCGTTGACAGCCTTCAGGAAATTGCCGCTGACCAGCACGATCTTTTTTTCTTTTTACAGGCTCTGCCCACGCAGACCCGGCTCGTACAGGTGACAGGAGGGGAACGCAAGGAGACCCTTGGCAAGGTTGCTGCCCGGTATAACATCAGCTTCAACAGGTTCGATCCGTTTGCCGAAGCCCGTACAACGGCGCAGGTTGCGTCCCTGGGAGCGGGAGCGGAGGTCATCGCATTCGAAAACGAGAGTGAAGTTGTGGTCAGCCGGCACAGATCGCCGGGAAAGGGCGGGTGGAGTCAGAACAGGTATGTCCGCAAGATCCACGGGGCGGTGCAACTGAAGGGCCGGGAAATCGAGATGGATCTTGTTGCAGCCGGGCTGAGATATGAAAAAAAGGTGACACGGGCGTTTGGGGGGTGCAGCAGGGTTTCTTTCCGGGTGTTTGCAAAGCGGGATCAGGTCCCGGTTTCAACATACCGTGGCGCTGATATCCAGGTGCGGATCAGCGGGAAACGCCTTGAACGGATACAGTTCCGCCCCCTCTCGGCTAAACCCCGGTACCTGATCGTCGGTATTGATCCTGGTACGACAACTGCCGTTGCTGCTGTTGATCTCGACGGCAACCTGCTCCATCTTGCAAGTTCACGGCAGATGAGCATGGGAGATGTCGTTGAGTCGCTCTACCGGGTAGGAAAACCAATTATTGTCGCATCGGACGTGCAGGAGATGCCCCATTCAGTAGAGAAAATCCGGCGGGCTTTTTCTGCCGTTTCCTATACCCCGAAGCAGGATGTGAGCGTTGAGACAAAGATCGAACTTACCGCCCCGTTCCCGTATGCGAATGATCATGAACGGGATGCACTGTCTGCTGCCCTGGACGCATACCGCCAGTACCGTCACCGGTTCCAGAACCTGATAAAGCGGATCCCTCCCGGTCATGACCTTGATGAAGTGCGGGCACGGGTTATCCGTGGACAGTCACTCGATCAGGTGATCGGTGATATGAACTCGGTTTCCCCGGCACCGGCTGTGGAAGTTCCATCCGTACTGGTAGAGGTAAAACATGATGAGAAGGTCAGGGTGCTGGATGGGATGGTAAAGCGCCTGCGTACCTTTGTTGCAGATCTGCAGGAAGAAATAAAGGAAAAAGACTATGAAATCCAGAGGCTGCAGGCACGTGTCCGGAAGATTCTTACTGCCCAAGATGCACAGCTCGCAAAGGATACCGAAGTGGTAAAAAAAGATGCGGTGATCCAGAGCCTGAAAAAAAAAGTACACAGGGAGGAGAGGCGAAACAGGATCCTGTCCAAACGCCTCGTGCGCATCAGGCAGTTTGCAGAACTATCGATGGAAGGTGAAGTGCTTCCGGTCAAGGTGATGGATACCCTGACCAAAGACGGGCTCCGCAGGCTCACTGACGATGCAGGAATACATGAAGGCGACATCATTCATGTGACCCGTCTTGATGGCTGGGGGAGAAGCGTGGTAAAGGACCTTGCAGAAGCCCGTGTCGGGGCGGTTATAACCGGTGCGGCAGCGCTCGCAGACAGTGACCCGCAAATGAAAAAGGCATTCCGGGAAGCAGGTATCCCCCTGCTTTCCGATAAGGATGCAAATGTTCAGGTACGGGGAAAGCAGGGGCTTGCCGGTAAGGAAATGTTTGAGAAAGCCCTTGAACGCTGGCAGGAAGATCAGGTACATCACGAACGGGAAAAGAAATCCGAGATGATCGAGCATATCTTCAAAGAGTACAAGAGTGAACGGGGTAAGGAGGTGCGCAAGAGTGGATGACCGGGAGCTCCTGAAGGTCGTAACAGAAATTGTCGGCAGAGAGAACACGATGGATGATTGTGCCGTAGTGCCATGCGGAGATCAGCTCATGGTAATGACGACCGACATGCTCCACCGCACGACTGATTTTGTTGAGGGTATGAGCGACTGGCAGATTGGCTGGATGAGTGCTGCAGTTACACTCTCTGATATTGCGAGTATGGCTGCCGAGCCAAAATATCTCCTGACCGCCGTGGGGCTCGATGACTGGAAGAGCCTGGCCGGTGTCATGCAGGGGGCACAGGATTGTTGCAGGAGGTATGGGGCAGCGATAATCGGGGGTGACATCGACCATCATGGAGAGCTCACGGTCGTGACGACCGGGATTGGGCTCGTCAACAGGAACCGGATTGTGAGGCGTACCGGTGCACACCCCGGCGACCTCATCTGCATCACCGGGACCCCCGGACAGGCACAGGCCTACCTTGATGGGTATCTACAGTATGAAAAGGCACTCTTTGAACCACAACCCCGGATTGAAGAAGGGAAGCGACTGGGAATGGGAGGAGTCAGCGCAATGATGGATGACAGTGACGGGATCGCCCTTTCGCTGTATGATCTGGCCAGTGTCAATGATTGTGGATTTTCCCTTGATTCAGCAAAACTTCCCCGTCCTGCCTGGATTCCCGGGGACCAGGCACGTGAACTGGCACTGTTTGGCGGCGGGGACTACGAACTGATCTTTACCCTGCCTCCCAAACGGCACCCGGTTGAAGGGGTTTCATATACGATAATCGGCACAACAATCGAGGAAAATAGCGTTCTGATCGATGGTCTCCCTCTGGAGAAGCGCGGGTACCAGCACCGCTGGTAATAATCCCGGTGTTATTTTTCAGGCTCATTTTTCGCTTCTGCTGGAAATCCCGATCTTACATCAGTAATGGATATTTCGGCTTAGTTGAAATCCTCAAAATATTTTTCTTAACGCTCTTTGGGGGCTACGGCATGTAATGCCTCCGCCCCCGCCGCTGTGGCACCCCCCTGGAGCGATAACTCCAGAGAATGTAATACGACACAATCGCAAAGCGAAGGGGCGGTTCGGGGGGACAGGCACTGTCCCCTCCGAAACAGGTGCTTTACAATTCTTGAAAACTCAGGGTTTCTACAAAGCCGATATTTCGTATTGCCCCGGATTTCCATGGATATCATTAGCGGGGGATGCCTCAGTGGCTGTGTAAAGGCCCCAGAAATATTATAAATAATGATTTCCGCAGTGCCCATTTTTCCTCCTTTTTATAATACTGACAGTTCCAGAACCACCAAAAGATCTCGTGCTGTGACGGATGTTCGTAAACTCCCGGGTCTTTGGCTATAAATACGAATAAGGAGAGATATTTCACCATCAGAGAATTCTCCGGTATGGAAACATGGAATCACTAGAGAGTAAAATGGACAGGTTGTC
>DATEXZ010000179.1:0-3641 GCA_035256445.1 Methanoregula sp.
GTGACGGTTGCCCTGCCGTCATCGATTGCGATCTCCATATCTTTTCCGGCGTAAAGCCGGACCAGGCCTTTCAGCTCTTCGAGCGGATCGGTAACTATCTCTTCAATCGTGTAATGGTAAGAAAGGGTCTGTCCGGCGAGGGGTGGATTGAAATCGACTATTACCTTGGAACCGATAACGTCAACGACAGTTCCTTCTCCCATTTCCTCAATCTTTACCGGCATCCCGCGGACAGGTTTTTCCTTAAACTGGTTCTTCGGGAAAGATTTGATGCGTTTGGGATCGCGATCCCCAAATGCCTTGTCAGGGGCAACGACAACGTCCCCTACTGCACCGGCCTCCTTGCCGACAAGTTCCTCGTCCAGACCGAGTATGACATGTTTCTGCCCGACACAGATAGTGACCGGGCCATATATCGCGTTCGGGCTGTGGATGCCGGCAGATTTTGCTTCTGCCTCATCAGTGGTATCAAAAATCTCTTCATGCACACTGCCCGAATAGCTCAGTTTAATAAAATCTCCTTCTTGTATCGCCATGGTTCACCTGACTATATTAAATTGCAACGAAAACAGATAAACGTGTGGCACAGTCATGCTTGAAATTGAAATGAAAGTCAGGGTTCCATCACTCGATCCGGTACGCCGTCAGCTGGTCATGCGCAATGCCCGGTTTTCCGGCAGAAACCATGAGCATGATGTTTATTACAATGCTCCCCACCGGAATTTTGGTGTTACCGATGAGGCGGTACGGGTCAGATATACGGACGATCATGCGGTTATCACCTACAAAGGGGCAAAAATCGGGGCATCCGGCCTCAAAGCCCGCGAAGAGCTCAATACAGCAGTCGAATCCGGCGAGGTCTTTGAAATGATACTGGATCGTCTCGGGTTTACCCGGACAGCCGAGGTAAATAAATGGCGTGAGAATTACCAGCTCGGCACTGCTGCGATATCCCTGGATTCTGTTGATGAACTGGGAACATTTGTAGAGATAGAAGTACTGGCTGAGCACGATGACCATATCGAAGCGGCAGCTCAGATAGAAAAAATCTCAAAAGAGATTGGTGTTCATGGCGAGCCGATCCTCGCCTCATACCTTGAACTGCTCCTTTCTAAACGGTCAGGAGTTCAATCCTGATATCCCGTGCCTCTGTCCCGAAATGGAGCATCGCACAATAACCGTCCATGGCAGCACCGGGATTTACAATTTTTACGCCATCTACTTCCATGACACCCCGCTGTTCATGAATATGAGCGCAGCAGACAAGATCAAAGGACTTCATATGCTTCCGGATACTCCGGCTCCCCACGTGTTCGCCATTGATTTTGTCGAGAGTTTCATAGGGGGGTGTGTGGGTAAGGAGGACGTTGTGAACGGTTTTTTCCATCTTTTTCATCGCAGTGTGCATTACGTCATCTATCTGCTTGTCTGTCATCTCGAACGGTGTACCGAAGGGTGTAGGATTTGACCCGCCGATACCTGCAATCGTTATCCTGCCCAGATTAATCTGGGAGCCATGGAGACATACTGTGTCTGAGTGTTCGAGCGTTTCGAGGATCTCACGCGGGTCGCAGTTACCGGGCACTGCAAAACATGGCACATCAATGCGTGACAACACGTCATCGACCGTTTCAACCGGACCCATATTGGTGATATCGCCTGCAATAAATACCGCTTCCGGACTCAAATCCAGAAATGAATCAATTTTACCGAATTGACCATGGAGATCTGCTATCAATAGCACATCTTTCATGGTATATCATTTGAAGGGTGTCTAAAAAACCTTATCTCAGGATCATTCCATGAGCCTGTCAGTTTACCCGAATACGCAAGTTTTCCGCAGATTTTTTCGGTTTCCGGCAGGAGTGAACGCGCGGTGGTGCCGGCAAGCAGAGTACCGGGCAGGGGGAGGAACCGGTGGACATGAACCTTTCCGTACCGGGCTACCCATTGGATGAGGTCGAGGGTCATTTTCTGGTCGGTATCGGTCTCGAACGGGAGCCCGACAATAAAGTCTACAACAGGGGTGATCGAAACCTCGTTGCAGAGTTCAACAGCACGGATCACATCGTCTACGGTGTGTCCCCGCCTGAGTCTCTCCAGTACGACATTACTTCCTGATTGCGCTCCGAAATGGAGTTTTGTGTTGGAACAGTACCTGGTGACGAGCCCTAGCGATTCCTCGCAGATAAATTCCGGGCGCACCTCGCTGGGGAATGTTCCGAAATATATCCTGTGCTCCAGTTTTTTGAAGAGACGTTCAATTTTTTCCCAGCGCGGGTGGATACCATCCGAGCCATAAGCAAAGGCATTCGGTGATACGAACCGTGAATCCCTGTACCGGTTCGCATACGCCGCAACCGAGTCAATAGTCCGGTGCCTCATGCAATGCCCGAATATATTCGGTGTCTGGCAATAACCGCAGGAAAACGGGCAGCCCCGGCTGATCTCCACGTAACCCTGTCTCCGGGAAAAGGGCGGATACGCATCAAGCCGGACACAGGAATCCGCCGGTTCGTACCAGGTACCTGTCGCAACACCGGGTATCTTCCCGTCCCTGCCACCTTCTATCTGTGCAAGAAGGCGGGGAAGGGTATATTCTCCTTCACCGGCAACCACGTAATCAGCATATTCTGCTGTCTCACGCGGGTGTGCCGTTGCATGCGGGCCACCGACTATGGTGATGCAGTCTGCGGCAGTAATCTCGTCCCGGTACAGAGATGCATTGATCGAGTTGAGACTGTAGCAGGTCACGTCATCCTGCGGGGAATTGACCGGGTGGAGAAGATACCCGTCCTGCTCGCATGCCGCAGAAAGTGCTGCATACGAATTTTGTGCAGCATGAATCAGCCGCCAGTTAATCTGCATAGAGTGACGATAAAAAAAAAGCTGGTTATTCACACTACCGTTTTCAGCCGCGGGTCCGGTATTCCCTGAGCTCATCATTCGTTTTATAAATCAGACCATTGTCCATGGTGACCCAGACTTCGATGCGGTCAATCGGCCCCCTTAAGGGTCCTTCGCCTCTGGTTCCATCAAGCTCTATCTGATCCCCTTTCTTGATACCAATAGTGGCGGTCTGGACCGTTCCGTCAGCTCTCGTGAGTTTTGCTTCGATCTTCTTCACGTGGATCATACCGATACCGCCCTGAAATATGACGGGGATTTTCCCAAGGTAGTCCTTTTCCCCGACATCCACGGTTACCATGTTATAACTGGGTATTACATCTGTGGGGACGGTCGTAAGACCCGATCCTGCAACAATGGTCGAGGTCCCGGCCGGTGTCCCGGAACCCGGTGTGGGTGCAGCCGGGGATGTCTTACTGAATGTGCATCCGGCGGATGCAAGGGCGCCACAAAGAACGACAATGATTACCAGCATGACTCTGAACTGCATGGTAAAAAATGCGAGCCTGAGTTATATCATGCTTGTGCTCTCAATATGAACCCGATCCAGTGGTATCTGGAACACAAACCGCTCCTTGAATCCCCCGTTCTGAAATTCCAGACTTTACTTTCATCTGAATAAAGGAAGAATTTCACCGCATTCCAAAGACGCCCTCGCAACCGACCGGTTACATAAATTCCCAACCTCATGACCCGCCGTGCCTCGGAGAGGCCCTGAGGCGGGTGATCCTCAT
>DATEXZ010000180.1:0-2572 GCA_035256445.1 Methanoregula sp.
AATTCCCCCGGGTGCTACGGTCTATATCGATAATGTCGTGAAAGGAATAACGCCCGTGATGCTGACGGATACGGCTACAGGCAGCCACACGCTCCTGCTCAGACGGTCGGGCTATGATGACTACACCAGGGACTTCATCACAGAACCCCTGACTCCCGCAACTATCGGGGCGACACTCACAAAGAGCGTCACGGAACCAACGACCCAGCCTACTCATTCCTTTGGATCAGTTGCCATTACCTCGTTTCCTTCAGGTGCGGCAGTGTTTCTCGATGACAGTCCGAGAGGCACTGCACCAGTAGTTATTCCTGATGTACTGCCAGGTAACCACGAGGTGATCCTTTCGCTCAGGGGATACGATGACTGGAACCAGGTGGTATCTGTCGGATCAGGACAGACCGCTGCGGTCAATGCCATCCTGGTAGCACAGGCTCCCACTACAGGTTCGCTCGCGGTAATTTCGGATCCAGCGGGCGCTGAGATCTATATTGATAACGACTTCAAAGGGGTAAGTCCGGTCACCATCTCCGGACTTTCAGCAGAAACACATACTCTTTCCGTAAGACTCCAGGACTATGCGGACAATACAACAAATATTACCATCACGGCAGGGCAGACAGGGAGAATACCTGTAGTACTGCAGAAGGTTCATCGGCTGTCCATGATGGACATCATCCTGGCCGCCGGCGTGGTGCTGATGATTGTTATTATCGCAGGTTTTGTCATGCTCCGGCAGGACACAAAGAAGTAGAAGGGTGTAATTTCCGTACGAGTGCCCTGATGTGAAGAGAGGTCCTTGAAGATCATCATATTGTGAGGGAACCCGCCTCAGGGCCTCTCCGAGGCACGGCGGGGCAAAGAGGTTGCAGAGAATTTATGTTACTGATCCGCCGCGGGGGCGTCCCATCGGGGGCGGCGGGGTTCATCATAACGGAATATATCTATTCCCCCATATCGGAATTCCCGTGACAGAACCTGTCAAGGCAAGTCCAGGATATCTCATTTCCCAATTCCCGGATGCACCCATTTGTTGTATATGAACCGTTCGCACCCTTCCTTATCTTGCGTTCCGGGCATCCAGCTTCACCTTATTGTGACACCGCGGGCATTGTACCCTGACCGGTTTGCGTGACCGCTGCAGGCTGGCAACGCGGCAGCCAAAGTATACCCATTCATGGCTGCAGTGATGGCAGATAGCAAAGCAGCTGGAAAGCTCCATGCACGATTACAGGAAATCCGTGAATATGAATGCAGGTTAAGCGTAGCGTGAAAGTGAAAATGTCAGACTGTACTCAGACCGTGTCTCAGGCTTTAAGGAGGTTTAGGCAGGTGTATATTCGTCCCGCTTCTATTGCTGGAATTCCAGTTTGATTCCGCCAACCCATCCCGCAAATATGTTATACAGGAATGCGTGGATCGTTCCCATGATAAACCCCATGATTGCCCCAAAAATTGGCATGACAACGAGTACGACAACCCCGCTCCCCGCTCCAAACCATAGTGGGGCGAAGCGTCCCATCATGGAGGCTGCGATAAGCCCGTAAAAAATCCCCCACACCAGTCCCATGACGATACCAAACAGTGCAACAATCTTTGCCACCGACAGGATATCTACACTCCTTACAACAGGCATCCGGAATCCCTCATGGTTTTGTATTCTCCATCGTACTATATGGACAAACGGAGGAACCGGTGTTTTATTTACTGAGTGCGGTATTTCCGGCACCGGTCCCGGAACGAAGAAACCCGGAACGTATACTCTCCGGGTTCAATAAAAATAAATCCTGACAACAACACTCCTTTTCATACAAGGGATATCCTATGGCAGAATTCCAGAAACCCTATTGCGATAATAACCATAACGGAACGCAGATGATCCGTGTCTGGACTGACGGGCGTGGCAATTCGGTATACCAGTGCCCGGCGTGCGGGAAAAAAATGCAGGTAAGGGATGACGGCCGTTGAGCGAACAGACACCGGATGACTGTTCTTAATTTTCCATTTCATCAGCTCCCACGGGTGCGATGGGGGGATATAGCACGCTGCCTGCCCGTCAGGCTGACTGTGCAGGTTTTGTATTTTATTACCGCATTGAAAGGATCTGCCCGGGCGTGAGCAGCCACTGGAGGTCACCGGACGGACGGGTCGTGAAGGAATAGTTCCTGATCTTTGCCAGGCCTCCTTTGGCTATGATCATCGAACTATCCGGATTCCCTGAAATAATCCTGCTTATGAGCCTAGATAATCCCGGTTCGTGCCCGATAACCAGCACCCTTGCATCATTCCCCTCCTGTGCAGCTTTATAGCATACCGTGTCGGGATCCCCGCCGGGAGAAAGTTCATCCCAGGTTGTAAGCTTGTCCTCCTGGCCGAGCACAGCAGCAATAACCGTTGCCGTCTCCAGTGCGCGTTGGAGAGGGCTTGTCGCGATGATGTCGAAGCTGAATTCCTGTGCCTTCATCCACTGTGCTATGCGTTTCAACTCTTTCTCTCCTTTGCGGGTAAGTGCCCGTGCGGCATCGTCAGGTCCACCGGACGACTTGCCTGCCTTTCCGTGCCTGAGAATGAAAAG
>DATEXZ010000181.1:0-2784 GCA_035256445.1 Methanoregula sp.
GTGAAATTCATGGCACGTATCCTTGTCGCATATGCATCGAAGAAGGGATCGACTACAGAAATTGCACAGGCAATTGGAAAAGAAATCCGGGTCGCAGGGCATCTCGTTGATGTGACGGAAATGAAATCAGTGTCGTCTCTCGAAAGCTACAATGCAGTCGTTATCGAGGAACCATTCTATATGGGAAGTATCATGGCCGACGTGGGGAAGTTCATTGCCAGGTACGAAGTCGCCCTTACACAAGTACCGGTCGCTGCGTTTGCCGTTGGTCTTGCGCCGTTGGGAAAAGATCCTGCTGACCGGGATAACGCGATGAAAAAACTACAAAAAACCCTTGAACCCCTGACACCTCTCGCGACGACAATCTTTGCCGGCCGTCTGGACCTGACGAAGCTCTCGTGGTTCCAGAAATGGATAACAGAAAAGGTGAAGTCCCCGGTCGGTGACTTCCGGGACTGGACAGCGATCGCAGCCTGGGCCCGGGAACTTCCCGCGAAGATGGGAATATGAGGATTCGATTACCTTCCTGTTCCTTCCTCACCGTAAATGTCCCCGGAAGATCCGATTAAATACTTCCGGAACATGAGGGAGAATAGATGAGGATCGTAGTCGCACTCGGGGGAAATGCCCTCCTGAAACGTGGCGAGCCGATGACTGCCGACCGCCAGCGTACCAATGTCCGTGCGGCTGCCCGTGCCCTGGCGCCCCTGGCACATAAGCACGAACTGGTACTCTCGCACGGGAACGGCCCCCAGGTCGGGCTGCTCGCCCTGCAGGCTGCGGCATATACGAATGTCGAGCCCTATCCGCTTGATGTCCTTGATGCCCAGACAGAGGGTATGATCGGGTACATGATCGAGCAGGAACTCCGGAACCTGCTTCCCCGGGATGTCCCGTTCGCTACCATTCTTACCATGGTTGAGGTCGACCCTGCCGACCCGGCCTTTACCCACCCCTCCAAGTTTGTCGGTCCCCAGTATGCAAAGAGCGATGCGGACCGGATCGGAGCGGAAAAGGGCTGGGTTTTTCACCGGGACGGGGAACTTTTCAGGCGGGTCGTGCCTTCACCACGGCCCCGGAAGATCTTTGAGATCCGCCCGATCTGCTGGCTGCTCGAACAGGGAGCAATCGTCATCTGTACCGGCGGAGGTGGTATCCCCGTGATGTACCAACCGGGTGATGGGCAGCAGCTGACCGGGGTTGAGGCAGTCATCGACAAGGATTTTGCCAGCGGGCTTCTTGCCCGGGAGATCAAGGCGGATCTCTTCGTGATGGCAACGGATGTGAACGGTGTATATCTTGACTGGGGAAAACCATCTGCCCGCCTGATCCGTGAGACAACCCCTGTGGAGTTGAAACGCCACACGTTCCCGGCCGGTTCCATGGGCCCGAAAGTGGAGGCTGCCTGTGCTTTTGTGGAGAAGACCGGGAAAAGTGCGGCCATCGGGGCGCTTGCCGAGATCGAGGCAATTGTCGAAGGTGATGCCGGGACATTAGTGAGGCCGGGGGCGTGAGGGAACATGACAGGATTTGGCGTGTATTCAGAAGTGGGAAAACTCCGGAAGGTCATGGTGCACCAGCCGGACCTCAGCCTCCGGCGGCTTACACCGTCCAACCATGCCAGCCTCCTCTTTGATGATGTCCTCTGGGTCGACCGGGCAGTTGAGGAGCACAACGCATTTATCCGTCTCATCCGCGATGAAGGAGTAAAGGTATTTTACCTGCAGGAACTCCTCACTGAAGCACTATCCCGGGGCGAAGAGATACGCCGGCAGGTGATCGACAGGGTATCGGCGGGTATGTCCGTCGGGATCTCTGCTTCAGGCGCAGTGCGGACCTGCATGATGGAGATGGAACCTGCCCATCTCGCCCGGCACCTGATCGGGGGGCTCACGGTCGGGGAACTTGAGTGTATTTACCTGGAAGGCCTGGCCCGCTCCTCGCTCACCGCTGCTGTAGCAGGCCCGGATGCCTTTATCCTCCCGCCACTCCCCAACACGCTCTTTACCCGCGATTCCTCGAGCTGGATCTACAACGGGGTTTCTGTCAACCCGATGTACTGGCCTGCCCGGCAGCCGGAGGCGCTGAATGCCGCAACCATCTATCACCACCACCCGATGTTCCGTGCAGCAGAGTTCAGGTACTGGTTCCCGCCGTACGGGGATGAAACTTCGGTCAGCAGTCCGGACTACACCCGGTCATCGCTGGAAGGCGGCGATGTCATGCCCATCGGCAACAGGACGGTCCTTATCGGCATGGGTGAGCGGACTCAGAGCCAGATGATCGAGCAGCTGGCGTACTCCCTCTTTACCGGGAAGGCGGCTGACCGGATCATTGTTGCCCGGATGAGCCCGGACCGGGCACATATGCACCTTGACACGGTCTTTACGATGCTCGATGTGGACAAGGTCACCGTCTATCCGGATGTCGTGAACGGGATGCAGGCCTACAGCATCCGACCCGCTGACGGAAGGGCGATGTTCACGGTCAGTAAGGAAGAAAATTTCCTGCTTGCGGTTGCCGACGCCCTGGATGTCGGCCACCTTGAAGTCATCCCTACCGGTGGCGATACCTACGAAGCGGCCCGCGAGCAGTGGGATGACGGCAATAATATTATTGCACTCCGGCCCGGCCTTGTCATCGCAACAGACCGGAACACGTTTACCAACCGGAATTTCCGCAGGGCCGGTATCGATGTGCTGGAATTTGAGGGATCCGAGCTGAGCCGTGGGCGTGGCGGCGGGCATTGCATGACCTGCCCCCTGCTCCGCGATCCGGTGTGAG
>DATEXZ010000182.1:0-3826 GCA_035256445.1 Methanoregula sp.
TCTCGGGAGAGTGCCGGGAAATTAACAGGAATGTCGGCATACCAGATTCTCACCGGATACCCCTCCAACGTTCCGGTATTTATCCGTATTGGAGGATAAAAATGTCAGCCGATCCGGGTTGAGTTGGAAACAGCCCGGACAGCTTAAAATATCCCAACACGAAAACGATGATGCATGCCACCCGATCCCGGTGCCGGCCAGGTCTTCATGGAAATGACGAAATACCGGTACCTTACCTCTTCAGACCAGGAAAAGCACCTGCTCCAGCCGCCCCTTGAGCTCCCGCCCGACCCGGAAAAACCCGTCTTCGATCTCCCGAAACCGGAGACGATTAAGGTCCCCCCCCGCGATCTCAGGACCGCAATCGAAGAACGGCACAGTGTCCGGACGTACGCAAAAGAACCCCTCACCCTGCCGGAGCTGGCGTTCCTGCTCTGGTGCACCCAGGGGGTAAAAAAGGTTGCCGGCACCTATGCAACCTTCCGCACGGTCCCGTCAGCCGGGGCCCGCCACGCGCTCGAGACGTACCTGCTTATCAACGATGTCGAAGGGCTTGAGCCGGGGCTGTACCGGTACCTCGCCCTCTCCCACCGTCTCCAGCAGCTCGACCTTGACCCGACGCTGCACATCCGGATCGCCAAAGCCTGCCTCGAACAGCAGTTTATCATGCGGTGTGGGGTGGTCTTCCTCTGGGTCGCTGTCCCGTACCGGATGACCTGGCGGTACAGCGAGCGGGGCTACCGGGAACTCCACAAGGACGCCGGGCATGTCTGCCAGAACCTGTACCTTGCGGCATCGGCAGTCGGCTGCGGGGTCTGTGCCATCGCCGCGTACGATGACGATACCATGCACGGCATTCTTGGCATTGATGGCGTGGACCGGTTCCTGATCTATCTTGCAACGGTTGGCAAGACTGGTCATGTACATGGATGAGAATTTCACCAGGAACAAATGGGGATCATCGGAATGTCAGCTCAGAAATCCTTTTTGTTTCGGGAAAATGGTGGGATTTTTTTCCTATAGCATAGTCGAGGGTTCGCATGACCAACTTCCGGTACGCAACTATATCGTATGACACACCAAATAGGGTAATCGGAAGACGAGGCAGTATGGGACGCGTACGGACAGATTCAACAAGGCGATATCAGTGTGCATCCCTGATTTGCGAGTATTTACTGAAGAAAAATATCACCCGCGCTGTAGTAACAGCACGGGATATAGCAAAATTTCATCATCTGACCCGTAAATCCTCCCAGTCAATCAGTGCAATGCTGAATTTTTTATACAGCAACCGCATCAGGGAGTCCCGGTTCGGATTTTATATTTTAGGAACCCTGGCGTTTAAAAAAGTTGATTATCCCCACCATTACTCCATAGAACTGATTGACGGAGCCAAGGGCTTATTGTAATTTTTTCGATTATTACGCAGGTTTTCCGGAAGAAAATCCCGGTTTGTGGTTCGCGCCATGAGTCATAACTATCGAACATTTCTTGCAGTTATGGCATCGGGCATCCCGTATTTTTTTGTAAAAATCTTTTGGGGTTTTATTGATGATCGCATTTTCCGTATGGCAGGAAGGACAGGTATACCGGATAATGTAACCGGCCCGTGTTCCCATAACCTCTTGTTTTAACGATAATTTTGTCATAGTATATCCTTTAGAAATCGCACCGGATTGAAAGTGTTTCCCAACCGGATGGTTCATTCCCTTGCCGACAAAGAGGATTTTGCAGGGGTGGGGAGTTTACCGCTTATAAGCCTTCAGGAAAGCGGTGGTGGTGCCAAAATCGTTTGTTGTTATCCTACTATTGGTGTTCCTGATGTATAGTATGATGGGATGGCAACAGGTTTTGTTGTAGGAAAGGTTCTTGCAGATGCAGCCAACTCTTCTGTATGCAATCCCGGAAATCATGTCCCATGAAGTTCGGACCCGCAGTCAGTATTGAGGGGATGATCATTGAAGTCCCCTGCATTGGCAGTGACTGTGCATGGTTCTTTGACAACCATTGTGCGATCCTCAGTATTGCAAAAGAATTATGCAAGGACCAGAAAAAAAAGGGGCTGAAGGGTACAACGGCTGATTAATAAAAAGATATTCCGGGGATTGTGAATTGTTGTCCGGTAGCGTGCGGTTTTTATGAAGATCACTATCTTCGGCATTTGAGGATACCGGGGAATTCCCGGAACCCGGAGAGGCGAGATTCTGGCAATGTGATGAGTCCATCGTATTCCCTTCGAATTATAGTTCTCAGGGAGAAGAAATTTCCCGGAATGCTACCCGGACTGTTGGTACGCCACTATCATCGAAGCGTGTTGCCACCACCTCGACGGTCACCACAGTTCCATCCATCCGGAAAAATTTTTCCGTCATAATGGGAACAGACAACCCGGAAGCAGTTCCTAAGTCCTTCAGGCGATCCTGAAGATCCTCGCGGGAGTCCGGATGAATATATTCGAAAATCGATCTGCCTGTCAGGTCCTCAGGCTTTGCAGCACCAAGGATTCTGGATGCACGCTCATTTAAAAACACAATTTTACCCTCTTTATGGATTGCGATTGCATCGAAGGTTCGTTCCAGGAGCCGCCGGTACGTCTGTTCACTCTCGCGTAATGCTGCTTCTGCCATCTTTTTCTCGGTAATGTCCCTTGCAATAATTGCGACCCGTTTCACCTCTCCGGTATCGACAATTACGGGGTATGCAACTATGTCGAACCACATGCCGTCGCGTTCATCTTCGAAGCGCACCATGTTCTTTGTTTCCAGTATCCGGGTCATCATCGGCTGCCGGGATCGAACGACATTTTCCGGAAGGATATCATCTAATTTTTCACCGATCACATCCTCTCTCTTCTTTTTGAAACGCCGGGCTGCAGTTTCATTCAACTCCAGGATGATACCCTGTGCGTCAACCAGGATGACAGAATCTGTCGGTGCATTGATGAGTGTACGGGCGGTTGCTTCACTCTCCCGCATGGCCCGCTCTGCCAGCTTCCGTTCGGTGATATCTTCAAGAATAACGGATACTCCCCAGCCTCCGTCATCAAAAACGATCGGGACGATCCGGCAAAAGAGGATCATATTTTTTGTACTGAGCTCAAGCTCTCCGGACCATTCCTTCCCTTCTATCCCGTCATTGAGTTTTTCGATGAATCGTGCGAATGATTCACCGAAGACCCGGGCAACGGGAGTATCTTCGATATTTTTCCCTGTCATCTTTTTGCTGGTCGTCCCGATAAGGTTCAGGAAGGGTTCATTGGCAAAGATAATTCGCAGGAAGTAGTCCAGCAGTATGACAAAATCTGAAGAGATGGAGAGCACGGGGGACAGGGGGACCCTTCGTGAGAGCATGTAGATTTTGGACCTGCCGATAAGTCTGACCTCAATCTGTCCCGATTCGGCAAGATGTTCAAGGTAGGGTCCGGCAGCATTCCGGGTGATGTGAATGGCCCTGACAATCTCTGATATATTCAGGCCCTGAGGATTTTTCTGCAAAAGATCTTCTATCTGGTTGGAAATTACTTTCTGAATATCCATTCTTGAAAATCCTATTGGAGTGTCGGCTATATTAACTCAGATATCTTCGGGGAAGATTCATCCATCTTCGTTCAACCGGCCAGCCCGATGATCAGATCGCAATGACCGGGGAGCTGTGCAGAGGGTTCTTTAGAGATGAATGCACGGGAAACCCCACGGCTTATGCATGCATTCTGATCTGGAAATATTCGTATCAGGCTTTTCAAAAATGTAATTCCCTCGAAAGCGGAGCCTGCACGGTTAGTTCTTTAATATCCAGAAAACAGGGAGTTGTGAAATAGTATTGGATA
>DATEXZ010000183.1:0-2769 GCA_035256445.1 Methanoregula sp.
GACTGCCGATCTGCGAGAGCTCCTGCGGGGTAAAATCCCGCGAGCTCGTGGCCAGCGTATAGACATCGATCAGGTGTACTTTGTCAACCGGAAAACCCAAAGAGCGTATCCTTTCAGTCCTGGTTGGTAACCGGGGATCGATCGTATAGTGAACTTCTATCCGGTGGACACAGGAAGTCATGTGTACTGATTATACACAGACTATCAAAATAACTGCCGAAGCCCCTGAACCGGGAAACCGTCCTCCATCGTTTCCAGGCACAGGATTTTCTCCTGAAACGATAAAATCCCCGGCGAAGGGGATACTCTCCGGGATTGCTGCTAATGTCGACAGGGTTGGCGCGGTTCGCTGCCGGAGTGGTTGCTTCCACCCGTATCAGATAATTTCAACGAAACCGGAACTATGTATGCGGACGGGAACAATAACCGCAGAGTATATACAACCTCTCATGATACGTTGTACTGAGTAATAAATGGCAAAAAAATGCGAACAATGCGGTGCTCCGGCTGTTGATACCCAGTCACTTTTTTGTAACATCTGCGGAGGTTACGTGAGGGACGAACCGGAACCTTCGCTTATCATCTGCAGGGCCTGCGGCATTCCTGCTCCTGACGACCAGTCAGTCTTCTGCACCCGCTGTGGCCAGAAGTATGCAGCGGACACGGAAGACAGGTACCCAATCTGTTCTTCCTGCGGCTCTGTTGTCCCCGATGAACAGGCCGTTTTCTGTAACCGCTGCGGTACAAAAATATCATCCGGACCGGAACACGCTGTGCCTGTCGCTGAATCCGATGCCCCCGTTTCAGGTATTCAGGCGCTCCTGAAAACTGCAAAAAAGAGCGGGGCCGTAACGGCGAAAAAGTCACCGGGATCGGTAATTGTTACAAAGAAAAAACATCCTGCCAGTCCACCTGCGCAGGTCGGAGGATACGTTCCTGATGTTCTTCCCTTATCCCTGGACCCTCCTGATGATCGCACGGAAGAAGCCCTGCCAGAAGCACATTCACAGAAAAAGTACGCCTACCTCCCGCTCGTGGCCGATGAATCTGCTGCAGATACCCGGCCTTCAAAAAACCAGCCGGCAAAAAAGTATGCACATCTCCCGCTGATTGCTGACGAGCTTAAAGTAAAAGATACCCCGCAGGCAGGATTTTTCTCAAATGGTGCCCGCGAACCTTCACCGTCACACCAGAAAAAGGATGCCCCGAAAAAAGGGATAATGGGCATGTTCAAACGATAACACGGGATATCACACCGGTCATTTGGGATTCACGGGAAAACGGGTGGCAGAATTAACTTTTTTTACGACAGTATACATCAGCGAAAATCATTAAAATTTTATGACAACTCCCGGAAATAATCCCCGGAGATCTTTAAAATCCAGATAAATTTCCATTAACTATAGTATTTATGAGGAAACCCGCCTCAGGGCCTCTCCGAGGCACGGCGGGGCAGGCAGTTATTTTTTGATTTTAATTACGGATCCGCCGCGGGGGCGTCCCTTCGGGGGCGGCGGCGTTCATCACAACGGGAAAAGCGGGTCCCGTGCATTCATTCTTTCAGAAGGACGAGGGGGAACGACAATCTTCATTGGCTGGTAGTTGTCGGTGCATACACCGGAATACGGGAAAACCGGTAAAAAAAAGAGAGGCCTTATTCGCATCCGCCGGTACTTGCCGTGGATGTTGTTGAGAGCACGGTGGTGCATTCCGCCGGGGCAGTGTCAAAACTGTTGCAGATCGCCTGCTTGTATGCTTCAGGTGTGCGGGCACCGGCATATTTTACCCCGTTGATGAACAAGGTTGGTGAAGCGCTTGCACCAATTGCTTCAGATTCCGCTGCATCCAGTTCCACGAGGGTAAGTCCTTCGGCACCGTTTGCACACGTCTCGATCTTTGGCAGGTCAATGCCCAGCGCAGCAGTCACATTCGTCCGGCACGAATCCAGGCTGGTCGCATTCTGCCACACCGGGTAACACTGGCTGTTGAAATCTTTCAGGTAATTCCAGTACTTCTCCGGGTACGATTTCATGATGCAGAGCTGCAGGATGTCTTCATATGCCTCTGCAGGACCATGCAGCGAGTCAACGGAATCCACCGTCTGGCCACCTACGGTAGTGATATAGCGGACGCTGATATCCGCTTTTGTTCCGAGGAGGTCAACGACCGGTCTCATCACGGTTTCTGCCTGGGTTCCATAGGGACAGAATGACATCACATAAAGGTCGACAACAGGGCTGGTGGATTTCTTCGGTGTCTGCGTCGGAACGGTTGTCGCTATAGGAGTATTCATGTTGATTGCTGTCGGGAACAGGAGCGTGCAGTCCCTGCTTGCGTATATCGACAGGTCGCGTCCCTGGTACCGGCTCCAGATCGTGTAGACGTCATTGTTTTCTGTTATGTTGATCAGTGTTGCCGTCTGGCCCGGGCTGGTGAGATTGGTATTGATATACGCGATCACCTTTTCACTGCAGGCCCGGGGTTCGGCCGCCGTGGTGGTTCCGGAGGGCGATCCCAGGGTGATAACTGCCAGGATTATTATGAGGATGGCAATAATGCCAATAATTGCAGCGATAGTCCAGGTTCCAAATACCGATGCGTTTTTTGTCTGTCCTGACGGACCGGTTTTATCATTTTTCATTTCAAGCCTCTGATTTGTTGCAGTATTTTGGATAAAAATCATATCCTCACCAATAAATAGGCATGGGTGCAGGAAACAGGCATCCCGTGTCCTGATAAGGATCATGGCGTATAGCCCCCTGGCTTGAA
>DATEXZ010000184.1:0-3123 GCA_035256445.1 Methanoregula sp.
AGATCTCCGGTCGGTCCCTGCATGGTGAGCCATGAAGGTGCATGCAAAATCTGGCATACCTATCACACAAAAAATTCCTGATGAGCACGGCCGGATATCGGAAATTTCCGGCATGTATCATCAGAACGCTGTCTGCTTCCGGAATGCACAATTCTGATTTATTTTAAAGATCATTACTCTGTATTTTGCCAGTATAATCGAGAAAGGGTCTGTTCGACAGACAGTGAATTCAATGGCACACTTTTTGGCTCTGCAGAAACGGGCATGAACGGGAATGGTTCTCACCCAATCATGAAAAATTGTAAAAGTACGAATGGCATCCACAACAGGCTCTTGAGAGGCCAGGGGCGGAGTTTTCCGGTAATTGAAGCGCCAAAGGGGTGTCCCTTCGGGGGCGGCGCAGGTCATCGCCGGAGGTTATGGTCCGGGTATTTTTTCAGATTCTTAATCAACCATTTTCCGCTGTTAAACTGATTGTTCCGAAATCACAACCACAGGATGCCTTCGAAATTTTTCGCAGTTTACGCCAGATTAATGACCTCATGATCCCATACTCTCGTTACATACCATGTCATCCAAAAAATATCTCCTCATACTCTGTGCTTCCCTCATCCTTCTTGCAGTCATTGCATCCGGATGCATGAGCACTCCGGTCACTACGGTACCCGTATCCTCAGAACTGAAGAAGTTCAATTCAACTGCCGAGATCGAGCAGTATCTTAAAGATTCGGTGGCAACGGACCAGCAGAATGGATATTACCGTACGATGGTTCCCACGATGGGGACCGGCATGAATGTCCCTCAGAGTTCCAATGAGAAGGCATCTACCGGCATACCGGCACCTGCCCTTCCCGGAGCTGTCGGTTATTCGCAGACAAATATACAGGTTGCCGGTGTCGATGAACCGGATATCATAAAAAATGACAACAGGTATATTTACACCATCTCCGGCTCGACTCTTGCCATTATCGAAGCCTACCCCGCAGCAGGTGCCTCGGTCATTTCCAAAACTGAGATCGCCGATACACCAAAGGATATCTTTGTTAACGGAGACCGCCTCGTCCTCTTCAGTACGGGAACGGGAACAACGGAGACCATTACCCAGCCGTCAGGTGCTGAACCAGGTATCGGGCAGGAAATGATAATGCCGCCATACCGCTACTATTCACCGGTTACCCATGCCACCATCTATGATATCAGCGACCGGAAAAATCCCAGGGTTCTGAAAGACTACACGATGGATGGCGACTATACCGATGCGAGGATGATCGGTTCGCTTGTCTACATGATCACCCGGGAGCAGGTCTATACCTATTCCGGCAACCAGGTGGTCGTCCCTGCCCTTCGCGAGGGGACGAGAACGGTTATCCAGCCGGATGTCTGGTATTTCGACAACCGCGAATACCAGTATACATTCACTACCATCACCTCATTTGATGCCTCGAGCGGGAACGAAAAAGATGCCCAGACCTACCTGCTGGGCAGCGGAAATACCCTCTACGTATCCCAGGACGCGATCTATGTAAGTTACCAGAGATACCACCCGGTGATGTATAACACACGGGGCGTCGTCCCGCCACAACCTGTTGCGGTCAACGGCGGAATGGGAGTTTCAACCGCAGTTGACCTCCCCGTCTCATCAGCATCCGGGGTATCATCTTCAAAGATTGCCGTCCCACCAGCAGTTCTCCCCTCTGACTTCAACACCCTGACCGAGAGCGAGAGGCAGTCGATCCTCGACGGGCTCCGGAATGCCGAACAGGAAGCGATCCGCCGGCAGGAAGCCGACCAGACCACTACAGTCGTCCACAAGATCGGCATTAACAACGGTGCTATCACCTACATCGCTAAAGGTGAGGTGCCGGGTACCCTCGACAACCAGTTCTCGATGGATGAATTCAACGGCAACCTCCGCCTCGCCACCACGTCCAGCGTGTACACACCCCAGTACGGGCAGTACACTTACAACAACGTCTATGTCCTTGACGGGAAGATGGCCACGATCGGTTCATTAACCCATATTGCCGAACAGGAAACGATCTACTCGACCCGGTTTATTGGCGACCGGCTCTACATGGTGACATTCAAACGGATCGACCCCTTTTTCGTGATCGACCTCTCGAACCCCCAGAGCCCGAAGATCCTCGGAAAGCTGAAGATCCCCGGCTACTCCGATTACCTGCACCCGTATGACGCGACACATATCATCGGCATCGGCAAGGAGACGACCACCAACGAGTGGGGCGGTGTATCCACGAGCGGGGTCAAACTTGCCCTGTTCGATGTCTCTGATGTGGCAAACCCAAAACAACTCGACAAGGTGCAGATCGGTGATGCGGGCTCTGACTCGGCGGCACTCACCGACCACCACGCCTTCCTCTTTGACAGGACAAAGAACCTCCTTGTGATCCCGGTGCGGGCAGTTTCGACAGCTCCGGTCATAAAAGGGGACTATTACAACTACCAGCCGCAGATCTGGTACGGGGCATACGTGTTCGGCCTTACCCCGCAGACCGGCTTTACCCTCCGGGGTACCGTCCAGCATGGCAGCGGCGACAGCGGCTACTACTATTACGGTAGCTCGACATCTGAGGTCAAGCGTTCACTCTATATCGGCGATGTCCTCTACACGATGTCGTCAAAACAGATCAAGGCAAATCCGCTTGATAACCTCAACACGACTATCGCAACAATCCCGCTTCCCGGCGTGGGAGATGTATTATACCCTGTTCCGATGAAGTGAGCACGGGATTGTCAGGATCCCGCTCCTTTTTTTGGCCTCGCATCTGTTTTGAAAATTGATTTGTTTCAAAATTTGTTACAAAATCTGATTCAAGAATAACATTTTATAAAATATTACGGATAATGCACGGGCGGACAAGGGATATCCAGCCAATTGCCTGGTGTGCTGTTCTTCTTTTCCCTGACGGACTGGTCAGCCTTCATACATGGAAGAGAGTTCAGTGTTGTCTGTCATAGCCAAAAATGGAGGCTAATTAAATGCATTTTCATCGAGATACTAATTTACGAATGTATCGAAGGATGCTACTGGTGCTCCTTCTCTCGATGGGTATACTATTCGGGACAGTGGTATTCACTGTCTCGGCACTACCCGTCGACGTA
>DATEXZ010000185.1:0-8124 GCA_035256445.1 Methanoregula sp.
CCTCCACAATCGTAAGGATATATGCATGGTCGTAAGAATAAACGGATAAAGGTTTTTCGTGATTGTTCCTGCTAAGAAGATTCCTTTCATCAACTGACATGCTCAAAACCCGAATGTTCACGGGTGTCCCCTCCCTGCCCCTGAACTTCTCTTCGGAAACCATGTCTCAACACAGGACTTTCGGCATCACTGCAAACACGAGATAGGGCGTAAAGGAAAGACCCCAAGCCCTCTTTCTCGATAACTCTGTGTTTTTTTCATACTGAAAAAACCTGAGGTAAATCCAATTAATAAGATGAAAACTGCATCAGAAAAAACGAAATTAAATCTATTTTTTACACCATACAAAGGAACACGGTGACTTTCCGAACTTCAGGTGTTGATGCTGATGATCTGCACCGGGCAGAGATCTGATGCATCCTGTGCACAGACCTCAAGATCTTCAGTGGGGGTTCCCTCGGCAATATTCCGGTTAATCCGGTATTTTTCAATGATCCGGCTGAACGAGTCATCCGGATCCTGTTCAAACAGTCCCGGGCAGGCTTCCCAGCATGAACCACAACTGACACAGGTAGCTCGATCAATAGTCACCTTCATACTATATTCCATTCTCTGATTACTGGTGGATGATACATATAGGTACTGACCGTGCTAAACGAACAGCCGCTGAACAATCGACCACTCTCTCTGCAGTCGAATGAAGATCATCCGGATGTACGTGATATCAGAAGGATAGTGTCAAAACAGATAATTGAGGTAATCCTGAAAATCCTGGTATTACTCAGAACCGGCAGTTTTTACCATCAGGGTACCTTTTCCACGGTTCGCGATATCCCCCCGGTACACATCCGCAGTAATGTTCCATTCGGGAATCACCCGCCGGTCAACCTTTTCAAACGTGGGGATCATCTCATGCACCCTGCCGAAAATTACGCATGTACCATCTTTCATATTGGCACAGGGGCGGGTTGCATCACCGTCAATGATCAGCTGACCGCCCCGCATCTCTACGCCGGGAAAATCACCGGCGCTGCCATGGACATGCACCTCGCCCCCTGCAAGATATTCAGCGCAGAAATCACCGGCACTGCCGAATACCTCTACCCTGCCGCCCTGCATCCCTTTCTTCTCACCGCGATATCCTGTTGCACAATAATGGCCGGCATTGCCCCGGCAGAGGATCGTCCCGCCCCGCATCTCGCGTCCAAGCCAGGCATCTGCATTTCCGAGGATCTCGATGGTTCCGCCACTCATGAAATTCCCGCAGTGCATCCCGATATCCCCGCTTATCAGGATGCTGCCGGTGTCCATGTATTCACCCACCCGCTTGATCCGGGACGTGTCACCCTTTAAAACGACCTCGATGTTTTCCGGTGATACTGCAGTACCTTCGACAAAGATCCAGAAGAGTTCTGAGAGCGTGCGCTCCTTGTTCCCCTCATATACCATAAGATCGGTTCCTTTCAGGAAATTACGGGGAATAATCGCTTCTGCCTCTATGGGAATGCTGGGCTTTTTCCGGACTTTGCTCTCCAGGATCACCCTCATGGGAATGCCTCCGTGTCCACCCGCCGCCCACGGGGTAGATACAGGTCCTGTACCGGGTAATTGCTCATTCTCACGGTATAGAACTCCTGGAAACGACGAATAAATTCAGGGTCGTTATCCACCCTGATATCTTCGGGAATCCGGGCATTCGTCCAGAACGTGGCATTTGCCCCGTCAACAATAATCTCCCCGTCCCGTGATACCACACGCCCCCGCTTAATCGTGAACCGGGTCTTCTGGAAACCTTCGACTACCTTGCGGTATTCACGGGCAGGGTCGACAGAATCGGTCCTGATCGGGTAGATGGCAATATCGGCTTCCGCACCAGCTCCAAGGTGTCCTTTGCCCTGGTTGACAATCCCGAGGGCCTTTGCCTGCCCGGCCCTGGTCATAACAGCAATATCATGCCAGTCCATCTCCCGCTCAAGAGCGAACAATGATGTTCTCCGCTCTGTTTCTGCATGGAGGGTGGCACACTCCTCATCGCGGTATCGCTTGCTCATCAGGAGCCCGATCACTTCCGGGTACTTCACGAATGGTGCGCCGTTAGGGTTATCTGTCTCGAGCAGGCACTGCCACGGATTTTTTGTAAGGAGCGCCAGTTCAAGACCGATTGCCCACATGATACAGTTGACCGCACTCTTCTTGGAGTACGTTACCGGAATGATGCCGGATCCGGTTTCAAGCTCAACATCATGGTTACTCCACTTGTTGTGATGGAGACAGTGGAGATTGAATTCCATGGGGCCGTCTGCGGTCATGGTCATAGTCCGGCAGAACATGATCTGGCCCATGTCCATTACAATCTGGGGTTTGCTGTTGACTGAACGGGTAATTTCCTCTGCCTTTGAACAGATGTTGCGCCATGTCCCGCCACCGTACGCGTGGAACTGTACATGGGTGGCATACAGGGTCTGGCGGTCGGGATTCAGGTCGGGGACAAGATCAAATGTGTCAAGCGTGGTCTGGTAATTCCCCGGCTTGCCGAGGTTATTGCAGTGCAGGTGGACCGAATGGGGAAGCCTGAGGAGTTCGTTTGCCCGGATCATGGTGGTGATGATCTCCGCAGGTGTCACCTCAAAATGCGGCACTTGTTCATGGATACCACTCAGGTCCTCTCCCCAGCCCCATGCCTCTGTGCCACCAGGATTGGTGAGCTTGATCGCGTAGCCTTTCACTGCGTTCAGCGTCCAGCCGACAATTGCAGCTGTTTTCGGTATGTTTTTTTCCCGTACAGCATCCATGACTGCCCAGTTACCATCGAAAAGAGTGTTTGCCAGCATGTCCTGGTGGGGCGTCGCCGTGAACTCTTCGTGGGTGTGCCTGGCTTCCAGCGGTGCCATTGCACCCTCGAGCAGGGTTGTGTAGCCCATAGCGCTGTACCGGTAGCTGTTCCCGAACGTGGTAGGGACGTAGTAGCCGCTGGTCACATGCATCCTCCCGTGCCGTCGTGTCCTGCCCGCCCGCATATCCTCCGGGCTCATGTAGCGCCCGAAGTTCACCTTGGTACCGCAGACGTGGGTATGTGAATCAATGCCACCGGGAAGCGTGAGGCAGCGGTGTGCATCTATTACTTCAGCCAGGTCGGAAACTGATTCCACTATCTGTCCGTCCCGTATCGCAATGTCCATGATATCACCGTTGATACCCCGGATCGGGTCGATTACGCACGCATTTTTCACCAGTAACTCGGTCATGGGCCCAGTTCCCCGTTCAGGCGGTCATAAATCTTTTTTAAGATTTCTGCATCATCCGGATACCCGCGGTCGATCACTTTTTTCAGCCGGATGGGAACACCGTCCATCCGGTATGCGGTTCCTGCGGCATCGATGCCTGCCGCGGTACAGGGAATCTGGATGCGTGAGAGAGCCGTTGTTGCATTCACGTGCGGGTCAATAAGCACGGTCGGGATTTTTGCCAGGTGCTCAGCTGCAGCACGGGGAAAGTTGGCACCCGGATCACTTGCTACAATAAGGGCGGCGTCGCATTCTCCTCTCCGCAGGATGTCAACAGCCGTTGTCTCGCCCGGGTTGTAAAATGCAATACCCCGGGCAAAATCAACGGCAAAAGGATACCCGGTCATCCACGTGAAGACTTCATTGGAACCGTAGACATTCCCATGTCCCCTCATGGGAGAGATAACAAATTTTGTATGGCGGTTGAGTTCATCGGTGAGTTCGATGGCGTTCCTGACATTCTTGTATTTTCCCCGGCTCATGGTCAGACCAAGACCAAAAAAAATCGCACCAAACTTTGCGTTTGTGCAGATCCCTGCAATCCTGATCAGCTGCTCCTTTGCAATACCGGCAACTTTTTTGGGGATGATGGATTCTTTCCCTCTCACAATGGCACGCAGGGCTGAAAGGACCGCATAATCACCCCCGGGTTCGATCTGCACGAATTCATCTGCAATACCGCCGGAATCATTCCTGCGGGTATCGACAACAATAATTGTGCGTTCCCGCTGGGCATCAGGTACAAAAAAGCCCGTGGCAAATGTAGTATACCTGCTCATATGGCGGGGGTGGGCCTCGATCGGGTTGCATCCCCAGTATATAATCACGTCTGCCCGGTTTTTTACCTGCCCGAGGGTGCACCCGGGATGGCCGACTTCCTGGATCGCAAGGATAGACGGGCCGTGGCACACGGTGCTCGTGTTATCGATGACAGCCCCGATACGTTCGGCAATATGGACGCCTACGCTCTGGGCTTCCCCGTGGGTACTGCTCCACCCGTACAGGAGGGGGCGGTCAGCATCCTTGAGGATATCGGCGGTCTCTTTAATTGCTTCAGCATAGGGGATTTCCTCCCAGCCGCTTGTTGTACGGCGGATAGGGGCCGGTAACCGGGTATCATTCATGAATGTCGCTTCGGAAAGGGAGCACCCGTTCTGTACACGCAGGATCCTGTCTCCCTCTACCTCAAGTTCGAGGTCATCGCAGAGGCAGCCGCAGAACGGGCATACCACGTCATTAACGATCATAGCGCATCCCCCCGATCTCTTCCATGAGCTCTCCGACACTCAGTACCGGCTCATCGGTCGCCTCGACATTCACCTTCTGGTTTTTAAAATCGGGCATGCCAGTGCCATGGGTTTCTGACGAGATGACATGGTTGGCATAGGGACCGATTGTCATAAAGATCTCCCCCCGCGCAACTCCGTCAGAAGACCGGGCGGTGAGAACGACCTGACCAACGGGTGATGAAATCCGGACCCGTGCCCCATCCTCGATTCCCAGCATCAGCATGTCCACGGTATTAAGCAGGCAGGCAGAGGCAACGGAACGGTACTCCTCAGAACCCTTATGTTCGACAGAAACGCCCTGGGATATGGAACGCCCGGTGTTAAGGACACAGTTCATTGCGATCCTCCTGCAGAGGCTGCTGGATTCCTTCAAGAATACGGGCAATCCGGATGGCATTGGTGGGACAGGCGCCTTCACAGGTCTTACAACCGGTACATTTTTCCTCGTGGATTACCACGACATCCCCTGCCTGCACCTTCATAATAACTTCGTCGTTCGAAGAATGTCCCCCTGCGCCCATCTGGGCATCGGCAACCTTGTTGACAGGGCATGACGTGCAGCAGTTCCCACAGCCGGTACAGAGTACCGGGTCGATGACAACACGGAATGAGAAAACCAGAGACGTGCCTTCCCGCTCCATTGTTTCAAGGATCCTCCCGCTTTTCAATACCCCGTGCGGACAGGCCTCGACACAGAGCCCGCAGCGGATACAGTGTCCTTTATGGATCCTGGGCATCCAGCCTTTCCCGACATGTACAACTTCAATAGCTCCCGGTGCAGGACACGCCATCATGCAGAAAAGGGCGTGCTGGCAGATCCTGCCTGTAGGCTCCGGGAATCCCCGGAAGTAGGAAGGAGTGGTAAGTGGTGCGGTCTTTGCAAACAGGAACTTTTTGATCCATGCAGTCCGGCCGAACTCTTTCAGGTACCAGATAAGTGAATACCCCATGTTACCGCTCCGTGCATGCAATGCAGGGGTCTGAAGAAACAAAGGTTGACGTGACATCAGCTATCGAATCAACCCCTATGATCATCTCATGGCAGCAGGCCTCGATGTTCATGATGGAGGGAGTTTGTATCTGGATCTCGAGAATCCGGCCGAACTCGTCACTTTTTATAAAGTATGTCAACTCCCCCCGGGGTGCTTCACCACTGTACCTTGTCTCCCCGGCTTTGCAGATGCCCCCGCCCCGTATAATTCCGGCCGGGAGATCCTGCAGGCTTTTCCTGATCAGATTGATACTCTGGGAAACCTCATCGAACCGGACCATAATCCGCGCGTAGTTATCGCAATCTGGACGGCTGACCGGCACAAAACCGAGTTGTTTGTACGTTGGATGGTTAACGCGGCCATCAATAGTGATCCCGCTCGCCCGGGCAGTCGGGCCGACAGCATGAGCCCGCTGTGCTGCTTCCTGTGTCAGGATCCCGACACCCCGGCTGCGAAGGGCGATCATCGGACCATCAGCGAACATCCCGGCATACCTGCGAAGATCCCCTTCGATCCGGTCAAGCGATGCCTGCAACAATTCTGCGTTTTCTGGGATGATATCGCACCGGACTCCGCCGGGAATAATGTATGCACAGGTCACACGTGCCCCGGTCAGGCGTTCAAGCTCATCCATCACCTGTTCACGGAGGTCAAGGAGGAACATCCCGAGCGTCTCGTGCTCGATGGTATAACAATATGAAAAATTGGCAAGAAGATGGCTCTGCATACGGTCAAGTTCATTTGCAATAACGCGGAGATACGCGGCTCGCGGGGGGACGGAAATGCCGCTGATCTGTTCCATCGCCTCGATAAAGACCATGTTGTGGATCACCGAGCAGATCCCGCAGACACGTTCTGCAAGGAACATAACCTCCTGCCAGGGGCGACCTTTCATGATCCGCTCGATCCCCTTCTTCATATACCCGAGCTCGACCTCTGCACTGACAATACGTTCCCCTTTTGCCTCGCATTTGAGCCGGGCGGGTTCCTTAAAACAGGGATGAATCGGCCCGAGAGGTATATTGACATCCACGGTCCGCTTCATGGGTGTTTTTCCTCCCAGTTGGCAAAGACCGAATCGCGCACCGAGAGGATCGCCTGAAGGATCTCTGTAGGACGTGGCGGGCAGCCCGGCACTTCAGCGGCGATGGGGATGTGCTTTCTTACCGGCGGATCAATAAAGGTTTCCCTGCGGTTGAACACGCACCCGGAGATCGGGCAGTTGCCGATAGCAACAGCTGCTTTGGGATCGGGGATCTTTTCCCAGAGCATGGCAAGTTTCTCCTCCCATCCGGGTGTATAGGCGCCTATGACGAGGAGGACGTCTGCCTCCCGCGGGTTATTATGGACGAAGATACCGTATTGTTCGATGTCATAGCGGGGTGCAAGGCAGGCAAGCACCTCGATATCACAACCATTGCACGAACCTACATCAACATAAGCTACATGAATCGATCGCGCCCTGACTTTGTTCTTTATCCGCTGAAGAATGGTCATCTTCGCAATTCCTCCCGAATCCGCACCCTGCCGTACGCAAGGGCATCTTCCGTGGCACTACCTGCATGTACTCGGTCGCTCACTTCACGGAAAATGTGTTCCATTGTGACATCAGGAAGGATCTTGAGGTATCGGGTATATTTCTCCCGTCCAAGGGCACGTGCCAGCGGATCATCACGGTCGGCATGCGCATCGGCCATTTCAGCCCGTGCAGGAAGGTTTTCCAGCAGCATCATGTCAAGGTGCTCAATCAGGTATTTTCGTAATTCCTGGACCGGGATATCCAGTTCCAGAGCAATCCTTCGCACCAGAGCATCATGGCGGTTTGCCACGAGAATACGGTATTTCTGCGGCACCAGATCTTTTTCGTAGAGATAACTGGTCACAGAACACCCCCGAACTTCAGGGTGGCATAGACCAGGAACAGAAGCACAGCCGCCCAGAGCGCAACGATCTCTGATAAGTGGAGCCGGTGTTCATCGTGGATCAGATAACAGGCTGTTGCAATGGCAAGGACCAGTGCAACAATGATTCCTTCAGACCAGATTGCCGGCCGGTCGATTATCTGGGCAACGGTGATGAGGACATACAGTACTCCTCCGAAGAGGATCGCTTCCCGGATCATGGATGCACCACCACCAGGACAATCGCTGCATAGACCAGCATCATCCCGGTTACCATCATCTGTATGGTCACTGAATCGAAGGGGGACATCATCGGTGTGATCGCGCAGGAAAAGGCAAGGAGCACAATGAGGATAATCATCCCTGCAAGGAGCCACGGCAGGGTCAGCGGCCCGATAAATACCGTGAGGAAGACCGCGAGAAGGACATAGGTTTTCAGGCCGTTGCAGACTTCGAGCCCGGCACGCCATATACCGAAATGTTCGGTCTTGTACCCGCTCACCAGCTCCTTTGACTCAACAATCGAAAAGGGACCAAAAGGCATCTTGGAAAGAATCACCAGGAACATTGCACAGGCTGCGGGAAATGCCGTGAAAAGCAGAGGGCCGGATGCCTGCTGGTACTGGATGATAGACGAGAGATCCAGGGAGTGCGAATA
>DATEXZ010000186.1:0-23538 GCA_035256445.1 Methanoregula sp.
GAACCTTGAAATTATTCCCCGGATCTCCCGGTAATGTTGTTACAGTCGCTCTTCCCTTTCCCAGGTATTCATTCTCAAATAAACTTCCCAGTATACCTAATACAGGTCTTTTATTTCCATTGAAAACTTTAATAGTCCAGAACCACGTATGGGTGGCTATTGAGGAACAGAAATGGGTAGTCCTGAAACACAGGTACCTGGGAATGCGCCTGTCCCTGAACCGACCCCCGCTGAGCTTGCCGCACAACAAGAGCGTAAAAAACTGCGTATCAAGGGATATATTACCCTGCTCAGCGATCCTAATCTGAACTATCGCTGGCGGGCTGCAGAAGCCTTAGGAGATGAAGGAGATGAAACTGCGGTAGGGCCACTTCTTGAGGCACTTAAAGATCCGTTTGTTGATGTTCAGTGGCTTGCGGCAAAATCGTTGGGAAAACTGGGGGATCTTCGTGCTGTGGAACCTCTGATTGAAGCATTAAAATCTGACGATAAATGGCTGCGGATCGGTGCTGCATGGGGGCTGGGGAAACTCCGGGATTCACGTGCCGTTGAACCTCTCCTCCGACTTCTGAAAGATAAAAAGAAAGATGTCCGTAAAACTGCTGCGTGGGCTCTGGGCACTATCGCAGATGAACAGGCCGTGGCAGGTTTGACAGAGTCACTCCAGGATGCGGATGGTGAAGTGCGGGAAGCAGTTCAGAATGCCCTCGAATTGATCAAAAATAAAAAGACAACAAAAGGTGATAAAACTCCATCCGGGATGTGAGGAGATTTACTTTGAATTTCGGATTCCCTACGTATCTGACATGAGACTATAATGCTGTGGCGGGTATCAGGTTGTAGCAGAAAAATTCCCCGGGGAATTCGCCGGAACAACAGAAATATCTTGTGGAGAACTCACCACAATTTCCTTTTTCCCACGATATGTCTGGACAATACCGTACACAGAAATCACGTCTCCCTTCCTGAGCGTCAGTTCCTGAACAACCTGAGCGGGTATAAAGATAGTGACACTGTCAGTGTATACATTCAGGTGCCCTCCGTTTTGAGTGATCACCAGATGGTCTATAGTTCCACCGGCTGTCACCAGTTCTCCATCCATTGAATTATTCGTGAATGAACGGGCAAAGGGTTGTTTTCCGATCAATCCGAGAGTCAGGTGAGCAGCAATGACCAAGATCACGATTCCCAGTAAAAGAACCATTGCTGTACGTTCCTGACGCTCGAGCATACTGGAGTTATGAGAATATTTGTTTAAATTACCGACAGATTCATATGTTAACAGTGTTAACATTATTGCATGTATACTACAACATTACCGCCTTCTTCGAAGACGGTGCTTGAGATACTTGATTCCGGTGGTGCAATGACTCATAAGGACCTCGTTGAAAAAACCCGGCTTGCACCACGGACTGTGCGGTATGCATTGAAAAAACTCAAGGAAAAACAGTTGATCATTGAGAAATTCAATTTCCGTGATGCGCGCCAGATTATCTACCAGAACCGGTCTACACTGACCCATAAACCCCAGCCTGTGTGCGTATGACGAAGCATACCTGCACGCTGATGCATTGTGACACTATGGTCCGGCACCTTCTGCCGCCCATGAGAGCCGAGATGGTATTCCGGCTGGTGCAGCGTCAGGGTCTCAGCCAGAGTGATGCAGCAAGAAGACTCGGAGTCACAAGAGCGGCAGTATCCCAGTACCTGAGTAGAAAAAGAGGTGCAGGTGAGGTTCAGATCTCAACTGAACTCGACAACATCATAGACCGTTGGGCACTCGCGGTAGTAACCGGTGAAAGCGATATCAATTTATGCGACGTATGCCAGTGTGCATTAAAGAAATTCTGAACTCATAATGTCTTTTTATTGATCCGGTTGTTGGGATCATCAATCTTATTCAGTTCCGGCTCAGGCTCCACGGCGGCGGTAATATATGATAAGGAGTATTACAAGCACGATAGCCACCACGCCAATTTTCAGATAATCAGTAGTTACTGGGGGGATTTCTGGTGAAAGATTCCAGTCGTCTTCGAATACGGTAAGGAAATATCCGGCAACTCCGGGATGGTCAATAATTACCCCTGCTTCCCGGTTAAAGTTGGGAGATACACTGTTCCAGTTGATGCTGCTCACGAGCACTCGCTTATCATCGACGATTACCCCTTTATTATGGATTTTTTCTACCCCGATAAGTGCTAGATCTGCGCATCTGGCTTCGAGAGGAATATGTTCTGATATTCCGATCCGGTTAATCAGGTCAACCATCTCATCATTGTCCTTCTCATCTTCAATATTGAACCAGTAAGAATCAAGCAGCACCCTGACGTGAACACCACGCCTGGATGCGTTAATTGCCGCTGAAAGGTACGGGTTGAGGGATGACACAGAATCATTGGTAATGTATGCCTGCTCAATCTCAATACTCCGTTCGGCAGAATCTATCAGATCGGTTATCTGGCTGCTGGTATCAGGTGCAATAACAGGTCTGACCGTTGCACCTGCAAAAAATTCTGGCGCGAATTCGACTGTATGTTCCACCGTGGTAGCAGTTTCGGGACTTTCTGTTGATCCATTATAAGAAATCACAGATTTCCCCTTGGAATCAATAAGGTATACAGTTCTGAAATACTCTGCAAGTGCAGGGTCTTCAAGATATACCCCCCAGCCACGGTTTCCATTAATTCCTGCTGGAGGGAAACCGCTGTATTTGAAATTCTCGCTGGTGAGAAGGGTAGCCCTCCTGTCAATGACAACATATTTTGCATGATTGTATCGATAAGGTGCAGGTTTACCATGTTCTGATACCATTAAAGAAACGGGGATTCCCCTTTCGGTCATCTTCCGTATCGCCCCGTTTTCTTCTGAACTGATCCCTCCTACCGGTCCCCCTTCAAGGAAAATTCTGACGTCCACATCCCGTTCATGTGCTGCAATCAGCGAATCTGCCATGAACGGACTTGAAAATTCATATACATTCAGGAGCACCTCATCTGAAGCCTGGTTTAATGCGTAGAAAAATATTTCATCTGAACTATCCGGGGAAACAAATGTTGTTACCGAGACATTCCCGAATACCGCGGGAAAGAAGCGGGACTGCCCAATCATGAGCGGCCGGATATCCCATGAACCATTTTCCAGATAATGTATCTGCCCTTCGCGGGGTTTTACATCATCCGGCCAGGTAACTTCCTGAACAAGCAATCCGTCCTCGTACAGCATAAGAGCATCCCGGGCATTCGCCATACGGAGAGTATCGCCAGGGATAACATTCCTGACGTGTGGTGAAGAGTCCAGCCACTCAAAATCCGGGAATTTGGCGTAGGTCTGTTCAAACGCGGTTCCGCTGCGGGCAATAGTAAGTGAACCGTTGATTTTTGTTCCGGTCGGAAAACGAAATCCCCCTTTTCCATCGGATAGCGTAATATCATTAAGGGAGCCACTGCCGGAGAGTACAAGATACTCATCGGCATCATTGTACTGGTAAGGATCCGGGCAGAACTCTGTGATCCGGACTGCAGCTTCAGCATGTATCGCGCACGACAAAAAAATGAGAAGGACTGCAAGCCAACGCATGAAGACTCACATGTGTCATGTTCCTTTTATAATCTGGCGATATACCTTTTGTGCAATCATTTATGCCGGCAATCAAATCCCAGGTAAACCAGTCACTCATGCCGCTCGTAGTAAAAGTCGGGGGGAGCCTGTTTCACCACGTATGTGACCTTGTCCCTGTTCTTAAGGATTCAAAACGTCCATTAATGTTGATCCCCGGTGGGGGGCCATTTGCCGATATGGTCCGACAGTGCGAAGTCGATGATGATACAGCGCACTGGATGGCTGTATCTGCAATGGAACAATTTGGCTGGTTTATCGCATCACATGGCATTCCCGTAACAACGATAATCGCGATACCCGGTTCGACAACAGTTTTACTTCCTTACCGCTACTTCTTACAAAATGATGTCCTGCCCCATACCTGGGATGTTACATCTGATACAATTGCCGCGTGGGTGGCTGGAAATCTCCATCTCGATTTGCTTCTTCTCAAATCTGTTGATGGCATTTTAATTAACGGCACCCTCCAGAAACAGGTAACCGCCCCGGTGGAATCAGACATTGTCGATCCTTTTTTTATTCCATACGTCCTAAAAAACAGTATAAAAACGACCATCGTAAATGGTTTACAACCGGATCGCGTCGGGAAATTCCTGAGAGGGGAGAAAGTTCCTGGCACGAAGATCGGTACAACCTTTTAAAAAGTTCTAAAAGAGATATTATAGGAATCCCTGGAGGAGCACAGTAATGTCAGATAAGAATTGTACATCCTGCAATGCCCCGCTTGCAGAAGAAGGCGCGACGGAATTCGGATGCCCCGCATGTGGCGTTGAGATCAACCGGTGTTACCGGTGCAGAGAGCAGAGTATTGCCTACTGCTGCCCAAAATGTGGATTCGGGGGACCGTAATTCATGGGCAGCGTGGCAGTAATTGTCAGGATTATGCCTGAATCACCTGATGTGAATTTAGAACAGCTGAAAAAAGCACTAAAACAGAAGCTGCCCGGAATTCAGGAAATTCGTGAAGAACCGATCGGTTTTGGTTTAAAGGCACTTAAACTCGTGGCAGTTGTCAATGACGCCGGCGGGGAAACTGATGCAATCGAAAAGTCCCTTGGCGGAGTTGCAGGTGTCGAGCGGGCAGAAATCGTTGAAGTGACACTGACCTGATTCCAGGTTACCTGTTTCCTTTTAATTACGCTTCATTACCTGAAAGAACCTTCTGGGTGATAGCCCGGATTTTTTCGACCGATTCGCGGAACGCTATTACTTCAGATTCATCGATCTTGATAGTTATCGGGAATACGCCATTCCGGTTTATCCGTGCCGGGACTCCGATGCATACATCACCTTCTCCGATACCGTGGATCTCGCTTTTTATATACGCTGAAACGGTGAGAATCCGGTTTTCATCGCCTGTAACAGTCTTTACTAATGAGGCAATTGCCTCTCCGGGTCCATAGACTGTAGATCCTTTATCTTTGATGATGAGATTTCCGCTGCATTTTACAGATTCAATAATCTCTTTTACCGGGAGGTGTGCAAACGCGGGCAGGTTGGAGATCTTGATGCCCCCGATTGTTGTTGCTGACCAGAGCGGGACCATACTGTCACCATGTTCACCGATAATACGAGTGTGGACTTCACTCACGTGGACCTTGAAATAAGCAGCGATAAGGGATTTTAACCGCATCGAATCAAGATGCGTTCCCAGTCCGAATACCTGATTTGGTTTGAGGCCGGAATGTTTCAGAGCAACACAGGTCATCACGTCAACCGGGTTGGTTACGACAAGGATCTTGGTTTCAGGTGCGATGACACCAATAGTCTCCGCGAGTGGAGTGATAACCCTTGCATTTTCCCGTGCAAGATCGAGGCGGTCCTGGCCGGGACTGCGGGGAATGCCGGCAGAAATTACAATGATATCTGAGCCGGCGGCATCCTTTAAGTTGGTAGTCCAGTTGACCTTGATATCTGTTCCACGGGCGGCAAATGAATCAACAAAATCCTGGGAAATTCCACGGAGGAGTGTTTCTCTTCCTTCCCGACCATAGAGAAGGATTTCACGGACATGGGGATTGGATGAAATAGCGTACGTAGCAAACATGCCCACATTGCCGGTTGCGCCAATAATTGTAACTTTAGCCATGATCATTAGAGTGGGGACGTGTTATCAGTCGACTGTACGTTACTGCGTTTACCAAAGCACCCATCCTCCGCCCCGTTACCCCATGGGCGCCGGATGTCTGCGGTAAGTCTGCTCCCTTCCGGGCCTGAACCGGTCCCCGCAACAACAGGTCGCTATTCCCTCCGGAATATTGATACCTGGCCATCGACCTCATGGGACGAGGTTTCACAGTCTGAACGCACAGGCTCCCGCAGGCCGTTGCAGCCTTCCTCAAACTTCGCCCCCCGCGTACCGACGGTTTCAGGTTACAGGTGACGCCGAACCACCCGGGCTAGTCCCCATATACCATTGTGCACTGGTCAATAAAGGCTTTTTACCCGTTATCAGATTGTCAGATCCTGATATTTCCTTTTTCACCAAGATCCATTTAGGGAACAAAAACCTCCCCGCCAACCCTTTTCAGCCATTCATTGCTGAATTCCTGAATGGCATTCTTATCATTTTTATCAAAGAGGTCAAGTGCGGTTACCGGGTTGCTTCCCGGTGTTAATACCGTGTATAATTTATGGAAATCTCCCTGGTACACCTCAATTACCTGCTCACCTGTGGTTTCCGCAATTTTTATCGGGTCCGCCATAACCGGATGCCTCTGAAGATCGTGTAACTGCTCAAAGATCTTCACCCGGCTTATATTGAGATAAGAACGGTTTATTTCGAGATTAAACGCTGACCAGAATGCTGACGCGTACCAGGCATCATTCAGGACGACATGAGGTACTCCAAGGCATGCAGCAGCAAGACCGAGAGTCCCCACTCCGCAACATGCGTCAATAAAATAGCTGACCGGGGGTTGTCCCACATGCTGTTCGACCGCGCGGATTTTCGGGTACCCCATGCGTGGAAATTCGATATGAATGAGGGTCTGTTGTTTGTACATGACCACAGGGCCCGTTCGGAGAGGATAGACATCTGCCCTCACATCACACCCCGCAAGAAGCTCGTAGACCTTTGGAACGGAATGAAGGTTGGAACTTGTTATTCCCGGGATAAAATCGTCTTTCTTCACAACACCCCTGACTTCGGGTACCTCCATAAAAAGACGTTGAGCAGTTAACTTTCTGGCATTTTTTGTGAGCAGGATAAGCGATCTTTCAGGAAGGAACGGCGGGCGGTCCATGGCAAATCCTGGATGAACCAACGGGGTGCCCACAGATATCAGAGGGTCTGTCTGTTTCAGATCCCCTTCCTCTACCATGATAGTATACATGTGTGCAAATACTTCGTCGATGAATCGTTTTCCGCATGAACAGGGTGGTTCATAATGGAGGGTTGGCAACGGTAAACGTTTGTCAAGGTTCCTGATGCTACAGTCTGCGCATGGTAGAAAAACTGAAGGAAGTGTGGCAAGAAGGTCTTTTGCAGGAGTGATGCAGTCCATCTCGCACACAGGGCATTTCATGATGTCCGGATATGATTGTCCATGAATAGAAAGTTTTTCAAATCAGGTATCCCCGAAAAAAACGTATAACGATAAGAATGGGCCCGATGCGATTCGAACGCATGACCGCCCGGTTATGAGCCGGGCGCTCTAACCGGACTGAGCTACGGGCCCAAAAACGCCCCCCACAGGGCTCGAACCTGTGACATTCGGATTAACAGTCCGACACTCTACCAACTGAGTTAGGGAGGCAGTCTCAATGCGCCTTATTAGATTCTTTCTGAGTGCTTTTAAAAGTAACTATGGAATCTATCAAAATTTTCCGTTGTCGGAATATAAAGTGGGGAGGAGTGTGGAAAACGCCGGGATATAACCGTTAATTGCGCTTCATCCGTTCAAGCAGGTTAACAAGATCGTCAAGATCATGGTTCAGATGTGCAAATAATTCTTCAGTGAGTGCAGTTGCAACAGCCCCCTCAGCAGAGGCGCGGATATAACCAAGCTGTTCCAGAACATGCAGGGAGTATCTGATTCGGTGAGAAGGCAGAGCCAGCAATTCTGAGAGTTTCATAATGCCGATAGGCTGGTGATCTGCTACCGCTCTTGCTACTTCGATATGCCGGCTGAGAAGTTCAATCTCGTCTTTCATTTTTTTCAGCATTGATACTCACCTGGACCGGGAGTCCAATGTTATGTATCTTTACCTTTCTCTGCATGCTCATCAAGCCATGCCTTTGTCTCCATGTATTTTTTTCTGAAATTCAGGGTGAGCATCATGGCGATGAGAATAAAGATAATAGTGAGAGGAATCCGGTACTGACCGGGGCCGATAAAGAAAGCAATAAAAGAGAGAGCAAAGAACAGGATGATAATATTAAGTTGCACAGCAAGAAGATAAAATTTCATTTTAAACGTTTTTTTATTGTCTTCATTCATCATCCGGATATCAACTCTGAAATAAAAGTACTTGACGTTTAACTACATATATTCTGATAGATGGACCCACTTACCGACGCGGTCAAAACAAACGATGCAGATGCCTATGTTATGTACGCATCGTCGCGCGATGCTGATATGAGATATCTGACGAATTTTACAACCAGCGATCCTTTCGTCTTTTTCAAAAAACCAGGGAGGAAAGGAGTAATTATTGTGTCTCAGATGGAGATTGGACGCGCATCACGTGAAGCTACTGCAGCGGTCATGACCAGAACGCAGGCAGGACTTCCGGATATCCTGAAAACAGAAACGGACCCCTATCGGGCAACTGCGAAGATGATTGCCGGTCAGGTCGGGAAAAAAATCCTGGTGCCTCCGGATTTCCCGATTGCCCTGGCAAATTCCCTGAGTGAATACTGCACAATTCTGGTTGACAAAGGGACGGTCAGGTCCATGCGGGCGAAGAAGAGTACCAATGAAATCACAGCAATGAAGAATGTGCAGAAAGCTACGGAAAAAGCGATGGGGCTGGCCATCTCGCTCATCAAAAAATCATCGGTGAAAAAGGGCACCCTCCATGTCGACGAAAAACCGTTAACCTCTGAATATATCAAATTCTCCATGCACAGTCTGCTCCTGCAATATGGTTGCGCTGCAGTGGATACTATTGTCTCCTGTGGTAAGGAAACTGCAATACCTCATATGACGGGGACAGGTCCACTTGAATCGGGTGAGCCTATTGTCATTGACCTTTTTCCTGTGGACGAAAAAACAGGATATTATGCGGATATGACCCGAACTATTGTCAAAGGAGAACCTTCACCTGAGATAACTGATATGTATACTACCCTTTATGAAGCAAAACGGCTCGGGATCTCCCAGGTGAAAGCCGGAGTATCAGGGGCTGATATCCACCAGGCTGTCGTCGACTTTTTCAAAGACCATGGATATGAGAGCAATTCACGCGGTTTTATGCATAATCTCGGCCACGGTGTGGGGCTTCAGGTCCATGAACTACCAACTGTAGGACCTGCCGGGAAAGAACTGGTGTCCGGTAACGTCATCACCATTGAGCCGGGGCTCTACTATCCCGGAATCGGGGGAGTTCGACTTGAAGACATTGGGGTTGTAACAAAGACGAAGTTTGAAAATTTTACGGTCTTTCCTGAGGAATTAAGCGTATGAATGAGGATATTTTTGAAAAGTACCATGATGCCGGAGTACTTGCAGCAAAAATCCTCCGCCATGGTGCTCAGTCAGTCCGCATCGGGGGATCATATCTGGAACTTGTTGAATCTATTGAAGAAGAAGTGCGGGAAGAAGGGGCAGAACTCGCATTCCCCCTAAATCTTTCATTAAACGAGGATGCTGCACATGATACTGCATCACCGGGAGATGAAAGAATATTTGTCAAAGGAGACGTAGCAAAACTGGATCTTGGAGTCCAGATAGATGGATACATCGCTGACACTGCAACCACGATTGATCTCGGGAACAACTCACTTCTTCTTGATGCATCCGAACAGGCTCTTGAATCCGCCATTAAAGCGGTCCGTCCCGGAGCCACAGCGGGAGAGCTGGGGGCAGCGATTCAGAAAGAGATCGAGGGCCGGGGTTATCGCCCGATATCGAATCTTACCGGACACGGGCTAGATCGGTACATTCTCCACCGCTCCCCAACTATACCCAATATCGGGATTAACGGGGGTGTTACACTCGAAGAGGGCATGGTTTTTGCTATTGAACCATTTGCATCAACGGGGTCCGGTCATGTAGGCGAAAAAACCCGGAAAGAAATTTATTCGCAGCTTTCACAAAAACCTGTCAGAACCCCAGCCGCGCGTACTATAATGAATACTATTAAGGATCGTCATGGATTGCCTTTTGCCCGCAGATGGCTTAGCGGAAAAAATCTGGATATTGCACTTCCCGGTCTTGTCAGATCACAGGTACTTCATGCGTATCCGGTCCTTTCTGACATTCAGGGATCCCTGGTCTCCCAGTATGAGCATACAGTGATCGTAACTGACGAAGCTTGTGTTGTAACGACGCGCTAAAGATAGGCTTATTCATTCCGGAGATGAATAGATAAGGTTACAGCTATGTCTGGAGATTCTGAAGTCCTGAGTATAATGGAAATTGTTCTGACCGCTGAAATATTCAACCAGAACCCCCAGCTCGATATCAATGACCTGACACCTGCCTGCCGTGAAATCTTTGGTACTGTCGATAAGACTGGCAAGCTCAATCCTGGTGAAATCAAGCGTCCAGTATACGTAAGTGAAGGTAAGATCAAACGCGCATTATCAATTAATGATGCTTTCAAGAAGGTTTCTTCAAACCCGTTTGTTGCCTCTGAGGAATTTGGACAGCGCCTCCGAATAACAGCACTCGAGCACGCTGCACAAAGGTTCCTGAATGATGGGGGGAAATCTGTTATTGAGAACAATCCAGTACTTGCATTTTTCTTTGAGAATTTTGACTCGATGGGAATTTCGTATAAAACCGTTCGCGCTAATAATTCACCAGTTGAAGATACCCGAGCATATCTTGACGCACGGATTTCAAAATTAGTGGGCGAAGACGGAAAACTAGGAAGCGCACTTGACCTTGTTATTCTCCTTGCACCAGATGAGGTGGAGCAGCAGATGGAAGATCTTGTCTGCACAATGGAACAGACTGACATTATCGAGAAAATACAGCTCGCGATCAACCACCGTGAATTCCTGCTCCGCCACAAGATCCACGAAGTTGGGAAACTCCTCTTTGTAGGTCCGCCCGGTACAGGAAAGACATCGCTTGCCCTTGCCATGTCCCGTACCATGCATATGCCGGTTCTTGAAGTGCGACTCTCGATGATTACGTCGCAGTATCTTGGGGAAACTTCCAAAAATATTGACCGCATCTTTGAACTAGCCAAAAAATTAGCACCTTCCATCCTTTTTATCGATGAATTCGATTTTGTAGCCAAGAGCCGTGTCGCGGATGATCATGGGGCTATGAAACGCGCAGTCAACTCCCTTTTGAAAAATATCGATAAAATAAACCTTGTAAAAAACAATGTGCTCCTGATTGGTGCAACCAATCATCCTCAGCTGCTCGATGAGGCAGCATGGAGGAGATTTGATGAGGTCGTGAAATTTTCTCTTCCGGACGAAGAGATGCGGAAAAATATCCTGATGAAGGTGACCTCCTCAATCCCGTGTACCCTTGATTACCAGCAGCTTGCTTCCCAGACAGAGGGATTCTCCGGTTCTGATCTCCGCATGATGGTCAAGGAAGCCATTCTTTCTGCCCTCGTGAAAAACCGGAAGACAATCGTACCTGAAGATATCATGAAAGGGATTGACATGGTGAAAAACCGTAACGCGATACGGCACCTTACCTGGATTTAATATGAAGATTACCCTTCTGGGAACCGGCGATGCAATTGGTACGCCGAAGGTGGGATGTAACTGCCCCCAGTGTATACGTGCACGGGAAACCGGGGTTATGCGACTGAGAACATCGCTTCTTCTGGAGAACGAAGGCAGGCATATTCTCGTTGATTCTTCACCGGATCTTCGACAGCAGCTTCTCCTCCATGGCTCACCACATATCGACGCCGTAATCTGGACGCATGGACATTATGATCATTTTATCGGATTTGGCGAATTCTATCGTGTCCAGAAGATCCCCCCGGTTTTTGCCGCCCCACCGGTACTCAGTTACTGTGCCGAAACCTTCAGGTTTCTTACCTTTGAAAAAGGTGAAATTCAACCCTACAATCCATTTGATATTTTCGGGATAACTATTACCCTGTTCATGGTAAAACATCCCCCGGCGTTTACCTGCGGTATATTGTTTGAAACTGCAGACTCGAGGGTCGGGTTTACCTCGGATACGAATGCCGATCTCCCACAAAAAAGTCTTGATCTTCTCACGGATCTGGATCTCCTGCTCCTTGATGCCCTTGTGCCCTCCAGTATAACAATTCCCAAGCACATGAATTATTTCGATGCATGCTCACTTGCTCACAATCTTGCTCCAAAAGATTATCGTTGCATTCATCTCAGCCATCTTATCCCCTGGGATCTCCCTCACCTCGGGAAAGACGGGGACATATTCGAATTCAGATAACTCTCCCTGTTTCTCCGAGGAAAACAAGTTTATTTTTATAAGGGGTATTACGGTTAATAGTGCTACCCATACTTTAATAGTTTTCAGGTGCCCAAACATAGGTGCATGATTGTAAAAGTACTCGATTTAGAAAAAGATAAAGTGCGACTCATAATCCAGGGGGAAGGGCATACATTCATGAATGCTCTCGTTGAGGAACTTTTGAGCGACCCGGACGTTGACGTTGCAAAGTATATGATCGAATTCCAGTTCTCAGACCCGGAACTTCTCGTTACCACAAAAGGAAAGAAAAATCCTCTTCCGGTTATCAAAAAGGCATGCAAACGGATCTCGGGTCACTGCAATGAGCTCATCAAAGATTTAAAGAAACAGTAAATTTTGGAATTGCGTTATAAAATACTTTTTTTAATGGAGTGAAAAAAAACCTTTCACGAAAAGTCCTGACCCTCAGGTCGAGGTGATCAGTCTTCAGGATCCACTGTAATGACCATTTTTTCCCTTTTGTCAAAGGAACTGAAATCCTGGAAAATAAAAGGGAATATTTCAAGGAAAAATGGGAAAATTCCGTGTTTAATTGATACAAAGAATTTATTCTTCCGGTGCTCTTTCGGTAAATACTATCGATCCCGAAATGCGGGAGATTTTGATTTTTACCTTTTGCCCGGGCTTTGCATTCGCTACATACATGATATAGCGTCCCATTTTCACAACCCCGTCACCACGTTTGGAAATCGATTGGATCTCCACGTCCATGATGGTGCCTTCCTCAAGGTTCTCGGAGACAGGTTCAGTCCGGGCTTTTCTCTTTCTCACGGGGCGGTGACCCCCACAAGCATCGCAACGGAGCAACATAACCCGGTCATCCTTCACAAGGCGTGTGTCAGGTTTACCGCACTCAGAGCAGATCACATAATCCTCGACATAACTCTTAATGATCATTTTAAGGAGAGAGATCTCAAATTTTCCATTAAAAATGGCACGGTTGCCGTCAATTTTCCCGGATGTGCCCAGCTCACCGAGCAAAAATTTCATCAGGTGTTCCGGATCACGACGGAGCTTGCTGGCAATATCGGTGAAGTTTTCAAGCACCGTTGTCTTGCCTTCAACATACGCCTTTGCTTCGGGAACTACGAAACGCTCCGAAGATTCCGTTTTTTCGGTGATATTGGAATATGCTTGTTTGAGGAGATTTTCATAAGATTCCGTCATACTTGTATAATATAAAGGCGCCGCCTGTCCAAAAGGCTTTCTCCCCGGGGGTAACTTAAAAAAATTGATTCTGAGTGATGAAAAAATTATTTTTTAAACTGGGGCATCATGCTGCGTACTTCACACCCTATTTCTTCGATAAGATGATCTTCATCTGCTTTGGTTAATGCATTGAAGACCGGACGGTTCACCATATTTTCAAGCATCCATTCCCTGGCAAATTTTCCGGATTGGATTTCTTCAAGGATCTCCTGCATCGCCTCATAGGCCTCGGGCCCGATAACCCGGGGACCGCGGGTGAGATCGCCATACTGGGCTGTGTTGCTGATATACTGACGCATGTTTGTAAGCCCCCCTTCGTAAATCAGATCCACAATCAGTTTCAGCTCATGGAGGACCTCAAGATATGCCATTTCGGGTTCGTAACCGGCATTCACGAGCGTCTCGAAGCCGGCTTTAACCAGTGAGGTGCACCCGCCGCAGAGAACAGCCTGTTCTCCGAAAAGATCCGTTTCGGTTTCCTCCCGGAACGATGTTTCAAGGACAACCGCACGGGTGGCACCAATCCCCTTTGCGTAGGCAAGTGCGATCTGACGCGCTTTTCCGGTATAATCCTGGTGGATGGCAATAAGTGCGGGCACGCCCTTTCCTTCCTCATACTGCCTGCGCACCATGAATCCTGGTCCCTTCGGTGCTACCATGATAACATCCACCGTGGAGGGCGGAACAATCTGCCCGAAATGGATGTTGAATCCGTGGGAGAACATGAGACATTTATTCTCTTTAAGATAGGGCATGATCTCGCTCTTGTAGACTGCCGCCTGGTGTTCGTCAGGAAGAAGGATCTGAACAATATCAGCCTTTTTTACAGCCTCGGCAACCAGCATAACCTTCATGCCATCTTTTACTGCCGCATCCCAGCTCTTCCCAGGCCGGAGGCCGATTACAACATCAAGCCCGCTGTCTTTAAGATTGAGAGACTGCCCCCTTCCCTGTGAGCCATAGCCGATCACCGCAATGCGCTTCCCTTTCAGCACCGAGAGATCCGCATCCTCTTCATAATATTTTTTTAACATAGTAGATCCCTTTGATATCTGCAACAAAGCACATAAATATTATATAAAAAAACTAAAGAAGCAAAACTGGAACAATTACCTGGATGCGATGACTTATTAATAAACTGTCCATAAATGAGAAAACCGACCAGGCGTTTGCACGAGAACTGCCTGACATCCAAGCAACCATTCCTGATGTCCGGATAAACCTCACCCGTGTCGGAGTGAAGAACGTAAAAAAATTAGTTGAAGTACACCGCCATGGAAAGCGCCCTGTCATTTTTATCTCAAATTTTGATGTATTCGTGGACCTGCCCGGGAGCCTGAAAGGAGCCAATCTCTCCCGAAACTTCGAGGTGATTGACGAAGTTCTCCAGCAAGCGATTGACGGTGATGTGAATAAGATCGAGAAACTCTGCAGTGTGGTGGCACGAAAACTTTTGGACCATCATGAGTATGCCGATCGGACTGAAGTTTTCATGCGCAGTGAGTATATGATGAAGCGCGAAACCCCTATCAGTCGCACAGCCTGTGATGAAGTCGTGAAAGTGCATGCACGTGCTGTCGCAAGGCGCACCTTCCGGAATCCTATCGTGCGCAAGAGCATCGGGGCGGAAGTTACTGGAATGACTGCATGCCCCTGTGCCCAGAACATCATGAAGGAGCGGGCGGATCACGTTCTCCAGAATCTCGGGGTTAACCAGGACCAGATTGAGGCATTTTTTAACGAAGTCCCCATGGCTACCCATAACCAGCGGGGCAGGGGATTTCTCTGTATTGAAACTGACGATGACCAGGACGTCGACCTTGAAAAGATTATCTGGATATTGAAAGAATCGATGAGCGCCGGAATCTTCGAATTACTCAAGCGGGGCGACGAAGGTGCGGTGGTTCTTGCCGCGCACAAGAATCCGCGGTTTGTGGAAGACTGCGTCCGCGAAATGGCAAAAAAAGTTCTCGCAGAATTTGAGTATCTCTCCGGTGATTCAGTCGTCACGATAAAACAGACAAATGAAGAGAGCATTCACCAGCACGATGCATATGCCGAACGCCGTGCAACCATTGCTGAATTGTTTGATGAACTTAACAGTGATAAACAAAATTCCGAGTGAAGAACCCTCCAATATCATCAAATTATATTTTGAATAAAAAAATTTATTTTTTATTTTGTATGTGTAGATATAATCACGAGATACAAGTTAAAATGATTTGTTTTACCAATATATGCCAAAAACGACTCAATTCCATGCTTTTTTTCGAAAATCTGTATTCATAATAAGGGTTATAAAATCCATGATACAAGATAGATCGAACGTACTTTGTACGGTCAATTATCTCTAGAGATGAGAGAAGTATAAAGCAAAATTTGTACCGTGATATGAACAAGCTCAACATAACATGAGGCGATAATATTTGTCGAAAGTTGTAGAGATTTCCCCGACCACAAGACATGAGGGACACTCAAAGCTCGTCCTGAAGGTTAACGATGCAGGTATCATCGAGACGGGTAACTGGTGTTCCATCACTCCGGTGAGGGGAGTTGAAAAACTCGCCATCGGAAAGACACCTGAACAGGTGCCTAAGATTGCATCACGTGTCTGTGGTATCTGTCCGATTGCCCACACGATTGCCGCTACTGAGGCCATGGAAGCATCCATCAAGTGCGAGATCCCCAAGGATGCACTGATGCTCCGTCACATCCTCCAGCTGGCTAACCGGTGTCACAGCATTGCACTGCACGACATCCTGATCCTGCCCGACTTCTATATTCCGGGCACCGAGACCAAGATCAACCCGTTCACTCCTGAAGAGCCGGTGCGCAGCGTTGCCAAACGCATCCAGCGGCTCCGTGAGATTGCGCAGACCATTGGACAGATCTCTGGTGGCGAAGCCATCCACCCGAGCAACACAAGGGTCGGCGGTATGTACCGGAACTGTTCTCAGCAGGCAAAGACCAAGATGTACGACCTTGCCAAGGAAGGACTTGTCCTTGCCCACCAACAGGCAGAGTTCATGATTGCGGTTATCCGCAACTACCATAAGAGAGACTTTGTAGATGTCGGCGGCATGAAAGTTGCTCTGCCCAAGACCCTCGGTTTCCACGACCAGGGCTACATGGCAACCCATGCGTTCTATGGCAGTTCAAGCCTGGATGAACACCCCAGATGGGATCCCAACCGGTTCAAGGAAGTCCGGCCATGGGACTGGTACATGGGTGAGATGGAAGTAACTCTTGAGGAGCCCAAATACCCGGTTGGCGGGACTACCAAGATGGGAACCAAAGTCAACCCCCAGATGGAAGCCTGTACCGGCATCCCGATGTACGACGGCCAGCCGGTTGAAGTCGGTCCGCGTGCACGTCTCGTTACCTACAAGTCCTTTGACGAGAAAGGCACCCAGGGACAGAACGTTGCCCGTGAAATGGAATACCAGGACTGCTTCTATGAGATGATGGACTGCATTGACCTGTTGAATCCCAGCGGAAAAGTCGTTGCAGACTATATCCCCAAGGGCGACGGTTCACTCGGCTGGGCAACCAACGAGGCTCCGCGTGGCTGCGATGCCCATATTGTCCGGGTCAAGGACTGGAAGGTCCAGTACTTCTCCATGCTCGTCCCAACCACATGGAACTTTGCTACCTGCAGCAAGGCACTTGAGGGTGCACCCTGGCAGCTTGCCGAGGTCGTCATGCGCGGGTACGACCCCTGTGTATCATGTGCGACCCACATGATCGTACTGGATGAGGACAACAAGTTAGTGGCTCAGAAGCTCATCCAGTGAGTGTAACCTGATGCTGTATCCGGAGATCGTGATTGCAGGGTGCGGAAACCCCCTGTTTGCCGATGACGGTTTTGGCCCGGCTGTAATTGAAGAGATGCAGAATCTCTCGCTTCCCGACAATGTAGCAATAATCGATGCAGGCCTTGGCGGCCCGCATTTTATTTTTACGTTGCTGGACCCGGAAAAGACAAAAAAACTTGTTATTGTCGATATTGCCGATTTTGGTGCAGAACCCGGGACCATTACAAAACTACGGGTTGAAGATCTGCCACCGGGCGCGTACCGCGATGCCCATTCGTGGGATCTGGCAGAACCCCTCCAGCGAATTAAGGATCAGATCGACATTACGGTTATCGGATGCCAGCCAGCGAAGGTTACATTCCCGGAATTTGAACTCGGGCTTTCTGAAGAAGTTCAGAATGCAATTCCGAAAGTAATCCGGGTCATACTGGAAACAATAGGAGTGGATTATGGGACTACTATCAAGTGTCTTCAAGAAGAGCGCCAGCGAGGAAACGCCGAAAACTGCGGCTCCAGTGAAACCCGCTGACGTGGAAACAAAAACAGAAACTACAAAAAAGGAGGTTAAGCCTGTGGCAGATAAGATTACAGTGGGCCATGTGCATATGAGTGGATGCACTGGCTGTCTCGTGTCTTTAGCAGACAATTATGGAGGGCTCCTGACAATTCTGGACAGGTATGCAGATCTTGTATATGGTCTGACGCTTGCCGATGTGCGTCACATCCCGAAGATGGATGTTGCACTTGTTGAGGGTTCTGTCTGTATTAATGACAAACTCGCAGTTCAGGAAATTAAGGAAACCCGTGAAAAGGCGGCAATAGTTGTCGCAGTTGGCGGTTGTGCCTGTTATGGCAACATTACTAGGTTTGCCCGTGGTGGCCAGCAGAACCAGCCACAGCATGAGGCATTCCTGCCGGTCGGCGACGTGATCAAGGTTGACGTGTACATCCCCGGATGCGCACCGACGCCCCAGATGATCAGGAACGTCTGCGTGATGGCATACCTGCTCCTCAAAGGAACAAAAGAGCAAAAGGATCTTGCAACTGCATACCTTAAACCGCTCATGATGGCAGCCCAGAGAGGAACAACCGCATGCTTCTGCGATCTCATGACTGATGTCATCAATCAGAGCCTGTGTATGGGATGCGGCAGCTGTGCGGCAGCCTGCCCGGTCCGTGCAATCACCCACGAATATGGGAAACCCCAGGGTGTACGTGACCTGTGCATAAAGTGCGGTGCCTGCTACAACCAGTGCCCGCGGAGCTGGTATAGCTTCGACGTTGTTGACAACTACGAGGCGATCAACGAGGCCATAATGGCGGCACTCCAGTGAGGTGATTGAAATGGGAGCAGAACTCGGTAAATACAAATCATGCATCTCGGCACGCAGCACCGATAAGGAGATCCTTAAGCATGCACAGGATGGCGGTATCGTCACCCAGCTGTTTGGATTCGCGCTTGACGAGGGCATCATTGATGGAGCTATTGTCGCGGCAACCAAGGAATTTGCGCACAAGCACCCGGAAAAAGCCATGATGGACAATTCAAACATGGAATTTCATGAGCCATGGAGACCAATTCCGGTCATTGTTACAACCAAGGAAGAGCTGATTGCTGCAGCAGGTACCAAGTACAACATCAGCCCGAACATGTCCCTCATCAAAGAGGCGACCCGCAGCTTCGGCCTGGACAAGGTCGGCATTGTCGGCACACCATGCCAGATGCAGGGACTCCGTAAAGGGCAGCTCTACCCGATTGGGCTTCGTGATGTCGGGGCAAGTATCGCTCTTGCGGTCGGTATCTTCTGCATGGAGAACTTCCCGTACCAGAGCATTCTTCAGCTCGTCGAAGATCACGCAGCCATGAAAATGGAAGCAGTCAAGAAGATGGAGATTGGTAAGGGTAAGTTCTGGGTCTACGGCAAGCGCGGACAGGTCGTCCAGCTGCCGCTCAAGGTCACCCACAAATACGAACAGCCCGGTTGTCATGTCTGTCTCGACTACGTTGCAAACCTAGGTGACATCTCCACCGGATCTGTCGGCAGCCCCGATGGATGGAGCACCGTCTTTGTCAGGTCCAAGATCGGAGACTCGGTCTGGGCAAAGGCAATGGCCGCCGGATGCTTCGAGACCCAGCCAATCGAAAAGGTCAAGCCAGGTCTTGAGCTCGTTACCAAGCTTGCAAATGAGAAGATTACCAAGAACAAAGCTACCGTCGAAGCCCGAAAGACTTTCGGTGTTGGCAAGGGACTCCGCATTCCTTATATCTAAATTTCTTTTTTTTTTCAGGAATTGGTGGTTTTAAAATAAAAAGCAAAGCAGAGTTTACTGAGTTAAGGATTCATACACAGTATGAACCGACTAACGATGGAATACTCGCAAAAAGCGTAACATACCTCATTAAAAGTGAATCATGACACTCGCGGGGATTCGAACATAAGAAATGATAGTTGCAAAGGACTTCGAGTACCCTCGTAGTAGTGAGTAATTACAGCCGAGCATTGGATCAATCATTCCCTGGATTCTGAAGAATTAAGCAATTTTTATCATGTCAGTGCTGAAGTGTAGATCTATATGACAGCAAAAGAAGTATTTCATGGTGTTCCGGGAATCCTGCGCCCGTTCAAAGAATATATCGAGAAGAAAGGATTGAAAAAAGGCGATCAGATTGTCTATTACGGTGTACCGGGAACGTGCACACCTTTTGTCGAACTGCTTGGGTTTGCCATACGCTCGCTGGAACTCGAACAGGTCTTTGTTCCCATGATCGATGAAGGCAAGGCGCGTACGATCCATCACCTGTCTGATATCGGGATGCAGGCCGGTGCTCCCCCTGTAAGCTTGAAGCCAAAAGCCATTGTTATCATGGGGGGTCTTTCCATGCCTAACGTGCCGGTACAGGCGGAGCAGGTAAAAGAGGTGATTGACAGACACAGGGATATACCAATCATCGGTGTTTGTTTTATGCATATGTTTGAAAAAGCCGGGTGGCTTTCGAAAGTCAGGTTCGACTGCCTGATCGATGCAAATATAGATCCTGTTGAGGTAATTAAAAACACTTGATTCGTATTTCCATCAGGGCTGATGATGGCAAACCGAGAAGTATATGTCTTGGGATACCCGTTTTTTCTGTAAGATCCGGTTGAAGAGATTCTATTCAAAATATCGGAATGCCAGAAGATGGTACTGTCAATCCATTGACATTATATCAGCGGTTTTCATTTGGATCAATGCACTCGTCTGATAGCCATCGATTGTATTACGGAATTGCTGATTCAATTGTTTCAGCCCATTTGTTATGGATAACAATGCCCCGTCACGATTCTGAAGAAGCGCGTCCTCAAGTTCTGAGTGTTGTACATCAATCTGATCTGAAAGATTTCTTGCCTGGGAAATATCGAGACCCTGATTACTCAGGGTATCAAGGATTGCAGAGCGCCGTTCGGCACTCTGGTTGAAAACCGTGAGACGCGTGGTTTCGCTGGCCAACCAGGAAGAATACATGATACAATTGAATGTACCTTCTACGATCTGCATATTTGAATTTGCATTCGCCCGCATCTCATCGGTAGTACCGTTAAACATCATTATCTGGGTGTTTGTCTCGTCTGCAAACAGTATGCTCTGTTGCCGCATCTCCTCACGGGCAGTATTGATTTCATCAACAGTACGCATTATCGGGATAGAAAAAGCTGCCATCAGGTAATCTTCCTGTATCTGCTGGAGGTGTACACTGCCGGTCCCCTCGCTTATCCGGTCTATGTACTGGATCACACCATCCATTCGGGCTTGCTGCATTTTACCGATATAGGCAGCATGCATCTTAAGGGAAGATAGCAGCTCCGCATTATCCTGGATGATTGTATTCTGGCTGCCTGATTGAGCGGTGTTATCCGGTATTGCACTGACCATTGGGGCAATTACTAAAATAACACTGAGAAGGCAAAAAATAGCACTGAGAATTCCAAGCCTGTTCACGAGCTCAACTCCAGATATTACGATGGTTTCCTGATGGATTTATCGCTGTTTACAGGTGTTTTTCTGGTAAGTAATATTACGAGGATGTGAAAAGTTATTTTTCAAACCGAAAGGTTCATTGATAAAACTTCATGGTTAACCAGGCTGGACAATAAAACCAGATTGTAGAGTGGAACGGGGTTCGTATGTATTTAATCACAAGATGCAGGCAAACGCACCTGAATTTTTATGATTGAATGACCTTGTAGAAGCGTGACCGGTTCAGGAATGATCTTCAGGTCCTTTACATTGCAGATGATCGTTGAAGGTATTCAGGATCTGACAAAGAAAACAGGAACAGCAATGGCTCAATCCATAACCATGAGTAATTCTTTAGGGCAGGCAAACGAAGATGTATAAAAGGTGCTGCCTTGAAAAAAGGATTCTTTTTTGATAACGGACAGGTTACTATCATTAACGACAATATTTTCAGCACAAAAAAGATCGCTGCTGAAAGTATCGATCTCATTATTACGTCGCCTCCTTACAACGTCGACATCAAATACAATTCACATAATGACCAGCTCAGCTACAACGAGTACCTGGAATTTTCAAGGCGTTGGATGAAACGCTGTTACACCTGGCTTAAGGACGACGGTCGGTTCTGCCTCAATATTCCACTTGACAAGAACAAGGGAGGTCAGCAGAGTGTGGGTGCGGATCTTACTACGATAGCAAAAAAAAGTGGCTTTTCGTACCATTCAACAATTATCTGGAATGAGGGAAATATCTCGCGAAGAACCGCGTGGGGCTCGTGGGCAAGTGCATCAGCACCCTATGTGATCGCCCCTGTTGAACTGGTCGTTGTGCTCTATAAAAAGTCGTGGAAAAAGACCAGCGGGTCACGAAAATCAGATATTTCAAAAAAGGAATTCATGGAATGGACGAATGGTCTGTGGACATTCAATGGTGAGAGGAAGAAGAGGATCGGTCACCCGGCACCATTCCCGGTCGAATTACCGCTTCGTTGTATGAAATTATTCTCGTTTGTCGGAGATACGGTGCTTGACCCGTTCAGCGGCAGCGGATCAACCCTTGTCGCAGCTTTACAGTCTGACCGCCGCGCTATAGGGATTGAGTTAGATCACCGATACTGCGAGATTGCTGCTGGCAGGATTGAAGAAGAGAGTGAACGGGATTGATCATGGACTATTGTCGCTCGTTGTAGAACTTCGGTTCATATCGGTGTGTTTTTTTCATTTCTACCGCTTTACAAGGTTTCTAATAATCCTGATAATTATCAATATGTGGTGATTCCTTTGACAGGGATTGCAGAGATATTTATTGCCAGTGCATCCGACCGCGCCGCCGCCACGAAACGAATTTGTGAAAATATCGATCTTTCGGATTTTTCCGGGGCTGAAATTGCTCTTAAGGCAAATTTCAACAGTGCAGACCCGCCACCGGCATCCACCCATATTGACACGCTGGATGCGATCTGTGCGACAATCCTTGCAGAAAAACCCAACAAGCTCACCCTTGCCGAACGCAGCGGTATGGGAAACACTCGCAGAGTGCTGGAAGCGCGCGGGGTGATTAAGCTTGCAAGTGAACGAGGATTTTCAGCAGTCGTCCTGGATGAGCTCGACCGTACAGGCTGGAAAGAGATCCAGGCTCCCGGACTTCACTGGTCCCGGGGATTTTTTATTGCAGGTATTTTTACCCGAGCTGACCGCGTGGTGCAGACCTGCTGCCTCAAAACTCACCGGTTTGGGGGTCATTTCACCATGTCTTTGAAAAATTCCGTGGGTCTTATCGCAAAACGAGTTCCTGGGATCAATCATGATTTCATGGGTGAACTGCACAGCTCGCCTCACCAGCGGCTGATGATCGCAGAAATTAACAAGTTCTACCGCACTGACCTGGTCGTGATGGATGCAGCTGAAGGATTTACAACCGGCGGGCCGGATAAGGGAAAGCTCATTCATCCGGGGGTTATTATCGCCGGCACTGACCGGGTCGCCATCGACATGGTGGGAGTTGCCCTGCTCCGTTCATACGGGACGATGAGTGATGTGATGGAAGGCAGGATCTCTGAGCAGGAGCAGATTGCCCGTGCAGCTGAGCTGGGAATCGGTACTGCAGCTGCTTCCGCAATCCACCTTGTCCCAATCGATATCCATGCTGAGTCGGTTGCAGAAAAAATTCAGCAGCAACTGGATGCCGGCGGGTAACTAAATGGAACTTTTTAAAGGCATATTTTTGCCCTTCGGGATACATTGAGAATGCATGAAACCAGGGTGTGATGAGGTGTCCGGGAGGGTTCTCTTAGA
>DATEXZ010000187.1:0-3438 GCA_035256445.1 Methanoregula sp.
ACCGTTCAGGATGCGGGAAGGGATGAACCGGTTCCTCAGGGAGCTTGAGGTTACCTTCCGCCGGGACCAGAGTGGAAGGCCACGGATCAACAAGCCCGGATCGTTCCTTGACCGGGAACAGAAAGCCTCGGGCGAGTTCTACTACTATCACGCTGATGACTGACATGAATCAGCCGGGAGCTCATCCCTGTGTTTTTCCTGTCCTGACTGTTGATTTTCTCGTTTCATGTTCTGGTGAAAAGATATGAAACTAGGGTATGAGAACGATGATAATTAGGAATTCATAATGGGGGAACTCTACCATTTCATACGATTCGCGATGAACGCCGCCGCCCCCGAATGGACGCCCCCGCGGCGGATCTGTCAACAAAGCTGGTAAATTTTTGACAAACTCTAAAAAACCTCCCGACCCGTCGTGCCTCGGAGGCCACGAGGCGGATGATCCTCATAAAATTTCTACGATTCTTCTAAACTGTCTGAAAAAAAGACCGTTCCCTTTCCGGCCAAAAAAATTATTTCCCGGAAATGCCTGCTTCGTATTCGACAAGCACCGGGGCGATTGTTTTTGTCGAGATGGATCTCTTCATAAGAATAGTGAGTTTGCGACAGTAGTGGATGTGTGCCAGCTGAAAACTGACGATTAATCCGAAACAGAAGCAGGTGATACTAATCAGGGTGTAACTTCCTACGTCAACCATCTGTCTTTTTCCCCTTTATCAGGTCTCCCTGCCGAGTTCATCGATGATCGGGATTACTGAACCGGCATCGAAACACTGCTTGGCGATTACCATGAACCGCTTCTTATAGTACACTAAAAGGATCTGGTACCCGAGAATTGCACCTATTGCAAAGGTCATAATCCCGATGGCAATGTAAATGAGCAGATCGGTGAGCATGTCAGCCATAATGCATCTCATTTCCTGTTACGATGACAAACAGATAAATATATTGAATAGATCCCGGTTTTTTCAAATCAGGGAGAAATCAGTATTATAGATTTGTTGCCATCGGTTATGCTGCGATGTTTATCCCGCCCCGCTGCCAGAGAAATGAAGAGTCTCTTAAAAACCATGACTGGCAAGTCCGTTTTCATCGACCCGATGTAAGGGAGCCGGCACCTTTTCATCAGGTATATTAAGGTGAATCCCGCACATTGAACCGGAACGAATCTGTCCGGTTAAGGTATCCGGTTTTTTTCGATGAGCAAAATGAAGACTGAAATGCCCTTATCAAAACCTGTACGACTCCTCATCAGCCAGACAGAAGGCCTCCTTGACACGGAAATCTCTCTCATACGAAATCCCGAAGCAGACCCGAACGGGACGCTGGTGGATATGTATACCTACAACGTGGAGAGAAATATCATTCTTCTCCCATCCCACCATATCGGCCTTTTAAAAGATTTTCTCATAGCACGGCATTGTGTGCACCTCCTCATCAAGGGATCGGCGGCAAAAAAATCGCACTACCAGGTCTGCTCCTTCACAGGAGATTCAATGTACCGGGGAATTCACCAGATCTATATCGATGCTCTCAAGGATGAAGCAAAAAAAGAGAAGAAACTCCCGGTCATAAAACTCATCCGGATGCTTGGCATCCTCTATTCCAATGTTAACGACGAAATCAACGAGCTTCCCTGGAATCCGATCACGAACGCCAGCGTTTATCACCGGATGCCCCCGTTAAGAAAGACCCAGCTCTACTATCTTATGAAGGAAGGAAAAATGGACATGGACGCCATGATGGAGTATGAATCTGTCATCCCCCGGCGTTACTTTGTGCTGAGCAAATCCATGTTTTATGCCCGTGACCAGTACCTGGCAAAGACCCTCCCGGCAGATGAGCTGATGCCGGTTGTCAACATCCCCCAGATGAAGAAGTTCAACCACCTTGAGGTAAAAGAAATGCTTACCACACGCTGGACACATACCTCCTGGTACCAGTCCAGGATCTTTGGTGACACCATGCTTGAGATCATGGAAAAGTACCTGCAGAATATTGACTGGAATGCAGAACCCGGTCTTGATTATTTCCATGAGATCTACAAGACCGGCGTGAAGATGACAGACCATTTTCTCTCGTATATGTCGATGAAAGGCTGGTTTGTCTGGGAATCCCCGAAACACCTGCTGGAAGCCCGGGAAAAAAAAGCGGCATATGAATTCGGGGCATTAAAAAAGATTTTTGGCGATCTGATTGAAAAATCGGCAATCGATGGCAATACAGAAACCTGAAAAACGACATGTGCATCAGAATTACGGGGTAGATTGTTGTGACATCCAAGGAATCTGAAGTGTTATTGAAGAAAGGGCATGCGTACGCCCTCCGGACAAAATGGAGGGAGGCGCTTGCCCTGTACGACAAGGCACTGTCGTTTGATCCCAACAATCCCGAAGCCTGGTATCTCCGTGCATCGGTATTTATCGAGACCGGAAGAAATACCGAGGCACTTGCGGACTGCGAGCGTGCAATTACCCTCAACCAGAACTTTGCCGGTGCATGGTCTAAAAAGGGACATGCGCTTTATAATTTAGAACGGTATGAAGAGGCGGTATCTGCCTGTGCACGGGCACTTGCGCTGAATGGAAATGACGCCGCTGCATGGTATATCAAAGGTGTTTGCCTCGATGAACTGGGAAGGAGCAAAGAGGCGCAGGAAGCCTATGGGAAATCTCTTGAACTCGAGATTATTCACGATATAGAAAAAGAAAAAAAGAGATCGGGATAGGAAATTATTCTGAAGATACCGTGATCTTCCCGCTTCCGGCATCGGAGAACTTTTATGGTATCGATGGATCTTTTGTCCCGGATACCCATCCCTTGTGTGGAGGTATTTGTTTTTAAACCATCCAGGGCAGCTGGAACAGGAATCCGCAGGCTGGCGAGTTCTGCAGGACATTTTATCAGGTGATCAATTGTAATGAATACCTATGGAGATCCCCGAACTCCGGACCTGGATCATGTTTTACCTGATCTCGTTTGTGGGACTTTTGTGGGCTGCGTTCCTTTCGGTACAGGGAGTAATGCTCTGGGTGAGCCTGTTTCTGGTTATCGTGATCATAGGTATACATTTCTTCACCGTCTATAACCAGATGAAATTGCGTGCCTCACGAAAAGAGATGCTGCGGAACCTGGTGCAGGGATTCGAGCGGGGTCCTAAGGAATATGATAACCCGAAAGCACGGTAATATTGTTGTTTATCCATCCTTTTTTGTAAAGATTTTCTGGAGAGACTCGTAGGGAGCAAACATACTCTCTGAAGTCCGACCGAGATATTCCGTCTTTCCCATAATATAGAAACCCCCGGATACCAGTGCACCATGGAACATTTTTGCCAGCGCATCCTTCTGCTTTTCGGTAAAGTAAATCGTGACGTTCCGGCAGATAATGACGTCGAGCCATCGGGAGACCGGAACCCCGCTCATCAGGTCGTGGGGC
>DATEXZ010000188.1:0-6086 GCA_035256445.1 Methanoregula sp.
GACCCCCATGTTTGAAAAAATACTGTTCGCCACGGATTTTTCTGAGTACGCAAAAAAAACACTTGACTGCATAGCCGGTTTTCCCGGAGCCCGCGATATCATCCTGTTCCACGTTGTCGAACTGGCCAGATCTCCGAGAGGTGGCGGAGAGGTAGGGGGTACATTCTACCAGACCGGGGAAAATAATTTACTCAGGGAAGAGAGACGCCGCCTTGAAAACCTCAGCCAGAACCTCCGGGTGACAACGGTGGTAAAGACATCATCGGACACTGCCGGCTCAATCATCGAAACAGCCGGGGACCGAGGCGTTTCCCTGATCGTTATCGGTGCACGGGGGAACAGTCTTGTGGAAGGGATTCTCCTTGGCAGTGTGTCAATGGCGGTCCTCCGTCGCAGCAAAACAAATGTGCTGATCATGCGGCATAAAATTATCGAGGATATGAAAGCAAAGACCTATGAAATGTTCTGCCCGATGATACTCTTACGGGTCCTTTGTCCGGTTGATTTTTCCCGGTATTCCGAAGATGCGATAACTCTTCTCAGCAGGACAAAGGGATTGAGAGAGGTTATCCTTCTCCATATCGTTTCTCAGGGTGAAACCGAAACGGAGATCGAGGAGGCTGTCCAAAAGGCAAAGGGACAGATTGAAACAATCCGCAGTAATCTTGCCGCACAGGGCATCGGTGTCAGGACAATCGTAAAGACAGGGAATCCCACCTTCGAGATAGCAGGAATTGCAGATGAAGAGGATGTATCTGTCATCTGGATGAGCTCCCATGGAAAAGGCTGGTTCCGTGAACTGTTAGTCGGCAGTACAGCATACACGGTAGCTATGAACGCAAAACGGCCGGTGATCATCATCCGTAAGCCGGAATGAGAGGGTATGAATTTATGCCACAGCGAGCTGCCCCAGGATGCCCAGGGTAAACGCCATCACCAGCAGGGCTACCGTTTCAGTCAAACCCAGTATAATCATGAAGTTGCCAAAACCTTTACCGGTTTCACCCATTGCGTCGCAGGCGCAGGCAGCACATTGTCCCTGGAAATATGCAGAAAGGCCTATAGCTGCGCCACAGAAGGCACCGATCCCCCAGATATCATTACCTTGTACGGCAAGTTCAACCATCCTGTTCATTACAATAAAGCCATAGATTGTCTGAGTGAGTGGTGCCGCGGCAAAAGCGACGAGCATAAATGCTGCCGGCTTATTCTGGCTGTAATTCTTCTTCCATGCCCCTATCGCCGCCATTCCGGCAGCACCCGCTCCGGCAGCAGATCCCAAGGCTGACAAGCCAAGCACCAGGCCCAATCCAATATCCCCAGTCATGATAATCTCCTCATTCTTTGAGCGGCTCGAATTCAAATCCACTCCATGTTACGTTCGCATGCCCAGAAAATTCCAGCACATTAAGCCTGACGCCGTGCACGAGGACCGACATGAGTCCTAAGACGATATTTAGGCTATGACCAAATAAAATAATTACGACGCCTGCCGCTAATGCGACAACCCCACTGCCGAACCCGGAAGCCAAGTAGTTTGTAGTCTCTGCTACTGCAAGACTTGCCAGGCTGACCGCAAAAAGACGAATATACGAGATCACGTCAGTAATGTTATTCATAAAGCTCAACGCCATCGTTCCCAACCCTTCGCCGATACCCCTGAGTACATTCGCCTGGGGGCTGGTAAATACAATCACGAGGATAACTCCTGCCACAACCAGCCACATCCCAAAGGGTGGAAAGGCTTCTCCCAGGATCAACGTCCTTGCCAGGAAAAATGCTGTCCAGAGTATGCAGATATACCCCACATCAGCAAGAGCGGTAAGTGATGGAATTTTCAGGATTGCCCGCCAGGAATGGGCGATTGATAGATGCAATGCTCCTAATAAGAAGCAGAACGTGCCCAAAACGTTGGCATCGTTTAACTGAGGAACAAGTGGCGTGAATCCCAGAGTACGCAACCATCCCTGACCAAAAAAGGTACCAGTAAGAATGCCCCAGATGATTGCGCAGGATCCTAAGAGGTAAAAGAGCGAAAGGGTTGTTTTCATCTCTGCATCCGGTTTCATCATTTTCTGTAATCCGAGTGTAATCAGTATATAGACCAGCCCGTAACCGGCATCACCTATGAGGATCCCAAAAAAGATGCTGAAAAAAATCAGAAACAGCATACTGACGTCAAGTTCACGATACCCGGGTGTGAGCCCCAGAAGCCCAAGCACGGGTTTGATCATAGTGACCCAGGTGGGATTTCTCAGGAGCGTAGGCACGTTGTCGTCCTCTGAAGGATCCGTGATCATGATCCCCCATTTCCTGCTTCTGGCCTCGGCTAACAGGTGCCCTTCATGGTCATAGGGGATGTATCCCGTTACATACCCGATTGCCCCTTCCTTGCCCATGCCATGCAACACCTGTCGGAATTCGATCTCTTTCTTTAGTTTTCTCTTTATTTCCAGAAAGGCTTCGTAATAGCGAGCGGATGCAATAATCTCACCTTTGATTATTTCCATCTCCTTCGTATTTTCAATGAGCCGCTCTTTAAGCACAGATACGGTTTCCTTTGGGGGGGGAACTTCTTTATAAACGCATTCGAACTGCCTGCGGGATATCGTTATGCAATGGGCGATGTCGCCGGTTGTAAATATCGTTTTCACCACGACATCATCGGGAAAATTTCCTGTTTCTTTTACCGGTACCTGGTAGAGCTTAAGAAAAATACCGTTTTGGCCCAGGTGCTGTATCTGGTCGATATCAACGTCACCCCAGGGCTCCCACTCGCTGATTTGACCAATTAGGGTACGGGATAACGACTCCAGTTGTTCCCGTCGCCTGCCAAGATCGAGGATATGATTTATGACCGGCTCCCAGTCGCTGGTGATTTTATCTGCTGGCTGGACATTTTCATCTAACACCATAACCTGATTGAAAACATTAAATGAGGAGTCAATGAAAGCCACTTTTTCCTGAAGCACCGATATATCGCTGCTTTCAGGTGGATTCTGATGCTCAACATGCAAAAGGCCCAGTTTCCGCAGATCCGTTACTGTTGCTTCTGCATCCCCGTTTTCGAAAAGGATAGTGGCTTTTTTCATCGGAACAATCATATCACCACCTCCTCCGAATTCTCATCTTCGATTTTGTTCTTGGCAATTTTGCTGCGGCCAACGGCGTTGGTCATCTGATCGCCGATATAAATTTTGATCCTTCGGATTGCCTCTTTTGCCCCGGGAATTTTTACTTTTTCGAACAGGTTTACCCTCTGCGTGGTAATACGCAATTCATGCTTCAGAACAGATATTCCTTGTTCAATGACCTGTATCTCTTCCCGTAGAGAGACCATATCTCTTACTATTTCCAGGACCGCATCCACCCACAGGGGCATCAGGAATAAATCATATACTGCCGGCTCAAAATCCACACGTTCAAAAACCGGCACATCAACCCCTGCAACGTTCTTGTTTACCGTGATGATTTTTTCAGGAATAAGCCAATCCTTGATTTGGGGTGCCTCAACTAAAAGCCCCAGCCAGTTTTCGGCTGATTTCTCCATTTCAGTTAAGGAATTCTTCCTCTTCGTGAGAGCGCTTTGCTGGTATACAATCTCTAGCTGCAACAGCTGCTTCTTAAGCTGCAGGGTAGGCAGATACCTCTCGTACTGCCGCAAGGTATCTCTTTGTCTTTTAAGTTCACCCTGAGTAAGTTTTATTTTCATAGTTATCTGGCCAATACTTGTCTGTCATCGATTTCTTAATCCCGGTCTCCTCGGGAGAGAAACAATCATGAAGAATCTCCCAGCCCAGATCCAGCGCTTTTTCCAACGGGACATTTACCGTTAGCGACATCATTTTATCTTCGAAGAGTTTTCCGTATTTCAGAAGCTTCATATCCCAGGCACTCATCTGAAATCCCATCGCCTGCTTTTCCTGTGTTTCGCGGTAATCGGCGAAAAGCTGGATCATGGTATCCATTATTGTCCGGTGGTCATCGCGGGTTTTGGCATTGACCTGTTGCTTCAAACGGCTTAAGGAGCCGAACGGTTCAATTACACCGTTCTTAAGGTAAAACTGCCCCTCGGTAATGTAGCCGGTATTGTCCGGAATCGGATGAGTGACATCATCTCCCGGCATCGTAGTCGCCGCAAGAATGGTTATAGAGCCTGCCGTATCGAAATCAACCGCCTTTTCATAGCGCGCTGCAAGCTGGCTGTAAAGGTCACCCGGGTATCCCCGGTTGGAAGGAATTTGTTGCATGGTAATGGCAATCTCTTTCAACGCATCACAGAAATTGCTCATATCCGTCAATAGTACCAGCACCCTTTTTCCCTCAAGGGCATAATTCTCTGCCACCGCCAGACTGATATCCGGAACGAGCAGGCACTCTACAACCGGATCGGCTGCGGTATGCATAAACACAATCGAATGGGAAAGAGCCCCGTGTTCTTCAAGGGTATCTCTGAAGAAGAGGTAATCGTCATATTTTAACCCCATGCCCCCCAGAATGATGATATCGACTTCTGCCTGAGTTGCAATACTGGCTAAAAGTTCATTATAAGGCTCACCGGCAATCGAAAAAACCGGGAGCTTCTGGGATTCAACCAGGGAATTAAATACATCGATCATGGGTATGCCGGTACGAATCATCTTGCTGGGTATAATTCTTTTTACCGGGTTAACCGGTGGCCCGCCGATTTTGACGAGATTATCATAAAGTGCCGGCCCGTTATCCAGAGGCAAACCGCTTCCGTTAAAAATCCGGCCTAAAAGCGAAGCGCCGGTGGCGACACGCATCGGGTGTCCTAAGAACTTTACCTTGTCACCTGTAGAAATGCCACGGCTTCCGGCAAAAACCTGCAAAAATACCTTTTTTCCGTCAAGGCGGATTACCTGGGCCAGGGATGTTCCACGCTGGGTGATTACCTGGGCCATCTCCGTATTGCCTACGTTTTCTGCCTCAACAGTAATGACATCCCCGACAATCTGAATTATGTTCGTGTATAATTTCTGCATGCTAACCTTTCTTTAACCGTTCGAGTAAATGCACCCTTATTTCTTTTTCAGTTTTTTCAAACTCTTCACTCTGCCAGGGAGAGGAATTCCACCCCTTGAAAAGCTGTCTTAGCTGCTGAAAAAAATGTAAAGCCGCGTCTTTATTTTCAAAGATAAATTCCGATTCTAAAATGCGGTAGATAAAATCAAAAACGTAAATCTGCCGTTCTTTGGGGGTAGCTTCATCGACGGTGTCAAAGGCATTCTGCTGCAGATAGACGAAATCAAAAAATTCCGCTTTCAGGTAGTCCACGTAATCGAAAAGCGAAGTCCCTTCTTCTCCGACAACCTTCATCATCTGCACAATATCGAAACCTTTGCGCAAAATCCCATGCCCCCGCTCTTTCTGTTTCTCGTCAATAAAACTTTTATATTTGCTCCAACTGATTAACGGGTCTATTGCAGGGTATCTGCGGGCATCAGAACGACTACGGGAAAGCCCATGGAATGCTCCTACCACTTTTAACGTTGCCTGGGTTACCGGCTCTTCAAAATTTCCCCCTGCAGGGCTGACCGCTCCGCCAATAGTAACCGAACCGGTTGAACCATCATGTAAACGCACTACACCTGCCCTTTCATAGAATGAGGCGATGCGGGATTCGAGATACGCGGGGAACGCCTCTTCTCCGGGAATCTCTTCAAGCCTGCCGGACATCTCGCGCATAGCCTGGGCCCAACGAGAGGTAGAGTCTGCAAGTAAAAGCACGTGAAGTCCCATCTGACGGTAATATTCGGCTATCGTTACAGCTGTATAGACGCTCGATTCCCTCGCTGCCACCGGCATAGAGCTTGTATTACAGATAATTACCGTGCGGTCGCTCAAGGGGTGATTGGTTCTGGGGTCAGTCAGAGTAGGGAATGTCTTTATGGTTTCGACCACTTCTCCGGCACGCTCGCCGCAGGCAGCAATAACGACCACATCCACTTCGGCATGCCGGCTGGTCAACTGCTGCAGAACGGTTTTCCCTGCTCCGAAAGGACCGGGGATACAATACGTCCCACCACGGGCAACCGGAAAGAGCGAATCAATAAGGCGCATCC
>DATEXZ010000189.1:0-4405 GCA_035256445.1 Methanoregula sp.
GAGGCAGTGTCCCTGTCAGATTTTCGATCGGTTTTTCAGCACCTCTGAGAAATGCACTTTTTCATGCTGAATCCGGGACTTTCACCTCGTTAATACCAGGCAATTCCTGAGGTTAATACGGTATTATATCATATCTGTAAAATGCCCAGGGACAAGCTAACGCTCACGGGGGTTTCACCCCCGCCGCTGTGGCTCCCCCAATTGCGATAAACCCCGTAGAGGTACTACATCATCATCATTCTAAGCGGAGGGTCGGTTTGGGGGGACAGGCACTGTCCCCTCCTTTATTACGATTACATGAGTCCGTGACTCATGTCATTTCTACAGACTTTCTTTCGCTCTTTTTTAGTCTCTGGAAAAATGATGTGCTGCTTTGACAAAGATCCCGGCGAATTTGTCGGTAAAATAAGCGTGAGTGTACGTACCTACAGCATTGACGGATACAAGCCCGTCTTTTCCGGAATCGATGCCCTTTCCGCGGGAAAGGCGGAACAGGAATTTTGCATCACGATCCGGAAACAACCGTGAGTAATGAAATTCGTGCCCTGTGATACTCACCGATGGGGGGAGAAACGATGAATTACCGATACTCGTACCTTTTACATATCCTAGCGCCTGGATCCCGGGTGTCATTTCAACGTCTGCCGGCAGGATCCCGGATAGCCGGTATGTCCTGTCGGCGGCAATTTCACGGGCAAGATACATAAGGCCCCCGCATTCGGCATATACCGGCATCCCCGCATCAACGACAGATCGCAGTTCCCTGGTACAGTCCGAGGATTCCAGTGCCTGAAGGTGCAGTTCGGGATATCCTCCGCCAAAATACAGGGCATCCGCCTTGGGCAAGGGATCATGCAGAGGACTGAAAAAAACAAGATCTGCACCTGCCGCCCGGAGTCGTTCGAGGTTATCCTCATAGTAAAAACAGAATGCTTCATCCTGCGCCACTCCTATCGTGGCACGAATCCCCCTCCTTTTCCCTGATGAAGAAACCTTTTTTTGGGGAAGTGGAGCCAGATTTTTCTTTGCATGTCCGATGATCGCATCCAGATCACAATACTCCTCAATAATGGGCCCGAATTCTGACATGGATCCCGTTTCGTGCGCCATAATGAGACCAAGATGACGGCCTTTAACGGCAATGTCGTCCCGTTTTGGAATCCAGCCGAGTGCAGGGATCTCCAGAGAATTTTCGATCATCCCGCGGTGTCGCGGGCTTCCCACACGATTCAGGATAACGCCGATGAATGAGATCGCGGGATCAAAATCACAGAATCCGCGGATGAGGGCGTTGGTACTTCGTGACATTCCCTTTATATCCACCACGAGAAGGACCGGAGCGTTCAGGAGTCGTGCTACATGAGCGGTACTGGCAAAGTCTGTCCCGTCAATTCCATCATACAGGCCCATGACACCTTCGATAACCGCGATATCAGCGCCTTCTATTGACTGTTCAAAAGTCCGTACCACCCCCTTTTCGCCCATCATGAACGGGTCAAGATTCCGGCAGGGTCGCCCGCAGATGCGGGTGTGATGGGAGGGATCGATGAAATCCGGACCAACTTTATAGGGCTGGACTTTTAAACCCCGGTTTGTAAGTGCTGCCATAATACCACTCGCGACCGTGGTCTTACCACACCCGCTGTGGGTGCCGGCTATGACAATACGCGGGATCATCACGGCGATCCGCCTTCCATCATGTTCACGGTGATCGGGATACCGCTTTCCTTCACATAGGCATTTACCCGCTGAAATACACGATCGACCATAGTATCAGTGGTCATGATCAGGGAATTCTCCCCGAGGAGTGCCCTGAGGATGCATTTATCAATAACCCCGTAGGTGAAATCCAGGTGGATGTGTTCGTTTTCTGCACGCTGTTTAGCCCGGGTTCCCATGGCACCGATTGAAACACCTGAGTGTTCGGAATGCCATGATGAGAACGATTCAGGACCGTGCCGGTCGACATTATAAATGGTTATTGCACCCGGACTTGCAGAGGAATACGTTTTTTCAAACGAAGTCTCAATGGACTGCATCATATCGAGAACGGTATGCGGCTTTTTTCCCTGCAGATGGAAACCTCGTTTCTGCAGCTCGATGTGTAATTCAAGAAGGGTGGGGAGAGAGAGGTGTGCCCTGCGTACATATTCAGGGTTACCAAATGCTTTTTCAGGGATTCCCTCTTCAAGGATCTTTCCCTCAAGCATCAGGATGGCGCGGTCAGCCCATGGGTATGCCAGCTCAACATTATGCGTGGAGATGATGATCGTCTTACCTTCATGGTTCAGCTCGTCAAGCAGCTCTATAATGTCTTCAGATCCGGAGGGATCGAGACCGCTTGTTGGTTCATCAAGGACCAGCACATCCGGGTCCATCGCCAGAACTCCGGCAATAGCAACCCGTTTCTTCTCCCCGCCGGAAAGCTGGTGGGGTGGACGGTGCTCAAAACCTTCCAGCCCCACATGACGCAGTGCCCGTGTTACAACCCTTTTAACCTCATGTTCCGGGTAGCCGAGGTTGGTTGGTCCGAATGCTACATCCTGGTACACGGTCGGCGCAATAATCTGGCGGTCCGGGTTCTGGAGGACAAATCCCACACGTTTGCGCAGCATCCGCAGAGATGGGGAATCGTACTGAACCGGCTGGTTGTCAAAGAGCAGCACTCCTGAGTCGGGGCGGATCATACCGTTGAACATCGCAAGAAGGGTCGATTTGCCGGCACCGTTTGGCCCGACAAGAGCGATCTTCTCTTTTTTCCGGATATGGAAGCTGATTCCGCAAATCGCCTCCATGCCCCGCGGATAACGGTACCTGATTTCCCGGGCTTCAAGAATTATGCTGCTCATCGTTTCTGTCCTAAATGATGGTACTGTTTCCCGAAAAGATCACTATCGCAGCCGAGAGGGACAGGAATGCGAAGAGGGCAAGGAGTGGTCGTCGTTCAACCGGTCGGTTTTCACCAAGAACTGCAAATTTTCCGGCATAACACCGTGCGTCCATAGCCTGTACAAGGTCCTCACCGGCATCCCAGCTGGCAATAAAGGCAGCCCCAATCAGGGTTGCGCAGGAATGTATGGATTCTTTAAGTGTTGAATACCCAAGGCGCATGACCTGTGCCGTATAGATCTGCGCCACCTGGTCCATCAGGATGAAGATGGTGCGGTAGATGATCATCATCAGTTCAATGATAATTTCCGGAATTCTCCATTGCCTCAGCACCGTGAAAATATTGGTCATCGGTGTTGTCAGCGATATAAAGCACAACGCGGACATTCCTCCGAGGACCCGGCAGAAGACAAATATGCCCTGGTTTATGCTTTCCCTCGTTATGGACAGAGAAAACGATGGCAGGATATCCCATTTCCAGAATATATCCTGTCCCCCGGAAATGAGGATGATGCCAGCAACACTCATGACGGCAAACCAGAGAGGCACGATAAAAAGTTCAGCATAGGTCTTTAGGTCCACCCGCGCCAGGAACAGGATTGCCCCGGTAAGGACAAGGGCAATGAAAAGCGGAGGAAAATAACTCGATGAGAGGAGGCACAGGAGGATCGCCCCGAGTCCGGTGGCCAGTTTAAGGTTCGTGTTCACTTCCCGGAGTCCGTTCTTCTGGGCAATATCTTCCAGAAGTTCCTCAAACATACGAGTACACTTCTCTTTTATCCCGATTATGCTTTCTTCTGTGAACCCATCCAGAACCCGAATACCCCACCGACCATGGCACCCCCGGCTGCTGCCTGGAGCGCAAAAAGGCAGGACTCAATCTCCCCACTCGGCGGTTCCCACTGGGGGATCAGGGGCTGAAAATTTTCCAGGGGTATACCTGACAGTTCTGTGATAAGCCCGGAACCAACATTATCAGAACCGGCGAATTCCGCCCCGCCCATGGTCGAACTCGTATACAGGAATATGACGGAGAATGATGCGATGGCAATGATGGCCAGGATTTCCAGGGAATACCTGAATTTCATAAGGCATCATTCCGTGCCGCATTAATCTTTTCTTCAGAAAATATTTTCAGCCGGATCAGGATATCGGGCTTGAGTGCCACGATATATTTGAACACCAGGGCAAGGACAATACCTTCAACAATTGCAAGGGGTAGCTGCGTGATTGCAAATATACCCATAAACAGGATAAATGAACTGAAAAATCCCCCGGTTTCGGCCGGATATGCGAGAGCCAGTTCAAGAGAGGTTGTCACATACGTAAACATATCGGCAAGCGCAGTTACCAAAAACACAGTCAGGTACATGTTCACGGAAGTATCCCGGAGCATCCGGTATACCGCATATCCCACGATGGGACCGACAACACCCATGGATACGATATTGGCTCCCAGAACTGAAAGGCCTCCGTGAGCGAGGAACAGGCTCTGGAACAGGAGGACGATTGCACA
>DATEXZ010000190.1:0-4117 GCA_035256445.1 Methanoregula sp.
TCACCTCACGATGTACGGGCTCAACCTGCCCGATGTGATCGGCGAGGTTAAAGCCCACGGGAAAGTCCTGGTCATTGTCGGGGCAGAGAAAGTGCCCGGCGAGATCTACGGGCTTGCAGATTATAATGTTGCAGTCACCGGCCAGCCGCACTCCGAGATATCGAGCCTTGCCCTCTTTCTCGATCATTATTTTTCGGGGCAGGAATTCAACCATGAGTTTCCCGACGCCCATATACGCATCATCCCCTCCCGGGCAGGAAAGCAGACGGAGGAACTATGAAAGGGAGGGTGCTTGTCGCCGGTTTTTCGACACGGCACGTAGCACAATCTGCAGCACGGGCAGGGTACGAGGTATGTGCCGTCGATCATTTTTGTGACCAGGACCTTTCCTGGTTCACGACAGACCGGGAAAAATTTGATGATCTTGCCGATCTTCCGGATGCGATAGACCAGCTGTGCAGACGCCACCGGTTCGACCTTTTTGTTGCCACCTCTGGTGCAGAAGACCTGTCCACACCACTCCCGCTCTGCGGGACCCCGGGAAACGCCATCGGCCGGTTCCTGGATAAACTTGATACCCAGCATTTTTTTGAAACTATCGGCGTTCCGGTCCCCCGGCTCGTGCCCTGCGGAACGTATCCTGTGATGGTCAAACCGCGGCGGGGTGCCGGGGGCTGGCGGAACGCCGTTGTTCAGGATGCTGCCGGTCTCGCTTCCTGGGAGGCGCTGTATCCCGGTATTCCCTATATCTGCCAGGAAATCGTCGACGGCATTGCAGCCAGTGTCTGTTGTGTCACTGATGGCGTACAGGCACGGGCGATCGCTGCAAACGAGCAGCTCCTGAAGGGGAACGGAGGATCGGGGTTCGGGTTCTGCGGATCGGTCACGCCCCTCGATCACCCGCTCCGTGATGCAATGGTTGCCATGGCAGAACGGATAGCCGCGGCGAGCGGGTGCACCGGGACGATCGGGATTGATTTTGTTCTTGGCAGCACGACACCCTTTGCCATTGAAGTGAATCCCCGCTTCCAGGGGACGGTGGATACCGTTGAAATGGCTCATGGATGCAATGTATTCCAGTATCATGTCGATGCCTGCAGGGGAAATCTTCCTTCCTGCACTGTGCCCCCGCAGCAGGTGGCAGTCCGCAGCATCCTTTTTGCCGACCGGGACCTGACCGTTACTGCCGATCTTAAACACCTTGCCCCCGGGGTTGCTGATATCCCGTGGCCCGGGACATTTTTCGAAGAGGGTCAGGCACTGATCAGCGTGTTTGGCTGGGGGATGACCCGGGAAGCGGCAGTTTCTCTTCTGGATAAGCATATTAGCACCGTCCGACAATACATACGGTGATGGATCCCATAGACGACCTGCTGAAAGATCCCGCTCTGCGTGCATATCTTCACCGGCTGGTGAAGGATGAAGGACTCAATCTCATCGAACGGTTCCCGCGCGAGGGTGAACACAGCGATGAAGATCTTGCCGCAAAGACCGGTATCAACCTGAATTCGGTGAGGCACACCCTCTATACTCTCTATGAAAAACGGCTTGCCGAGTATCACCGTATAAAAAACAATGAGACCGGCTGGCTGACCTATCTCTGGCAGCTCCGCACCGATCATATCTACGATGCGATACGCGAAGACATGGCCCTTGTCCTGGAGAAACTCGAGCGGCGGGAGAAGTACGAAGAAGAAAATGACTTCTTCATCTGCAAGGACTGCCAGATCCTGTTTACTTTCCCCCAGGCCATGGGATGCGATTTCAACTGCCCGGGCTGCGGAAAAGCCGTGACGCATTTTGACAATGAAATGCTCCTGAGATCTCTCAAACAGCGGATTGGCGATATCAAAAAGTCACTGGGTCATGCCGCACCAACCGGATGAGTCCTGTGAAGATCTGCTGCATGAAGCAGGATGCAGCGAAAAGGTAATTGCTCACTGCAGGGCAGTGAGGGACGTTGCGCTCGGATATGCAGAGCTCAATGCCCTTGTACGGGTTGATCTGGTACGGAAAGGCTCGATGCTCCACGATATCGGCCGGGGGTCGACCCATACTATCATGCATGCGCAGGAGGGTGCAGACCTTCTGCGAGACCGCGGCATCAGCGAGGAGATCGCCCGGATTGTCGAGTGCCATACCGGGGCCGGGCTCACCGCTGATGAATGCACCCTTCTCCGGCTGTTTCCCCGCGACTGTATCCCACGAACAACAGAGGAAAAGATTGTCACCCATGCGGATAACCTCATCGAAGGAAGAAAGCGGGTAATCATTGAGGAGAGTATCGCGTCAGCCTTTTACCTGCCAAGGAAGGTGAGGCGGAGGATGTATCACCTTTCACAGGATGTTGAGCTGCTCTGCGACTAAAATACGGGGATTTTCGGCTGCGTTTTTCCGGTAACTGAAGGGAATTATCTAAAAAGATATTTGTGGCCCGATTCATCCTCAAGCGGTGCTTATTCAATCTGGTGGTACCATGGGAACCCGCGTGACCAGTACCTTATCGATCCGGTTGCCATCCATATCCACGACTTCATATCGCAACCCGCCAATTTGGACATGGTTCCCTGTTTTAGGTATTCGCTGCAGGACAAACAATATCAGCCCGGCAATGGTCCGGTAGTGGCCCTGTTCCTCTTCCGGAAAGGTATCCACGGATAAGATTTTTTTAATATCCTCGATAGGTGTATCCCCGTTAATCAGCCAGGAGCCATCTTCCCGTACTACGATGGGGATGTCCACGGGCTCCCCGAGAGTATGGACATTACCAACGATCGCTTCAAGGATGTCATGCAGGGAAATAACACCCTGTATACCCCCGTATTCATCCGTGACAAGAGCAATATGAAGTCCGGTTCCCTTGAATAATTCGAGGAGTTTCAGGACAGAAATTGCTTCCGGGGCAAACAGCGGCTTTGTCACGGCGGCCCTGATATCAGGTGAACCACCCTCCGTTATCCGCGCAAACACATCCTTTACGGAAACCATACCAACAATATGGTCCAGATCTCCTTCATAGACGGGAAAATTCGATCGGCCGCTCCTGGTCATTTTCTGAAGATTATCGGAAACGGGATCATTCAGGTCAAGTGCGATGACATCGGAACGGTGTGTCATAAGGGATTCAACACGCCGGTCGCCAAGATCAAAGACGCCTTTTACCATACTCATCTCGGCCTTTTCAAAAACACCCGCCTCAGTCCCTTCTTCGAGCATAATTTTAATTTCCTCTTCGGTTACCGGCGGTTCTTTGGTTTCCTTTACCCGCATGACCCATAGCACGGCTTCCGTTGAACGGCTGAGAATGAACACAAGCGGGGAGGCGATAACCGACAGGAGACGCATCGGCTGAGCGACTGAAGAGGCGATTGTCTCAGCATTATTCAGCGCAAGGTGTTTCGGGACAAGTTCTCCAAAGATTAAGGTCAGATAGGTGATTACGACGACGACAAGAGTAATTCCCAGGATCTCGCTATAGGGCGCCAGGAGAGGAAATTCATTGAGATATGCTGCAAGCTCCTCTGCTACCGTAGCTCCACCAAACGCACCTGCCAGGATCCCGACAAGGGTAATGCCGATTTGTATCGTCGAGAGGAAATGGGTAGGTTCGTGGGCAAGTTCAAGTGCAGCTGCTGCCTTGGTGTCACCACCTTCCGCCCGCTGCTGGAGGCGTATTTTTTTGGCTGAAACAACGGCAAATTCTGCCATGGCTAATATGCCATTGAGGAGGATCAGCACCAGGATAAAGACAATCTCAAAGATAAACGACATTTTGCTGATAGTATATCGTCGACTGTAATTTAAAACTATTTAAAGAGCACAGGAGAAAATGCCCGGCTGCACAACGGAAAGTGTTGGAAACCAGGATCACCAGAGAGTCAGCTGGTCAGGAACCCGAAACAGAATACGCGGTATCGGAATTCACTTATCAGAATTCCCCTGTTATTGACGTAAAAAAATAAGGATACCTGATCATAAGTCATTCATTGATAAGATCATAGCGGGTACTGTCCTCGATATGGGTAATGCGGTACCGCCCGGTGGTCTCACCTCAATATTCACGGTGGCACCTCCGGAAACCGGCTTGACCCTGAAGGAGATATCGACCTCGTCACCA
>DATEXZ010000191.1:0-6204 GCA_035256445.1 Methanoregula sp.
TTTTCCCGGCAAGTCTGACCGTTGTGACGATCCGGGGTGCTTCCCTGCTGGAGATATCGATGACCTTTACACCGGATCCAGCTGACAGGAGATATGCCCAGGTGCCTTTAATGAGCACATCTGAACCTCCGCTGTTCAGGGTTGATACTATTTCCGGGCTGGCGGGGTTTGAGATATCGGCGATGATAAACTTTGAAGATGCGGCGATGTAGAGATATCCATTGTCAATGCTGACACTTTTAACTGATGATCCCACCGGAAGCTGGGACAGGGCGCTCTTCCACGTGAGTGCTGACATTTTTGCACTGGTTGACACGTCGTAGGTCACTATTTCGCTGCCCTGACCTGCATACAGGTAGCCGTTAGATTCCACAAGATCAAACGACGGGCCGTTGGAGAGCGTACCAATTTTCTGAAGACCGACGGCTGTGACACAGGGAACAGCACATGATATGAAACAGAGCGCAATCAGCAGCAGAATACAAGCTTGCGATCTGACAAGGATTACAGACGATAATTTCACAAAGTATTCTCCCGATATACTAGTATTCTGGTTTATACTTGATGGATATTACTTATATATCTTTTTATTTTAAAATAACAGATTATAGGGCTTTTTTACTTAAAATAGTAGTAAAAATGCATTAATTTTACAATCAACTCAAAATACTGCATTGTCTTCCGGTTCCAAGGAGTGGGATGGTGAGCTGTACTGTCTGATCAACGGTAATTAATGAGCTCGAAACAGGTGTTTTTCATACGAGTGCACCATATACGGCTATTTCATCAATCGGAAAGAAAAGTTCAGTTACAAATAAACGGTTAACGGGTTAAAATGAACGATAGATTTTCAATGAAAATATCACTGTTCGTCATACTCCTGCTTCTCACGATCATGTCGGCATCTGCTCAGGCTTCCGGCAACTCAACTGCCTATTCTGTCGTCCATATCTCGGATACCCAGTATCTGGCCTCCCTCTACCCTGAGACCTATGACTACACCTTCTCGTATCTCGATTCCATAAAAGAGTGTTACAATATTTCTGCTATCATCATTACCGGTGACCTTGTGGAAACCTGGAATGATAAAAAAGAGTGGGACGCCTATTCCCATGCCGTCAATAAAACGTCGATTCCCGTATTTGTAGTTGCAGGAAATCATGATATAAATGACGATTATGATTACCAATATTATACTCAATATACAGGAAATACGAAGAATACCAGCGTAACCTCTTTTGAGAATTTCGATCTGGTTGGTATCAATAGTGTATACGAATCACTTACACCTCAGGAATTTGCCTCCCTTCGGAAAGCCCTGTTAAATTCCTCAAAGAACCTTACCATTATTGCTACGCATTACTACATGGACGAAAACGGAACGCTCACCTCACTGGGAAATGACATCAGCCGGCAGCTGGTTGTGAAACCCACCATCGTTTTATCAGGTCACATAAAGGGTGCTTTTGTCAGGGACAGGGCGATCGGACCGTACGTGCTGATTGAGGATCTGACTAATTATCAGGGTGGAATCCCGGGAGGTTCTTCATCCAGAAATGTTTCGGCAGGTACATTCTACACTGTCACAACCGACGATGGCCTTGTGGAGAAGATTTCGTCGCAGATTATCTGGATTTCCCCCCGTCAGTCTTTTGACGATAAGCATGAGCTTTTTAATATCTCAGTGCCGGAACCCGATGAAGAGCCATCGATTCCTGAGGTAACACCGGATTGCAGCAGTATTCCCGGGTCATGCGGAGTCCCGACATTTTTCAGACCGGGGGAATACTGGAATTCTTTTATAGAATTTTTAAAAGAATTATTCCGGCTTTCCTAATCTCATCGGGTTTTTGATAATGGCCGGTAATCTGTTATCGCTCCTGTCTTCATTCCCTTGCCCCGTTTCTCTCCGTGAATCATCCATTCCGCATGGCTGAGTGTAAGATCTTTTAACTCCAATTCCTTCTGATGCATGAATTCATTATCATGAAGCCTCGATATGGTAGATAATCAAACGCATACTGAAGGCCAGGAGATCTATCACGGGCCGAAAGGAAAAGGGGGAATGGATGCCATGCCTGAAGATAAATCAGCGATCATTGCACAGTACCGGGTAAAATGTATCTGTACTACATGCCCGACGTATAACGAATGCATGAGGGCAGATGATCAACGTCTCTTCTGTGTGCAGGGACGATCACCGACCTGCACATTTGACAAAAAAGGATGTCTCTGCCCGACATGTCCGGTCGCGAGGGCACTACAGCTGAAGAAATCCTATTACTGTATCAGGGGATCTGAACAGGAACAGAGATAACCCTCATTTTCAGGAATTGGAACAAAATTAAGGGTAATCTTTATGTCCGGGTTTTTTTCATGAGAATCCGGTCCTCACCCTCTCCAAAATATGCAGGTATGATCTTTTCCTGAACGAATCCCTGCCCCTCGTAGAGCCTGATCGCAGGCAGATTTTCTGGAGACACCGAAAGCCGGATCGTGCGGGCATGCCGTGCCTGCAGTGCACCGGTAACTGATTTCAGGAGTGCCGACCCTATCCCTTTCCGGCGCTGGTCATCACGCACCCCCATGCGCAGGATCCAGGCCTCGGAAATATTGTGCTGTACAGCGGCACCTACGGTATAACCGACTGGCTCATCGCCATCAGTGACAGCGACAAAAAAGGTCTCTTTGCATACTTCTCCCATCTGGCGGACAAAAACAGCCGAACGGTAGGGCTCGTGAAGCCCGGACTCTTCGAGAGCAGCGACTGCCTTGAAATCCTCATCTCTGTAGGTGCGGATGGTAATGCTCATGGCGAGCGGCGATGTGTCGGGGTATGCCTTCGGACTGGCAGCGCACAGCCGCAGGGAGAGTTCATGAGGCAGATTATTTCTTCTCCCACGGAGCGCCCCCGACCCTGTTTCCCTGGGTGATCGCATTCAACAGTGCCCGTGCTGCAGCAAGATCTCCCTCCTCAGCACTTTCCCGGATGGAAAAGGTTGCATCGGTAAGAAGTTTTTTTGCAAGGACGCGGGTCAGGTCATCAATTATCTCTGCGGTTTTTGGATCAAGGCTGCCCATTCTTGCAAGAGCCCGGTCCCGCTCACGCACACGCACAGCATCGACCCAGGTGTGCAGGGCGGCGAGGATATCATCAGCAGACCTCCGGTTCAGGTGGCGCAGGAAGATCCCGAGTTCCTCCTCAACAAAATCACGTGCCCGCTCTGCTTCTGCTTTGCGGGTACTCATGGTCTGCTCGTTGATAGTCCGAAGGTTGTCAAGGGAAAAGAGGTGGACGCCGTCAATGGTTTCTGCTCCCTCTTCAACATCCCGGGGCTGGGCTATATCGATGAGAATCAGGGGCCGGGGGTGCCCTTCGACCGGCCAGCAACGGGCTTTCATTGCCTGTGCCAGATCATTTTTATGGATGATCGGGTGGGGAGCAGACGTGCAGGAGATAACGACATCGGAAAGTGTAATATAATGATAGAGCTCTGACAGACGGACTGCCTTTCCTCCGATCTTGTTTGCAAGGATCACGGCCCGGCCGTACGTCCGGTTTGCGACATACATTGCGGTCAGGTTCCTAGCTGCGAGCGCCTGGGCAACGAGCAGTCCCATCTCGCCGCTGCCCACGACGAGGATGTGTTTACCATCGAGACTCCCGATCTGGGATTCGGCAAGGAGGACCGCCGCTGATCCTACCGATACAGATCCGCGGTTTATCAGGGTGCGTTTGCGCACTTCGATCCCGACATGCACCGCCTTGTTGACACAAAATTCAAGAAATGTGCTGGCAGTCCCGCATTCCTGTGCATCAGCCAGAGTTTTTTTCAACTGCCCGATGATCTGGTCCTCGCCAACGATCATGGAATCAATGCCGGAGGCGAGGCTGAAAAGATGACTGAGCGCTCCTTTCCCGTCATGGATAAAGAAATCCCGCCTTCCCTGCCCGGAAAGGAAGTCCCGGAGCTCTGCAGCACTCCCTTCAACGATCAGTTCGACACGGTTGCAGGTCTGGAGTAAAAGAACACCTTTGAACCGCTTTCCTGCTTCCCTCAGACACGCAGGTTCATCAGGAAACCGGAAGGCTTCAATGGCGCTGACATTAGCGGTGTGATGGCTCACGCCGGCAATCGTGATGGGAGCTGTTTCCGGTTCAGACATGCAGGTACCTCCGTTTCAGCTCAACCCGTGCCTTCTCAGGATCTTTTTCCAAAATCTCCCATACAGCCCTGTCATGCAAAACTTCCCGGAGAATCGCGTTCCTCCGTGACTGGGAAGGTTCACAGCGTTTCAGCTGCTCCCGCAGCTCCTGCTGCAATGCGACCATCTCGTCCAGTGCAGGATAGTGCATCTCAATCTGCTCCCTGATGAACCGGGACAGTGCCGGGCTGCTCCCCTTTGTGCTGATTGCCAGTATATAGTTGTCCCCCCCGGTCACAGATGGTATAATCACATCTCCAGCTTGTCCATCAGCATTATTGAACAGGATCTTCTGCCCTTTGCAGATTTCCCCAATCCGGTTATTCGAGGAAGGATCAGGCAGCGTCCCGATGACAAGAAAGGCCTGGCAGGTTATTCCGGCAATATCTTCATCAGAAGCTGCATTCACGTCAAGCACTCTCCTCTCTAAAGGAAGAGCGCTCATTTTTGGCGAGAATGAACGGCTGACTACCAGGACGTCAGCCTCACGGGAGAAATACGCAGCTTTCCGGGACGCGACTTCTCCTCCTCCGAAAATAACAATACGTTTGCCAGAACAATCCACAAAGAGCGGGATCATCTGGTATTAATTTAGAGCGATTGCGTTCATTAAGATGTTGGAATTGTTGTGATTCTTTCTGGCATCTTAATTCAGATACAGGATCTGCCTGGATAATGAAACGCATAACAATATTCAAATCCAGTCTTTTTCTGGTAAAACAACATCCAGAAAAAATCCGTGCTCTGCGTTCTCTCTGTTCGATATACTTAAATTGTTTGAATGCTCACATTTCAAAGCACATTTGCGCCGATAGTGTAGTGGTTATCACTAGGCGTTGCCAACGCCTAAACCCGGGTTCGAGTCCCGGTCGGCGCATTTTGCGATAAGGTTCAAGGCAGAAGCACTTTTAAATTTAGTTTTTTTCTCATTCAATGCAATCTTGTCAATGTTCCCAACCAAACTCCATAAAAAATAATATTCTATGGATTTTTTTTGTATTTGATGAGGGTATCTTCAATAATTGCTTTAATTTTCATAGGATCCGATACACCAACAAAACCGATTGCCCCTCCGCGTTCTCCAGGTGATGAAATACCAATATTCCCAAAATTTAGAATTCGTCCAACAATACCCTGGTGAACAAAAATGTTTGTTACCCATTCAATTTTTATGTCATTCAAAACTCGGGAAATTAGACCCCGTTTAAAGTAAATTCTCTTGCTTGATATAAAATATTCAGAAGTTGAAACATTAATCCATACTATAATTACGAGGATAACCGCGATAATAAAAAAGTAAATTGTTATCGCGAAAATAGCTGCAATCAATAAAATAAGCCACCACGAAATCCAACTCATTTGTCCGAACCAAATCGGTATTTCGCCTTCGGTTAAGGTCATGTCTTTCGGTATTTGAATCGACATACGGTATACTTATAAAATAAGATTATAAATCTGTTGAAATATTATAGTCAGGTGATGATAATTCAATAAAATTACCATAATCGGAAAAAAAAACCATTATTTTGAAAAAAGATGCTTTCGAAGAAAACCAGGACCTTTCATTTGCGATTCACGAAATTTTCCCACCTGCTATTGGTTTTATGAAATGCAATCTCTCTTCAGGGATTTCCCGGGAAATCGAACGATAAAGCGACGTTGACGGGAACACAAAAACTGAGGACTGCCGGGAATTGCAAATTATTGGCATTTCTCCCCTCTTGAAATTCTCACATCTATCCAGAACAGCAAGACTCCTGGCAATTTCACATCCGTTGTATGACGTGCATCCATTGCAGACAGATGCGATGTAGCGGATGACATCTTCATTGAGCATAAATGATATAATCATCTATAAATTAATAAAATTATCTATTTCATTCAGAGTCTATTTTACTGATATTTTACAAAAAAAATATCAAAAACAATCTTATTTAAATAAAAACAACCGCTGGGGGAATCAACACTGATTCAGTTTTTAATCTACACCAATTAACG
>DATEXZ010000192.1:0-3735 GCA_035256445.1 Methanoregula sp.
ATCAAGCACCACCCAATTCACTGTCAGACCGCTGTGATTCAATTGATAATAATGATCTAACACTTACCCCAATTCTTTTTTTACAACAACACAAGGCAGTAAAAACAAGGCAGTAAAAAAAGATTCAACCGAACGCACTGATGGAAAATTCCATCCACTTTTCACATCCCCGAAAATTTCTTATAAAAACGCGCAAAACGGTCTAAAAAACGGTTAAATTATCCCAAGGGGGATAAAAACCCGTCTCAGGTATCCGATACCTATTTGAAGGATTTTGTACTAATATTCGTCCGGGAAGTTATATGGGTATTACAAAAAAATTCCTCAACCTGTTTAAATCGGGAAAAGCTGACGGGGAGGAGGAATGGGAGGAAGTGCGCATCCTTGAACAGACAGCGCATTATGACAACTTTCTTATGGCACTGAGTGAGGGTGATCTCGATACCCGATGGAGTGCGGTACGATCGGTTGGAGATCTTGGTGAGCCATTCATTGGACCACTTATCAGCGGACTCAAGGACGAGTACTGGATTATCAGGCGTGGATCTGCTGACACCCTTGGCAAAATAGGCGCTCCGGCTGTCGGACCGTTGATTGCGGCTTTTCAGGAACCGGGTGAGGATGTACGGCAGGAGATTGTGCGGGCACTCCAGTTAATTGGCGAGCCGGCAGCAGATCCCCTGATCCAGGCACTGAAACACAACAACCCGTCTATCCGGAGAGGTGCAGTCCAGGCACTCGGGGTCATGTGCGAGGCAAGGGCTGTTCCCGGTCTCCTGGAATCCTTGAAAGACCCGGATGCAGGAGTGCGCCAGGAAAGCGCAGTAGCGCTCGGCCGCATAGGGGATCCACAGGCAGTCGGCCCACTCATCGAAACACTTAACGATGCAAAGGAGTCCGTCCGAATGGCAGTCATGGCAACTCTCTGTTCCCTTGGAGAACCATCGATACTTCCCCTCATCCGGGCACTCACTGATCCAAATGATGATATCCGCAGAAGGGCAAGCCTCGCACTGGTTACGATTGGCGATCCCGCAGTGGAGATACTGATTAACACGCTTGGTGATCAGGCTCCGGCGATCCGTAAAGGTTCGGTTGAAGTGCTGGGCCAGATAGGGAATACACGGGCAATTCCCACCATAATGGATGTCCTTGACGACCCAGAAAGGTCAGTCCGGATTGAAGCCGTTAAAGCTCTTGCCGCTCTGGGAGTCCCTGCAATCGCCCCACTTATGCAGGCCTTCCGCGAGGGTGATGTAATGAAGAGAACCAGCGCCATGGAGGCCCTCTGGATGCTCGGCCAGCCTGCGACTACTCCCCTCATCATGGTCTTAAAAGACGATCAGAGCGATGTGCGGAAGCGGGCGGCCCTCCTTCTTGGTGAGATCGGCGACCAGAAAGCAGTTGACCACCTGACCGGGCTCCTCGCCGATCAGAATGTTGCTGTAAGACGGGAAGCATTCGAAGCACTTGAGATGATCAAGAAGCGGAAAGCTCAATAATACTTTTTTTATCGCTTACCGCTCCAGTGAATCCGTTTCAAAGATGAATTATCGTTGGTTATTGTGAACGGACCGCAAGATTATCAAAATTATTTTTAGGCGCAACCATCATTACTTCCCGGATATATTTCTCATATGCATGGTCTCGCTTGCAGATATCCAGACAGCTGAATCAAGGATTTTTTCTCATATCATCCGCACCCCCGTCGTGCATTCACCAACGATTTCCGAAATGACCGGAGCAAATGTCTATCTAAAACTCGAAACGCTTCAGAAAGCAGGATCATTCAAGGTTCGTGGGGCTACGAACAAGATCCTTTCTTATCCCGATAAAACCGGAGAACTGGGCGTAGTCGCTGCTTCGGCCGGAAATCATGCTCAGGGCGTAGCAGTCGCGGCACATTCTGCTGGCATTCCCGCGACCATTGTAATGCCGGAATGGTCCGCAATTACCAAGCAGGAAGCCACGCGGAGTTACGGGGCTAAGGTAATTATTCATGGGCAGACCCTGGAAGAGAGCATTGAGAAGGCAAAGGAGATTGCAAGCAAAGGTAATATTTTCATTCACCCGTATGATGATGAGGCTGTAATTGCCGGGCAGGGAACGATTGCGCTCGAGATCCTCCATGACCTGCCAGCGACCGATATGATTGTTGTGCCGGTAGGCGGGGGTGGTCTGATCGCAGGTATTGCAACCGCGGCAAAGGCAATAAAGCCGGAAATTACCATCATCGGAGCTCAGGCAGGAGTATGCCCGTCTGCCGCTGAGTCACTCCGCAAAGGCTCCCCGTGCCGGGTGACAGCAGGAAAAACGATTGCTGACGGTATCCGGGTCGCAGAGACCGGAATTCTGACACTTCCCCTTATACAACGATACGTCGATCGACACGTTCTTGCATCTGAGGAGGACATTGCCGATGCGATGCTGTTGTTGCTTGAACGCAAGCACGTAATTGCTGAGGGTGCCGGTGCCGTGCCGCTCGCTGCTCTCATGAATGGTTCTATCGACGTGCCTTCAGGCAGCAACGTTGTTCTCGTTATCAGCGGGGGAAATGTTGAAAGTGCCCTGCTCTTCCGGGTCATCCGACAATCGCTCGCCCGCCAGGGACGCCTCATGCGCTTTTCGCTATTGCTTGATGACCAGCCTGGCACTCTTGCCCGGATTCTCACCACCATCGCACAGGAAAAGGGCAATATTCTGCACATCCATCACCTGCAGGGAGGAAGTGATATCCCGGTACTGATGGCAAGGGTGAACATTGAACTCGAGACGCGAAGCTGGGACCATATCAGTGTAATCAAAAATGTGCTGGCGGATGCCGGGTACGAGATCCGTATGGAGTGATCCGGCAAGGATCGGTGTACGTCACCGAAGGTCAATTTTGAAATAACGACTTGATTTACCGCGATCTGATAGAAGAGCGCAGATAATGACAATTATTGGTATCGAAATCTGACGGGGAAATTTTTTAAGAAAGATCGGAGGAAAATTCCGAGGCCTGACAGTTGTATTTTCCAAATCCGGGCTCTGTTGAGACGGGCATGAACGGGAATGGTTCGCACCCAAACCATGAAAAATTGTGAAAGGTACGACTGGCATCCGCAGCAGGCTCTTGAGAGCCAGGGGAGGAGTTTTCAGGTAATTGAAGCGCCGCGGGGGCGTCCCTTCGGGGGCGGCGCAGGTCTCGCAATAGCGGGATTGGTAGTTCCCAAAATTACTGGAATTGTGCAATTTTCATTGGAAATCCTCACAGTAATTTTCTCAACGCTCTTTTTGGGCTACGGCACGTAATGCCACCGCCCCCGCCGCTGTGGCATCCCCTCTGGAGCGATAATTCCAGAGAAGGTAATACAACACCATCGCAAAGCGCAGGGGCGGTTCGGGGGAAAGGAACCTGTCCCCTCCGATAATCGGTGATTCGCAATTTGTTGAAATCTTACGGTTTCAACAGAGTCATAATCTGATATATTCACCCTTGTGTACCCATGAAAATTTCCACTTTGATGAGGTAACGATATGTGTAAAAGGCACAATATCCAAACCAGCCCGCCGGAATGAGACTGGTTCCGAAAATGATTTTATCACCGCTGGAAAAAACCGGACGATTATGATTTGCAGGTACACAGTCAGTATTTCTGTAAAAATTATATAATTCAATGATCAATCGGTGTGAAAATCCAAAAAAAAATGGCAAACAGATTATTTCAATTCACCTGTTGCCTTCCAGTAATC
>DATEXZ010000193.1:0-4184 GCA_035256445.1 Methanoregula sp.
TTCTTCCCTTCACAAAAATCCCGCAGACTGACAGGCTCAATTTTCGGGTATTCCCCACTCTCTTTTTCCCAGATAATAATCTTCTGTGCGGTTATGCAGGAGATTTTGGTATTCCCTCTCATCTTCATGTATTCCCCACCCGCCTTTTTCTTCCCGCACAAATCCGCATAATCACAGGACCTGCAGGTCTGGTACGCCGGAGGGGATCGAACCGTTCCGCGGCCCGGAATGGGAGGAATTGAAAAGATGTGCTCAGTTGATAGTTACATCTCTGGTTTCTGGCCTTGTCTTATCTGCCTTTATACCCCGCTGTATCATCTTATGCAGGGAGACAAAAAGTGGCAGGAAATGGATTACACATGAGGACAGGGTAGCCGGTAGTATTATCAGGATTCCGGAACCCCCACGTCACTAAAAAAAGGGGATCTCATAAAAAGCAGCTGTTCAGAATGCGACAGCCACACATCGCGTACCTATTTCCCATGGGTGCCCGGATCAACGAAATGATGTGTACGGTGCAGGTTTTGCAACACAAGGTGAACTTTATACACTGTCCCGCACTATGGAGGCTTGATCTGCACAGGAGACTATCCTATCAGGGACCGGAGTTGAAAAGGTAATGGCCACCCGCAAAAAAGCAAACGATCACGAGCAACCGACCCTTACTGAGTTGGAGGCTGAAAACATAATCGTCCGCAAAAAAGGAAAGGACCGGAAGAAACCGATTACAGAATTTGAGGATGAACCGGAGGAACGGCAGCCGGAACGTAAAGAATGATACACGGGGCGGCTCCAGGAACAAGCTGAACCTGCCTGGAGGGACCCGGAAAAAATCAGGGTGGATGCAATCGACATACGCAAACACCGTTTCTTATTCAGATTCACAGCCCACCGGAATTGAACACCGTTAGATTAGTGAAGCGCCAGGGTTTTCCCTGACTGCCCTTTCAGGAGATTCCACAGGATTGCTTAGCCCTGATCCAGGCAAGGTGTGCCTCGAAATCATCCGGGTGCATACGTTCCTGCCGGGTTTGCATTCCGGCAGGAATTTTCTTTGTAACGATTTTTCTTTCACGGAGAATCTGCTGCATGATATGTCCCGTCACTTGTCGCAGAACCGGTCCAGGTCGCAAAACCGCACGGACTGGTAAGACATTCCCAGGGCGTCCGTAAGAATCCCTCTCGTCCGGGTAACCCGGGAATTCCCACCTGCCCTTGCGTCATCATACGCGGTGTATGCAGCTTTGTGAACGTCATTGACTGCTTTTCCGCCATTTCTTTTTCGATTGTCGGTCATCGTGGTTTCAACTCGTTTTTTACCGGGGTAAGCCACATTACAGCGGGAGGGAATATATATCTCACCCGGTGTTACAAAATCTGAAACAACTAATGAAAGGAGGAATGATTCTCCTTTAAATGAACTGGAAATATTCTGACGGGGATCTTTTTCGGAAAAATCTGGTTTACAAAAAAACCGGGTCCCGTGGTTTTAACGATGACATCGTACTGCGACCAGGTCATCCATGAAGTCGTATATGCCTGAAAAACGATCTTCTCTGTCTTCTGGGAATTAACAGAGAGATGAATATATCCCGGAAAGCTTTTACCCTTCCATCAACGTGAAAATCCCCACCACATTATGAGGTGTTCTCCGGGATTGCGGGGGAAGGGAATTTTGAGGGGGAAAAACAAAGTCAATAGTATCCGTATTTTTTATGAGCCTGTTCGATAGGCAGGATTTCCTGAACAATCACCCGTTTTTCTTCTTTGTCGATCTCGTAAAACACGGTATAACTTCGGGAAATGTGAAGCCGGTAGATGATAACCCCGCCTTTTAAAACCAGTTTTTCTTTATCCCCCTGACTTCCCGGGAACGGATCTTCTTCAAGCCGTTCCAGGGCTGTCTTGATTATCCGGCGGGTCTTTTCCGGCAGGCGGTTAATCTCATCAGATAATTCATGCCAGAGGATAAGGGAAAATGTCAATCCTTAATCTCCGAGAGTGAAACGTAATACTCTTTCTTCCGGTTTCTCCATTTCCCAACATCTTCTTCTAAACGGCGCTTTTTCCGGTCCTCGATCATTTCTGCCAAAAGCTCGGTATAGGTCTGGCCTGCCGAACGCATCTCTGCAAGATCCTTCCATACCGGTTCTGTTACAGGTATCCGTTTCACCGCTGACATGATCATATTGTAAGCATTGTAATTATGAATACTTTTGGTGGATTCCTTGTTCTTTCCTGCTCAACAGATACCCGGGTTGAATGTCCGGACCAAATCCGGATGTTACCATTATTGGGAAGAGCCGGGTCCAACGGAAGCCTCAGTCTGATGATTTATGCACCTGGAGGACGCCGGAAAAAAAAAGCCCTGGAAATTAAAAGGATAAAATCCTCCGGGACCCCTATCCGGAAAGAATCGGCAGGCATCCGGGTGAAGGTCCTGGGTACGGGTGCTGCCGGAGGGTCATCATTTTCCAGGAAACGTGCAATCAATCCCAACGGAAAAGAAACACCCAGCAAACCCCCCACGTGAAATACGATTCCCCGATATGTGAGCAGTGCCAGGCAGCCAGTATCAAGGTCATACCTGACGGAAGCTATGCATGCAACTGCTGCGGCTATGATGCAACAGGAAAAAAGAAGTGACGGCTTAGAGTTGTGAAAGGGGAGATGGTCAAAGGTTATTTTCTGAGGAGTCGGATTGGTGATAATTCGGACACAGTATCAGGTCGATACGAACCGAACCGGATTCACCAGTAAATCTTTATCCGCCGACTTTAAACCGGGATTATATGAACCTCACCTGCCAGAACCCTGCTCTTGTTATTGTCCTCCTCTGGGGGATCGCCATCTTCACGACAACCTTCCTCTTTATGGACAGCGCAAACCTTACGCCCGGGATCGTCATCCAGGGTGTTTGTATGATCGGATCGGCGGCGTACCTGAGAAAGCAGAATGAGACCTGCTGCACGGGAAAACAGGAGATATAAGAGGATCAGGACCCGTTTTTTTCCAGAGTGAGTGTAAGAACTCCTTCAGAAAACCGCTTCATACAAAAACTTACTTCACACGGGAAGGTAATCATTTTCCTTACCTGTTTCCCGGCATCGGATGCAGCAATAGTAACGGTGGTCTTTTCAACATCGATCCTGATCATTTCCTCATGAACACCTGGCAGTTCCGTAAGGATGTGGAGAAATTTTCCTTCATCAAGGAGTGTTGTTGCTGGTTCTATCGTTTTTGCTGGTCCGGGAGTGTCTGAAATGTCTGCCTGCATGTTGCTGATCTCTGGTAATGTTACCGGCCCGGATTTTTCCGGTTATATCCTGCATTCGGGATTTTTCCGTGATTTCCTTCCGGAAAAACAATCGGGGAAAATATTATTGTATCATGTAACTTCAGAGGTATTTGCCCGCAGGTGACCGGTGAATCCCATCCCCGTTGTGAAGATCCTACCGAAGCATCCGCGTGCGTGGCATTGGTGTCGATTCCGGGTTGCGGCCTCGTCACGATTGCCTGAAATTTCTTTTCTCAACGTTAACGCTCCACCTCCCCGGGCACTGTACCCGCTGACCACTTCTCTCGGAAACGAGATAAACATATCCGGTTCTTTCAATTTCTGAATCATTTTCTGTAAGGAAAAACGGATTGAGGAAGATGTCGATCTGCGTTTTTCCTGAAAAGATGCTGCACTGGTAACGGACGGATGAGTGCCGGTGTTTTCTTTCGATTGCACCAAGCCCCTTATCGTACCGTATTCGCTTGACAAACGTGGTCCTATCGTCGGGCTGTCAATGGACGAAGTGACCCCCCCTGCAGATATACCTGATCCACCCCTCCCCTTAACGCACGACCCCCGATACGAATACGGTAGGGAACACTTTCACTCACCCCGCCCCGGTATTATCTGGACCGGGCCACAAAATGTGTGTCATGATATCGACCGGGTCCTGGAGGTGAGACCGAATATGGTAGTACGTGAATATCGCCAGTATACTCCGGAAGAGAAAGAGCGGATCTCCCGTGGTGCCTGTCCCTGGTGCGGCCGCGAGAGAGTACACTTCAATCCGGGAAACGAGCATACCCTCTGCTGTCAACCCTCCTGCAGTATGGAGTACTGGTTCAAAGAAAGACCTACTATCTCCAGGATGAGGCGGCTTGTCCGGGACGAACAGGGAGGGGGG
>DATEXZ010000194.1:0-2536 GCA_035256445.1 Methanoregula sp.
AATTTTGCCAGTCTGCGATCAAATAAGGAATGTAACTGGGGGTACAAAGAAGGGTAAATCATCGACCTAAAAAGGTGCCCTTAATATTATATAACGACTATTTCCTGATGCATGGTATCGATCAGGCCGGGTCCGGTCACCGTGGGTGGTGTGGCGCTCGATAACCACCTGCTGCTTGCGGCCGGGATTCTCGGGACGACCGGGTCATCGCTCAACCGGATGCTCTCTTTAGGGGCCGGGGGTGTTGTAACCAAGTCGATCGGTCCTTATCCTAAGGACGGGCATGCCGGGCCATGCCTGGCAGTGCTGGACGACGGAATTCTGAATGCCATGGGCCTTCCCAACCCGTCAAAAGAATTTGTGGATGAGGTTGTACCTCTTATAAAAAAACCCGTCATCGTAAGCATATTCGGCGGAAATCCCGCGGAATTTGCTCTGGTTGCCGGTTGGTTTAAGGGGAAGGTTGCCGGTTTTGAACTGAACCTGTCCTGCCCGCATGCAGAAGGTTACGGTGCAGCAATCGGGACCGATCCCGGACTTGTTGAAGCCTGCACCCGGGCAGTGAGTGCGACCGGGGTCCCGACCTGGGTGAAACTTACCCCGAATGTTACCGATATCACCAGCATCGGCAAAGCAGCAGAACGCGGCGGGGCGAGCGCGATTGTTGCGATCAACACTGTCAGAGCAATGAGGATATCGACAGGACTGCGGCGACCGGTGCTGGGAAACCGTTATGGCGGCCTCTCCGGGAGTGCCGTGTTCCCCATTGCTGTCCGCTGCGTCTACGAGCTCTACGAATCCTGTAAGATACCCATAATAGGTTGTGGAGGCCTGTCATCGGCAGACAACGTCATTGAGATGATGATGGCCGGGGCAAGTGCTGTGGAGATAGGCAGTGCGGTCCTGAATAACGTAAAAATCTTTGAAACCATCAAATTGGATCTTTATAAAAAGGATGGACTCTCACCTAAAGAGATCATCGGTTGTGCCCACCATGGATGATTCCCTGTCAGTACCCGTCACCATCCTGCGGGTCAGAAAAGAGACATCGCTCATCCGCACATTCGTATTAGACCGCTCGTTCCCGTTCTCTCCCGGGCAGTTTGTCATGGTCTGGGTTCCCGGGATAGATGAAATCCCGATGGCACTGTCATCAGAAAATACCATTACCGTGCAGAAAGCCGGTGATGCGACCACCGCCATGTTTGCCCTTGGAGCCGGTGACAAGCTGGGGATCCGCGGCCCGTTTGGGAACGGGTTTACCAAAGGTGAAAAAGTCCTGGCGATTGCCGGGGGTGTCGGGGCTGCGCCTCTCCTTCCCCTCGCACGGGCCGATTGTGTCATGACTCTTCTCCTGGGGGCAAAAACCGAATCCGAACTGCTCTTTGTTGACCAGCTGGATGAATGCACAGATGTGTTCATTGCGACCGATGACGGATCGCTGGGATTAAGCGGGTTTGTAACCGCCCTTATGGATGATTTGAACCTCGGCGTATACGACAGGATAGCGGTCTGTGGCCCGGAAATGATGATGCGTGCAGTCCTTGCGAAGGTCGAAGAAAAAGGAATCGCCCACAAGACAGAATTCTCACTGCACCGTTACATGAAATGCGGGTCAGGCATCTGTGGTTCATGCTGCATAGATCCATCCGGGCTCCGGGTCTGCAGGGATGGCCCGGTATTTTCCGGAGATTTACTTCTTAAGAGCGAATTTGGCCATTATATGCGGGATGCAAGCGGGAGAAAGAAAAATCTCTGACGCTGTTGGGTTGAAACTGAATCCAGCATATGATGAAGGATTGGCACTTCTTTTATGAGTTATGTGAATTATGATGAACGTCGCCGCCCCCGAAGGGACGCCCCCGCGGCGGATTTGGTAACGGGAAAAACTCCCGGAAGCAGGCCATGCCCCGCCGTGCCTCGGAGAGGCCCTGAGGCGGGTGATCATCGTTCGGTTCGAACGCTTTTTCCACTATGAGTTCATTCTCTGAAAAGTGTGTTCCCGGAAAAATTGACGGTGAGTTTCAGAATACTGTTGCTTTCCCAAAGAACTCTGGGGAGTATAAATAAAGATTCAGAGGATACACCGGCATCAAACCGGGTTTGCTGATAACGGTTTTTTACTGAGCCGGTACGTACCCTTTGGCACCCGGATCTCGAACCGTGCCCCTAATCCCGGTTCTCCGGTCTCACCAATGGTAAGACCTGTTATACCGAGGATCTCTGATGCCAGGAAGAGCCCGTATCCGGTATTCCGGTAAAACTCGCGTCTGAAAATACCCTCTTTCATGTTCTGGGGGACCCCGACACCGTTATCTTCGCAGAAAATGGTGATCCCGTCCCCGGTTTCCTGCAATGAAAACCGGATTTTTGTGACATTCTGGCCATGCCGCAGGGCATTATCGACGATATTGAAAAATACCTTTTCCAGAAGCATATCTGCATATACTTCCAGGCCTTCCATATCCTTCTCGACCCGGACATTTCCCAGTTCAAGGCCGCTCACTGCCTTGCTGATGGTCGCATCAATGGTATG
>DATEXZ010000195.1:0-5863 GCA_035256445.1 Methanoregula sp.
CTCCCCGCCGCTGACTTTGGGATAAGCATCGAGGATCCTGTCGAGTGCAGGGGTGAACGCATCAAGGTTCACATTCAGTTTCTTCAGGAGGTAAGGAATGACATTCTCGTCAACAAGAAGCATTCCTTTGAGTAGATGGGAGGTCTCGATGGCCTGGTTCTGTTGTGCCGCCGCAATTTCCATCGCTTTCTGAACGGCTTCCTGTGATTTGATGGTGAAATTGTTGAAATTCATGATATCGGTTTTTTTCGTTATTCATCATTCGCTACAGGTATTTTTGGTGAAACCAAGTGAGGGTCTGGTGAAACGATCCGTCTTTTTCGTGCTCCGGGAAAGTATCGCACCAGGGGGTCAGAGATCAGTTGATCAACACCCTGACCATTGTCGTGAGGTGTATATGATCTCTCACTCACCTGATTCACCAGTATGATTTACCTTAAGTTAGCATAAAATAGTATATAAATTATCTGTTGATACCAATAAAAAAATCTGATACTATGGATGTTATTTTTTGTCCATCTTCTTTTCGAGGATATCTGTCAGTTTTGTGAGCTCTGCGAAATCTTTTTTCCGCTGGAATATCGCCTTCCGGAGATCGTTTACCAGCGTTTCATCAATCTTTTTAGGGGCCAGGGCAGCACGGTTTATTGCAGCCAGCGCTCTGGTGAGAATTGTGCGCTGGTCCTGGTTATAGAGCATCTCCCATGCCTGGATCTCGGACTTCTGCAGGGCGTCCCGGTCAAGCGACCCCCTTACTTTCATCAGCGCGGCTTCAAAGTGAGCGCGGGTAACCATTACATTTCTGATCGCGTCTTTGCGCTCCTGCTCGGTGCTTATACCCATCAGGACGATAAAATCACGCATCGCTGCCATCTTAGCTTCCCGGACCAGCGCTTCGATATCTGCCCCGACATATCCTCCGGTTTCCCGGACCAGCGCTTCGATATCAACATCTTTTGCCAGGATATCGCCGGTCTCCCCGCCAAGATAGACTTCAAAGATTTTCCTGCGGCTTTCTTCATCCGGTGCCGGTACATAGATATGGCGTTCAAGGCGCCCCGGGCGCAGCAGGGCGTCGTCCAGCATGTCAGGACGATTGGTCGCGGCAAGCACGGTCACATTTCTGAGCTCCTCCATACCGTCCAGTTCGGTCAGGATCTGGCTTACCACGCTCTCCGTAACATGGGATGATCCAAGGGAACTCCCGCGTTTCGGCACGAGGGCGTCGATCTCGTCAAAGAAGATGATCGACGGGGATGCCTGCCGTGCCTTGCGGAAGATCTCACGCACGCCTTTTTCCGACTCCCCGACCCATTTCGAGAGGAGTTCGGGGCCCTTCACCGCGATGAAGTTACACTCGCTCTCGTTGGCCACAGCCTTTGCAAGCAGGGTTTTTCCGGTACCCGGAGGACCGAAGAGCAGGATGCCTTTTGGCGGTTTTGTCAGGAGCCGTTCGAACACGTCCGGGAATTTCAGCGGCCACTCCACCGCCTCCCTGAGTTCCTGTTTGACGTCCTCAAGCCCCCCGACCTGTTTCCATGTTATATCGGGAACTTCGATAAGCACCTCACGCATTGCACTTGGTTCGACATGTTTGCGGGCTTCTGCAAAGTCCTCGTTGGTCACTTTCAGCTGGTCGAGCACTTCATTCGGGATATCCTCGTCCAGCTTGATCTGGGGAATGACCTTTCGCAGCGCATGCATAGCGGCTTCCTTGACAAGCAGGGCGACATCCGCACCGACAAAACCATGGGTCGAATTGGCAAACTCATCGAGCCTGACATCATCTGCCAGGGGTACGCCCCGGGAGTGAACCTGGAAGATCTCCAGCCGTCCTTTCTTGTCAGGAATGCCGATCTCGATCTCCCGGTCGAAACGCCCCCCCCGCCGGAGTGCAGGATCGATGGAGTCCGGCAGGTTTGTCGCCGCTATGACAATGACCTGTCCCCGGCCTTTGAGACCGTCCATCAGTGAGAGGAGCTGGGCTACCACACGACGTTCAACCTCGCCCTGGACTTCCGCCCGTTTGGGGGCAATTGAATCGATCTCGTCAATAAAGATGATTGCAGGCGCATTCTGCTCGGCTTCTTCAAATTTTCCCCGTAACCCTTTCTCGCTCTCCCCGTAATATTTGCTCATGATCTCCGGGCCGGAGAGTGAGATGAAATGAGCATCCACCTCGTTTGCAACCGCTTTTGCGATCAGGGTCTTGCCGGTCCCCGGAGGACCGTACAGGAGTACTCCTTTCGGGGGCTGAATTCCCAGCCGTTCAAAGATCTCCGGGTGCCGGAGCGGGAGTTCGATCATCTCACGCACAAGCTGAAGTTCGCGCCCGAGACCACCGATATCCTCATAGTGGATATCCGAGGTCTCTTTTTTTCCTTCTTCGGCCTTGTAGGGTTCCTCTTTTAATTCAATCTCGGTATCATCGGTGACAATGGCAATCCCTTTGGGCAGGACCTTGGCAATGACCAGCGTGATGGAATTCCCTATCACATCTATCCGCTGGGTCTGGCCTTCAAACACGGCCCGGCCCCGCAAGAGACGCGACAGGTACTGTTCCCCACCGACCAGCCGGATGGGCTGAGTAGGCTGGATCACGACTCTCCTCGCATACTCGGCCTCGGATTTCCGTATCCTGACTTTTTCATCAATCCCGGTACTCAGGTTGCTCCGGATATTCCCGTCAATACGAAGAATACTGTAACCTGCATCATGCTGGAAACCCGGCCAGACGATGGCAGCCGCCTTCTTCTTGCCCAGGATCTCGATTACATCTCCCGAGACAAGCCCGAGTTTTTTCATCACCTCGATACTGACCCGTGCTATCCCCCGCCCCGCATCCTCGTGTGACGCCTCCTTTACCGTTACTTCTGTGAAATCCTTTTCTGTCATCGTAAATTCTTCCTTATGTTCGTAATTTACCATAAGTTAGTGTTGTAGAGTATAAAAATTTATGTGAATTTGATACCCTTCTCATGCTGTCATTTCTCTCCCGCAAATACTTAATTGCAATGGGGTAATTGTATCATAAAAGTGCCGTTTTTATTGCCACCTGGCCCGGCAAACCAGGGAAAACTTAAACGTGTCAGACAGATGTATCCTCAACTATGAGATCACGCGATCTCATTGCCGTAATAGTCTTCTGTTGTATTATGACAGCCGGGTGCATCCAGTTGCCCGGCATGCATGTTCTTAGTAACACTCCCGATCCCATTATCGGCCAGTGGATTGGAGGCGAGCCGCCGGCCTCTGACCTTCATATCATTTTTTACGAAAACCAGACATTTGTTTCCGTAAATTTCTATTTAAATCGCGAACAAGTGATTGATAATGGCACATGGACAAAGATAGAATCCGGACATTATACGACACTTTCATTTACCGGTGAAACGACGGACTGGATGCATGACTCTCTTTTTGATGAAATATATTCAAGGGATTTACCCCTGAAAAAATACTACCGGTATAAAGGGTAAAACACGGGCATGGAGTGTTTCATTCAGTACAGTACTCTCAGCAACTGCCTTTGTTCTTTGTAAAAAAATTGGCTTAGTAGAAACGGGCATGAACATGAATGGTTCTCACCCTACCATGAAAAATTGCGAAGGTACGAATGGCATCCATAACAGGCTCTTGAGAGGCCAGGGGGCGGAATTTTCAGGTTAATTGAAGCGCCGCGGGGGCGTCCCTTTGGGGGCGGCGCAGGTCATCGCATTAGCGGGACTGGCGCTTCCCAAGAGTACTGGAGTTGTGTAATTTTTTCATAGGAAATCGTCAAAATATTTTTCTTAACGCTCTTTTTTGGGCTACGGCATGTAATGCCTCCGCCCTCACCGCTGTGGCACCCCCCTGGAGCGATAACTCCAGGGAAGGTAATACGACACCATCACAAAGCGCAGGGACGGTTCGGGGGGACAGGCACGGTCCCCTCGTACACAGGTGCTTTAGCATTTATTGAAAACTCTGGGTTTTTACAAAGCCAGAAAATTTATTTTTCCGCACGGACCGGCATAATGACCGTCGTAATCCCGCTGTACTGCAACCGGCGCTGGATTGCAAAAGCGGTCTCGTTATGCAGTATCTTCTGGAAGGGATTTTCATGACGGAACACGATCTGCCCGGTAAAGAAAGTCGAATTCTGGAATTCCTGTGCGATATTTTTACAAAGCGGCACTGCCGTTTCCACAACATCAGTGCCGATATCCATCCGGTAATCTGCAGCAAAACCTACCTCGCGGGCGAGATCAACATATCTGATAAGTGAATTCCTTGTTGATTCTGAAAGGGCCTTCAGTTCCGCAGTTCCTTTAAATGTTCCGGAATCCACGACAGCAATTGAGACAAAGATGAAATTTTCATATACGCCCGGAAAATTTTTCAGTACGGAATAAAACGTATTGACGCCAAAACCATGAAACCCGGTAACGAGTTGTACCGCAGTCATTTTATGGGGATTGACAGGATTGGTGTTCTTTACCCCGGTCGCAGGTATTACTTCCAGAAGTGAGTCCAGTTTCCTCAGTCCTTTTGTTACCTGCTGATAATGCCCATGGATCAGGAAACAGAGACCCACAAGCGCCGATGTCAGCATGAGGGTGAGCCACCCTCCCTGACCCAGCTTCTCAAAGAGGGTGATGGCAAGGATGGTGCTGCATAATACAAGACCGATGAGATGGATGGGGATGTGGCGCTTCCAGTCCTTCTCTGTTGCACGGTTCCTGTAGAAAAACCGGGACATACCGAACTCCGAGATAGAGAAGGTGAGAAACACGTTGATCGCATACATCGTGACTAGGATGAGGACAGATCCCCGGGTGAAAATCATGACAAGGACTGCTGACCCCCCCATGAGCAGGATACCGTTGGTCATAGTAAGGCGCTCCGATAGCAGCGCAAATGAGCGGGGGAGCCATGAATCGATTGCCATATTTGCCATGACCCTGGGGCCGTCGATGAACCCGGTCTGAGCTGCCACAAACAGCAGGGCAGCTTCAGAAAAGATGGTGATGAGGGCGATGAGCCCCCCCAAAGGCCAGCCGCTGAAAATACTGGTCGCGAGGACTGCATTCAGGGTCTGGCCCGGGACAGGCCGGACATTCCAGAGAAGGTAGCAGGCAAAGAGGCCTGAGGAAAGGACGGCAAGCGAGATGGCCATGTAGAGCATTGTCCGCTTCCCGGTCTTCACCCGAGGTTCGCGCATAATCTGCATGCCGTTGGCGACTGCTTCAATCCCGGTATAGGTGCCACCACCCAGTGAATACGCCCGCAGGAAAATTGCCAGCACACCGATAAAACCGATCGCTGCAATATCGCGGGAAAGTCCTGCCTGTATCCCATAGGCAACCGGAGCGATCTGAGGAGCATGGGCAAGAATACCATAGCCCAGCAACAGGGCATGTGCCCCGATGAAAACAAGAAAGATTGGTGCGAGTACCGTGACCGACTCTTTTACTCCCCGCAGGTTCATCTCAATCAGAATAAGGATGAGCAGGCAGGCAACCATGAGTTTGTACGGCTGGAACGAATACGGCAGGAAAGAAAAAATTGCTTCAGCACATGCTGCGATTGAAACCGTAATCGTCAGCATATAATCGATCAGAAGGGCACTGCCCGAGACAACCCCCGCACGCTCCCCGATGGTATGGTTGGCGACAATGTACCCGCCACCGCCGCTGGGAAAATGTTCGATAATACGGCTGTACGCATACGAGATAATGAAAACAGTAAAGGCTGTTGCCAAACCAAGAAATACCGCAAGATAGGTGTATTCACCAAGGGCAACGAAGGCTTCCGGAGGCCCGTATGATGAGGATGAGACTCCGTCAGCTCCCAAACCGATCCAGGCCAGGAGAGGGAAGAG
>DATEXZ010000196.1:0-4039 GCA_035256445.1 Methanoregula sp.
ACCATTGAAAAGTGATTTATTGACTGTTCCTTTGACAAGATCGAACAATGCACTTCCGATAGTAACTCCCCATTTCTCCAGCAGGGGGTACGCTGCGGGGTTTGCATAGAGAAGAATACCCTCTTTTGAGACTCGTATCACTGGTGCAGGATTTTGATCCGTAATTTTTACCGAATCCTGAATTTTCCCTTTCATTTTCGGACGCGCAATGACTCTTTCGACGATGTGTTGAAGCCTGGCAAACTCGGCCTCAGATCCTTTCTCCTTTACCAAAAAATAATCGGCACCAAGATTCAATGCCTCAATGGCCGTTTTTCCCCCCATGGATTCGGAAAAGAAGATGAAAGGAACTGCAATATCCCGTGTCTTCAGGACTTTGAGAAATTCAATTCCATCCGGTTGTCCGGATACGATGACATCAAACCTCCGGTTTTCAAGACTTTTCAGAGCATCTTTGAGAGAATCCAAAGAACAAACTGAGAATCTGCCATCTTTTTCGAGATAACGTCGGGTTTTTTCAAGGATGTTTTTATCGGTATCTTGATGCAACAGATGTATCATCGATTTTCTTTCCGAAGGATTTTTTTAAAAATACGTATCGATAGACTATCAAAGAATCAGATATAACTTTCCCTGATCTTCAAAAATTGAGACGTATCCATAGAGTATATCTGCCCTTTCAATTTCTTAGTTATTTCCCCGTTAATATCCCAACGCCTCTTTCACGAGAATCAGAATAATCCTCCCCTCATTTTTTTCATGCGAAAGAATGACGCATTTTCCTATAATACTCGGGATCCCATACGCCTTTTTTGCCCTGGCGTTCTCAAGAGGATATGCATACTGCCATACACGGTTTAATGCAGCCTCAAGATTGGGGACGATCTTGTTAATACCAGCCACCAGGATGAGATGCCCGGCAGCAAAAGGCCACGCTCCCACCCGGCTTCCGGTTGCATCGCATGCAACGATCTCTCCGGTCTGGGAGATTGCATTTGCACTGGATACAAAGTATTCCGAAGCAACGGATTTTCTCCGCAGTTCTGCCCGTTTGTCATCATTATTTTCCGCAGTTATGACATCGTGCATCAGCTTCCAGCCCGACCGGTTTCCTGAAATATAATCTTCATATCCAATCTCGATGAGGGTAGTCGAGGAGCCGTTCATTACTTCAGCACCCTCCGGGATGATTTTCCTGAGCACCGACAGGGCATCACTGGCGGTTCCTGCAATGATCACTCGTATTCCACGACTTTCTATGGCCGCCGCTGTCTTTTCCACGACCTCTTCTGTCGGGATAGAATTCCAGGTACTGGGATCCACCCCGGCTTCCGAAATGAGGTTTACTGCACTGTATTGGGTGATTTTTGCCATTGTTGTAATTCCACACCAATCTTACTCCTTATTTGTTATTAAAAATTTAGCAATATTGCAAAATCTGAGGAAACAGAACCGTGTATATACTTCATTCATTTTCCCAAAGTAAGAGAAGAACTGATTCAGGGCTATATCTGAGAGAGATTTATTTTCATTTTTGAAAGGTGGCCATAGTTCTTTTTTTAATTCCTGTAAAGTTTAAAGGATAATTGGCACAGCAGAAATCCTCAAAATATTTTTTTTAACGCTCTTTGGGGGCTACGGCATGTAATGCCCCCGCCCCCGCCGCTGTGGCACCCCCCATGAAGCGATAACTCCAGAGAAGGTAATACGACACAATCGCAATGCGAAGGGGCGGTTCGGGGGGGGCAGGCACTGTCCCCTCCGATAATAGGTGATTCGCAATTTGTTGAACACTCAGGGTTTCTACAAAGCCGGATAATTCACGTCTTATAAAAAAGATTCTCTCCCTGCTTTACCTTTCAAAGAACGGTACAATACAGATTAACATTTTTAAGTCCACTGAGGACCAACAGTATCAATACTTCGTGAAGTCGCTTTGTAGTAATGTGATCTCAGCTGTTGGTGTTTCCTGACGTCCGTGCATTTTTCACAAGCCTGCAGGCACTTAAACTCAAAAGACGATTGCCATCACTGATGCACAGAGGAATGGTCGTACACGCGGTATTTTTCCTGTATTGTTTCAATTTTTAAATCAAAATCTGCTTTTTGGGCAAGATTCTTTAATATCACATACTGAACCCCTGACCGGGAAGGACAAATCCCTCATGAGAAGTCCATACAAAATCAGGAGGTGCTGAAACGACTGAAGTAAATAAGGTATATTCACTGCCGAAATTACCCTATGACTACGATGCCTTAAAACCGTATATTTCGGAAGAACAGCTGAAATTGCACTACCAGAAACATCACCAGGCATATGTCAATGGTGCAAATGCAGTTCTGGAAAAACTTGACAAAGCCCGAAAGGATAACACCGATCTCGACATGAAAGCGATTCTCAAAGAGCTTTCCTTCCATTTCGGGGGTTACCGCCTGCACAACCGTTTCTGGGAGAATCTTGCCCCGGCGGGCAGGGGAGGCGGAGGCACACCGAAAGGCGAACTGGCTAAAGCCATCAATGAAGAGTACGGTACATTTGACCGGTTTAAAAAAGAATTCAGCCAGACTGCACTGAGTGTTGAAGGTTCCGGTTGGGCAGTGCTGACTTTTTGTGAAAAAACACAGAGGACGCTTATCCTCCAGCTGGAGAAGCATAATGTGAATATTATCCCTGGTTTTCCCATTCTTCTGGTGCTTGATGTGTGGGAGCATGCGTATTACCTGGACTACAAGAACGACCGTGGAAAATTTATCGAGGCATTCTGGAACATCGTGAACTGGGAAATGGCCGGTAAACGATTTGATGCACTGAAGAAATAATCTGGAACCGGGATAGCCGGCATTTGATGTAACAGAGTTGGAATTTAAGCAGGATCGGACCATCCAAAAGAGAAATCATCAATGAGGAAAGAGAAATGCCAGAATTTGTCAATCCATTCAGCGGAAAAATCCCGGATCGCCCATTAACACCGGGAGAACTCATTCGGGCGATACGTCTGGATCTGGCCGCAGAACATGAAGCAGTACACACATATCTTGCTCACGCAGAGGCTACTGAAAATCCCCTTGCAAAGGCAGTGCTCATCGATATTGCGAATGAAGAACGGGTTCATGCCGGAGAATTTGACCGTCTCTTATCCATTTTGACCGGAGATGAAGATGAATACCTCACCAGAGGTGCCAAAGAAGTTGACGCTAGGGCAGCTGAAATCGGGCAGCCATCGCAGGAAACGAAAGAAAAGGGAATGACTACCATCGGATCGCTGAAACCAGCGCATGGGTGAAACTTATGGAAAATCGATATCTGGGACGTGAGGAGGCTCCCCTTGGAGCCGGGACATGGAAACTGCTTGACAGTACCATGATTGAAGCGGCAAAAAGTCAGCTCGCCGGCCGCAGGATCATTGCAATGGACGGGCCATTCGGTTTTGGACTGAAGGTCATACCGGTAAGCGATTGTGTTCTGGAAGAAGGTATTTCCGGCAGTACATTTGTCCCTGTTAATGAGATAAAGTCAGAATTCAGTCTTGGCAAGCGGGATCTTGCGTCATTTGAAAAAGATCAGCTTATTCTCGATATGGGTCCTGTGGCATGTGCCGCAATTGATTGTGCCGCAAAAGAAGACCAGATAATTTTCAACGGAGTGGAGGGTTCCCCGGGATTGTTAACTGCAGAGGGTTCCTGTTCCCAGACCCTGACGAAATGGGACAAAATCGGGACTGCAGCAGATCAAATCATAGAATCGGTCACCAGACTTGATGATGCCGGGTTCCATGGGCCTTACTGCATGGCTCTTGCTCCATCCCTGTATAACCTGCTCTTACGGCGTTACCCTCAGGGTGCCGGGACCGAACTGGATCATATACGGGGGATTGTATCAGACGGTGTTGTGAAAGCCCCGGTTCTTAAAAAGGGAGGGGTGATTCTCGCTTCGGGACGACAGTATGCGACAATTGTCGTCGGGCAGGATATGACTATTGGATATAATGGTCCGGTCGGTGACGGTCTGGATTTCTATGTCATTGCGAGCCTGGCACTC
>DATEXZ010000197.1:0-9790 GCA_035256445.1 Methanoregula sp.
CCTCTCGGAGATCTGGCCAGTTCGACAACGTGGAACAGGATGATATCGCGGGCTCCGGGAAAACCGGCTATGCAGTCAAGTGTTTTTTTTGCGTACTCAGAAAAATCCGTGGCGAACAGTATTTTTTCAAACATGGGGGTCCTCCTGCTGAAATACGGAACGCCTGGTCATCAGACCAGACGAGATGCCCGGGACTCTATTTGAACAGTAAATACTATTTACGATATTTAATGCTATCTTGACGTGCGGAGTCATGGTCATGGTGAAAATCCATGACAATGCAAACCTGTCCGGCAGCCTGCGAAAAATGAGGTATCCTGATCAGTATGATTGTAGGTCTTTTAGGAAATTTGGCAGATGACATATCTCCCCCTCACGAGTGAAACTACTCCCCCTTTACTTAATTTTATGGGGTGATATCCATAATTATCGTCCAACCTCTCGTCTCGTCAGAAATCGGATTATTAAATAGTTGTGAAAAAATTCTTTTAGCCTGCGATAGTTAAGGTTGAACTTGAACATATTCAAAATTTTATTTAAAGAATTTTATAAAATTTTATATGAAATACGCCTTTGGTTTAAGCAGAATGGGAAAACAGAAACATTTATCGTTTAGAAACAGGAGTATTGACATTGACCATATTAAAATTTTGCCAAAGATGAAATTTTATGTCCAAATTAATTGACAACAATAAAAATGTTCAATTGATCTTCGTGAACGGATTATTGAAGCGCACCAGAATTCTCATAGCAACGATTTCCGCGATAGCTCAGGGTCCCGTCAATGATGTCTCACAAAAAAAATTAAAATTACGGGTAGGAATATCGAAGGAGGTGTAGATCGTGGCAGAAAAAACATTATTGCAGCAAATCCGGGAAAAAGAACTTCTCCTTAATATTAAAATTGAAGACACACGGAGGGAAGCCGAAGAAACCATCCTTAATGCGAGAAAAGAAGCCGAGGAAATCATTGAAAATTCTGAAAAGGAGGGAAAAGCGGCTTCCCGGGAGTATTACGAGAGAGAGAAAGAGGGGATTACCAAAGAAATTGAAGAACGTAAAAAACGTGGTGACCTGCAGGTGATCTCTGTCAGGGAAAAAGGAGAACGCAATATAAAACCAGCGATCGAGAAGATAATAAAAGCCGTTTCCATGGAGTAGGGGACTATGCTGCAGAAGATGAAAAAAATTCAGGTCATGGGACCAAAAAATGATCTTCAGAGCGTGGTAGATGTCTTATACCATACCGGTACGGTTCATCTCGAGGACGTCTCAAAGGCCATCCTTCCCGGGGACACCATACTCAGGAAAATGGATTTCACGAAATCCGCAGAACTCACCAACATCTTAATGAAGATAGGGGGAATTTTTCTCTCGCTCCCGAAACTTGCGGATGATGTGCAGAAACAGGCACAAATATCTGAGGATCTGCAGAAAAAAAGCCAGGTGGAGCTGTTTGACCGGGCCAGCCATGTGGTTGCCGTTCTCGAATCGACGACAAAGGATCTTGCCGAAAGAAAGGCCAATCTTGAATATACCCTCAATGCGCTTGGCAGATACGAAAAAATTATTAAAAAAATTCAGCCACTGGAAAGCCAGTTGCCCATGTTAAAAGGCTTTGAGATTACCGTGGTTCTCATTCAGCGCGAGTTCCGGGATGTATTGGAACTTGTCAGAAATGCGCTGGTGGAAATAACCCGAAACCAGTTTGAACTGATTTCTGCCGATATGGATGAAGCCACCATTGCCACCGTCATCATATTCAATAAAAAATATTCCGAAAAGGTGCATTCATTCATTTTTTCCCAGAATGTCAATGAAATCCGGATGCCCCAGGAGTATCTGGGAAAGCCATTTAATGAAATTCTTCAGTTGATAACGGAAAAAAGGGAAAAAACAATTGAAGAGATGTCAGTAATTGACAAAAATCTCGAAAATCTTTCCGCAGATTGGTACCAGGAACTTGCGGTTCTTAAAAAAGTGCTTGAGGACAGGAAGGAAGAGGCCGGGGTATTTGGCAAATTCGGCCAGACTGAATATACCTTCCTGATTGAAGGCTGGGTCCCCAAAAAGGTCCTGAAACGGACAAAGGAAGCGCTGTATAAAGCCTTCGGGACCAGGGTTATTGTCATCGAACTTGATGTAAGCCCGGAGAAAATGGACGATGCGCCAACCTTTTATGACAACCCGTCGTTTGTGAAACCCTTTGAATTTCTCATACGTATAATCGGTACCCCAAAATACCGGGAGGTTGATCCATCCCCGCTGATAGCAATTTTCTTCCCGTTCTTTTTCGGGTTCATGGTCGGCGATATCGCATATGGCGCCATCATCCTTGTATTTGCCCTGGTCATGAAAAAGATCTATAAAGCGATGCTCTGGCTCCAGAGTTTAATGGATATTCTCATCATCTCCTCGATACCGGCAATTTTCTTTGGATTCCTGTTCGGAGAATTTTTCGGGAATCTCGGAGAGGAAATGGGCTGGATCCATCCGATCACTCTCTTCGGTATCACCTGGAACAGGATTGAGGCGATGGTCCCCCTCCTCATCCTTGCAATAGCGATCGGTGTATTCCATGTATTACTTGGCCTTGGGATTGGAATCCTCAATGCCCTAGCCAAGAAGAGCCGGAAACATGCGATAGAAAAGGCCGGAATGATCGGAGTTGTCATCGGGATGCTCATTGTAGCCGGAGCCACCGTAGAGGTAATTCCGGCAATTCTTCTCTGGTTGGGTGTCGTGCTTCTCATTGTCGGCCTTCCGATGATCATTTACGGTGGCGGATTCTTCGGAGCATTTGAGATCATGAGCACCGCTGTTAACATCCTTTCCTATGCAAGGCTGATGGCGATTGGCATGGCATCAGTAATTCTTGCTCTGGTCGCCAACAAGCTCGGGGGGACAATCGAAGTCGCAGTCGTGGGAATTTTGATTGCCGTGCTGATGCATATTCTCAATATCGCGCTTGCAATGTTCTCCCCGTTTCTCCATTCCCTCAGGTTACATCTGGTGGAATTTCACTCGAAATTTTACGAAGGCGGAGGAAAAATGTACAAACCGTTCATGAAAGAAAAAGAGGGGGGGTAGACCGATGGCATGACAGCTATGATGCTGGTCGCATTAAACCCCGTACCGAAGGCTGAACATCTGAAAATAGCATCAAAGTATTAAAAGTATACAAACGAGGTTGAGGTTAACATGGTGGATTTTGGAATACCAATCGGAGCTGGAATTGCATTTGGACTTGGAGCACTTGGAACCGGAATTGCCCAGTCAAGAATCGGGGCAGCCGGTGCCGGTGCAGTTGCAGAAAGACCAGAATCCTTTGGTCTTATGATGATCCTTGTGGCAATTCCTGAAACACTGGTCATCCTGGGATTCGTGGTCTCGGCAATGATCATGCTCATGCTGGAATGAGCATGCGCATCGGAACATTGCCGTCAAATCATCGTGACGGTTCCGGGACTTTTTCATCTTCGAGTGCCCGGTAGTGCCATATACTAAGTGCAGGGACATGTGGGATACCCATGACAATTCTGGTCGGGAAATTCCAAAATCGAATCGGGTGATATAATGCCGTATGAGCAGTTGATCGAATCGGTGGAGTTGTGTGCGGAGGATAAGGTCCGGGAAATCAAAGAGAGGGCAAGCCTGGATGCAGAAAATATAAAAGCAGAGGCGAGGGGGAAAGACGAAAAAATAAAAAAGAAGTATATGGATGCGGTCAAAAAAACCGCGGATAACGAGAAGCGAACAGCTTTAGCAAAAATTAATGAAGAAAACCGGATGCACCTGATCCAGGCCAAGGACGGCGTTTTCAACCACGCCTTTACCGAAGCTCAGACTATCCTCTCATCGGTGCGAAGTCAGGCAAATTACGAATCTGTATTCAGGGAATTACTCAAAGAAACTCTGTCCGAACTGGAAGGGCAGGAAATCCAGCTTCATATCGACAAGCGGGATGAGATCCTCTGTAAAAAATTGCTGACCGAACTCAAATCAAACTGCGAAATCGTTGCCGATATCACCTGTGCGGGGGGATTGAATGCAACCACAAAGGATGGCAAATTCATCATTTTCAATACGATCGAATCGAGGTTTGAGAGAGCAAAAGCACTCGTAAAACTTGAGGTATTCGGAATACTCTACGGTGGTCAGGTTGGAATGTGAATACGTAAATGCCCGGATAAAAGGCATGAAGAGGCACCTGCTTGACCCGTCGGTATTTGAAACACTTATCCTCAAACCGGATGTAGAATCTGTCATAGCTGAGCTGGCGAATACTGCTTATAAAGACGAGATCGATAAGGCGAGTGTGCAATACTCCGGGATCATGTGCGTTGAGGTTGCCTTACGAAGAGATTTTTCTGCGGCATTCAGGAAAATTTTACGATTCATGAAAGGGGACGAGTCCGAGAAGTACGTAAAAATCCTGTTGGGAAGATGGGATGTCCAGAACATAAAGACAATCCTGCGGGGAAAGAATATCCATATTCCCTCTGCAGAGATCCTTGAGTGCCTTATTCCGGCAGGTGAACTGGATGACACCACGATGATCGAGCTGCTCAAGCAGCCTGACGTCAAGTCAGTAATCGATCTGCTTGCAACCTGGAGTATCAGCTACGCAAAGCCACTGACCCGTGCCTTTAAGGAATACTCTGAAACGAGGGATCTTTCGCTCCTCGAGTATGCCATTGACCGGTTTTATTATAACAATGCCTTAAGAGCGGTAAAGGGGGAAAGTTACGACGATCGCCTGGTCCGGGAAATGGTTATGACGGAGATTGATGTAACGAATATCAAGACTGTCCTGAAGATGATACGGGATAAAATTGATGCAGAGGAGGTCCGGGGTTACCTGATCGAGGGAGGGTTATCGCTGGATACCGAGAAGCTGCTTACCATGGTGAGGACCGGGACTATGGAAGGGGCGGTCAAGCTTCTTGAGACAACACCGTACAGCTTTCTGTCGAAAGTGCCCGATGAAACCTTAAAAGCAGGAAAAATATCGGTATTAGAAAAAGAACTCGAGAAATACCTGATAAAACTCGGGATAAGCCGGTTCCTTGGTGACCCCTTAAGTATCGCCATCCCGATCGGTTATATCTGGGCAAAATATAACGAGATAACCAATATCAGGATCATAGCGAGATGGAAGACCGCAGACGTTCCTGAGAAGGAGCTGAGAGGGGAGTTGGTCTATGTATAAGTTTATCGTTGTCACGGATCCGGATTCTGCACCAGGGTTCCGCCTGGCTGGAGTAGAAGTGATGGAAGCACCCGGTCTTGTTGAGGCAAAGCAGATTATTTCTTCCCTTCTCTACAGGGATGATACCGGGATTGTTGCGATCAGCGAGGAGCTGATGCCAGCTCTTGATGAAAAAATGCAGGAAAAGATTGGCAAGACCTACCGGCCGATTGTCATTCCGATCCCTTCCCGGTGCAAGGGTATCGAAAGAACAAGCTACATGGAACGGTTGCTGCAGAGGGCAATCGGGTATAATATCGTGATAAGGAGATAGGACATGATTGCGGGGATAATTTCGAGGATTTCCGGTCCTGTGGTTCTCACAGAACATATGAGAGGATCGAAAATGTATGATGTGGTGAAGGTGGGCACCGAAGAGCTGAACGGGGAAATCATACGCCTGGATGCTGATCAGGCAGTTGTCCAGGTGTACGAGGATACGTCAGGACTCAAAGTGGGCGAGAAGGTGATAAATACGGAAACCCCGCTTTCCGTCGAACTCGGGCCTGGCCTTCTCTCTTCCATCTATGACGGGATCCAGAGACCTCTGCCTCTGCTGGTCGAGCGAAGCGGCAGTTTCATTTCCCGGGGAATATCTGTCCCGGGAATAAATAAAGAAAAGAAATGGGACTTTGTTGCTACGGCAAAAACCGGTGACAGGGTTGGTGAAGGAGACATTCTCGGGACCGTGATGGAGTACCACATTGAGCACAGGATTATGGTCCCCCCGCATGTCTCCGGGACCATCCGGGAGATACGGAGTGGTGCATTTACCGTCGAAGAGCCTGTGTGCACACTCGAGGACAATACCGCCATTACCATGATGCAGAAATGGCCCGTCCGAAGGGGCCGACCGTATAAGGTAAAACAGGACCCGCATCTCCTCCTCGTTACCGGGCAGAGAATTTTTGATACCATGTTCCCGGTGGCAAAAGGCGGGACTGCTATGATACCCGGTGGTTTTGGCACGGGCAAGACCGTGGCAGAACAAACCCTTGCAAAATGGTCTGATACTCAGATCGTTGTCTATATCGGGTGCGGAGAACGGGGAAACGAGATGACCGATGTTCTTTCAGAATTTCCGGAGCTGGTGGATCCCCGTACGAAGATGCCACTTATGCAGAGGACAATTCTCATCGCGAATACATCAAATATGCCCGTGGCTGCACGGGAGGCTTCGATTTACACGGGAATAACGATGGCAGAATATTACCGGGATATGGGGTTTGACGTTGCCCTGATGGCAGACTCCACTTCACGGTGGGGAGAGGCATTGCGGGAGGTATCGGGCAGGCTGGAGGAAATGCCGGGAGAGGAAGGGTATCCCGCATATCTTGCTACAAGACTTGCGGCATTCTATGAGCGGGCAGGACGGGTCGTCTGCCTTGGGTCTGACGGCCGTTTTGGATCCATCACGATCGTCGGTGCGGTATCGCCTCCGGGAGGCGACTTTTCTGAACCCATCACCCAGAATACGCTACGGATTGCCGGAACATTCTGGGCACTTGACACGAGCCTTGCGTACCGTCGGCATTTCCCCTCAGTGAACTGGATTAAAAGTTACTCCCTCTATCTGGACAGCATCGAGGACTGGTTTACGCAAAGTGGTTTTATTGACTGGAAAGAGATGCGGGACCTGACCATGTATCTGCTCCAGAAAGAGGTCGAGTTGCAGGAAATAGTGCAGCTGGTTGGTCCTGATGCACTGCCTGAGAGCGAGAAGGCAATTTTAGAGGTTACACGGATGATCCGGGAGGATTTCCTGCAGCAGAGTGCCTATCACGAGATCGACTCGTTCTGCCCTCTTGATAAGCAGTACTGGATGCTCAAAGTCATCCTCAACTTCTATGAACGGACGGGGGAAGCAATGAACAAAGGCATCGCCTTGAACAAGATCCTGAAACTGCCAGTAAAAGCCGAGATCGGGAGGATGAAGGAACTACGAGAGGTGGATGCGGTCAGGAACCTCATGGGTGAAATTGATAAAAAAATTGCTGCTGTGGAGGTGGACAGATGAAACATCCCAGCCTCCTTGTAAAGGAGTGCAAAACGGTCAGTTATGTCTCAGGGCCATTGATCTTTGTTCAGTCCGTTAAGGGTGTCATGTATGGGGAGATCGTACGGATCACACTCCCGGGCGGAGTAGAGAGAAGTGGCCAGGTACTGGATATCTCGAAGGACCTTGCGGTTATCCAGGTCTATGAAGGCACAAGCGGGATTGACGCTTTGGAAACAAGGGTCCGGTTCACCGGGGAACCACCAAAAGTGGATGTTTCCATCGACATGCTCGGAAGAATATTTAACGGGGTGGGAAAGCCCCGTGACGGGGGTCCTGATGTAATTCAGGAAGCCAGCCTGGATATCAACGGGATGCCCATCAATCCCTATGCGAGGGATAAACCCGCCGACTTTATCCAGACCGGGGTGTCTGTCATCGATGCCTTAACCACCCTGGTGAGGGGCCAGAAGCTCCCGATATTTACCGGCTCCGGACTGCCTGCAAACAAGCTTGCCGCCCAGATCGCCCGGCAGGCAAAGGTTCTGGGGGAAGGGGAAAACTTTGCCGTGGTGTTTGTAGCAATGGGGATTACCTACAAGGAGGCATCATTCTTCATGAAGGATTTCGAAAAGACCGGTGCTCTCGAACGCGTAGTCTTTTTCATGAATCTTGCCGATGACCCGACTATTGAGAGGCTTGCAACCCCCCGTTGCGCTCTTACTGTCGCAGAATTTCTTGCGTTCACCCACAACCTCCATGTCCTTGTAATCATGACGGACATGATCAACTACTGTGAGGCACTCCGGGAGATTTCCACGGCAAGGGAGGAGGTTCCCGGGAGGAGAGGGTATCCTGGCTACATGTATACGGATCTCGCGATGCTCTACGAGCGTGCGGGAAGAATCAAGGGAAAGACAGGGTCGATTACCCAGCTTCCCATCCTTACCATGCCTGATGACGATATCACTCACCCGGTGCCGGACCTGACCGGTTATATCACCGAAGGGCAGATCGTGCTTTCGCGGGACCTGTTCCGGAGAGGAGCGGATCCGCCCATTGACGTTCTCCCCTGTCTTTCACGGCTCATGAACCTCGGTATCGGCCCGGGAAAAACACGGGAAGACCACCGGAATGTGGCTGACCAGCTGTACGCTTCCTATGCCTACGGGAGAGACCTGCGGAGGCTGGTCGCGATCGTAGGTGAAGAGGCGCTGACTGAACTCGACAAGATATACCTGAAATTTGCAGATGAATTCGAGAAAAAATTCATCACGCAGGGAGATGAGGACAGGAGCATTGAAAGGACGCTGGAAATCGGCTGGGACCTCATGTCCATGCTGCCGGATGACGAACTGAAACGAATAAAACGGGAATTTATCAGTAAATATCACCCGGCATACAAAAAGGGATGAGCTATGGAGCAGGTAAACCCCACAAGGATGGAGCTTATCAAGAAAAACGCACAGATAAAGCTCGCAGAGCAGGGGCGGGATCTTCTGCGGCAGAAGATGGATGCTCTCATCCAGGAATTTTTCAACATCATGGAGTCAGTTTCGAAATCACGGCTTGATTTGGAAAGTGTTGCCGCCTCTGCACAGCGTTCACTTCTTTCCGCTCTCGCAGCCGACGATTCCGTCACCCTGAAGTCGGCATCATTTGCCACGAGAAAAGGTATGGTTGTCGACATCAAGGGTAAGAATATCATGGGCGTTCCTGTTCCGGTCATCGAGAAAAAGAGGATCACAAAAAGCGTTCTGGACCGGGGTTACAGTATTATCGGGGTAAGCGGGAGAATTGACGAAACAGCAGAAAAGTTTGAGATGGAACTGGATTTGATCATCGGGCTCGCAGAGACTGAGACTGCTTTGAAAAGACTCGGTGGGGAGATCCAGATGACGAGGAGGCGGGTGAACGCGCTGGAGCAGGTGCTCATTCCCGATTTAAAGAAACAGGCAAAGTATATTGAAAATACTATCGATGAGCGCGAGCGCGAAGATCTCTTCCGGTTAAAAAAGGTGAAAAAAATCATCGATCGTAAGAAAAAGGCAAAATAATTCCCGTGTCCCGCACGACAGATTACGGAATTCAAAAGTGTGATCCGATCCGGTAATATAAAAAATGAGATTTTGGGCTCAGGAGAAACCCTGAGTTGTAAAGCACCTGTTTTACGGAGGGGACAGTGCCTGTCCCCCCGAACCGCCCCTGCGCTTTGCGATTATGTCGTATTACCTTCCCGGGAGGTATCACTCCCGGGGGTGCCACAGCGGCGGGGGCGGAGGCATTACATGCCGTAGCCCCTGAGAGCGTTAAGAAAAATATTTTGGGGATTTCCAAAGCCAGATTTTACATTACGAGAATTAAGACTATACCCAAAAAAAAAGAACTCGCTCATGGGGGCTAAAGACTTTATGCGCGACCTTGTGCATCCAACTCCTCATAATCCCTATCAGAGAAAAAATCCACCAATGATATCTCGCAACACTCTTCAACAGCGCCGAATTATCCCTGACCTCTTCCGACGGTATTACAGGCCGTGCCTT
>DATEXZ010000198.1:0-5081 GCA_035256445.1 Methanoregula sp.
TGGTATCTGGACTGAGCAGAAAAAAAATAAGTTATAAAAAATTACATTGAAGAAAAAAAGTCAGGAATTATTCTTTCTTAAGTTTTATATCGATGCCATATTTTTCCGCATTTCTGTCAGCCATCACCTGTATTGCAGCAATCTCAGCATCCTGCCGGGTTGGTTTGAACAGGTGACGGAAACGTTTCTGGGTCTTCAGATAATCTTCAACTGGCTTTCGTACGACTTTTTTTACTTTCACTACCTTGCCATCAACCATCTCGTAATTGACCCAGAGCCCGGTCTCAATTGCAAGTTTCGCAACCGCCAGAGTCTGGTCTCCTTCAAAACCCCAGCCGGTACAGCAGGGTGCATGGACCTGGATGTAACAGGGACCTTTTGTGTTAATTGCCTTCTCAACTTTCTGCATGAGGTCTGCAGTATAGGCAATGGAAGCGGTCGCGACATAAGGAGCACCATGTGCTGCCAGGATCTGTGGCATATCTTTCTTGGGACGTTTGTTCCCAAACGAGCACTTACCCGCCGGGCTCGTGGTGGTACTTGCATCGTAGGGTGTGGCTCCGGACCGCTGGATCCCGGTGTTCATGTAGGCCTCATTATCATAGCATATATAGGTGAAATCATGACCTCGTTCGAAGGCTCCGCTTATGCAGACCATCCCAATGTCAAAGGTTGCCCCGTCCCCTGCCATGATGACAATTTTCTCTTTCCTGCCTTGTTTTTTGAGCGCTGCATCGATCCCTGATGCAACCGCTGAAGCATTCTCAAAGAGGGAGTGGATCCACGGCACCTTCCAGGCAGTTTCAGGGTAAGGTGTTGAGAACACTTCCATGCATCCGGTTGCCGATACAACGATAGTATCCGTTCCGGCTGCTTGTGTTACCAGTCGTGCGGCAAGTGCAGCACCACACCCGCCACAGGCACGGTGTCCGCAGTCAAAGAGGTCACAGGTTGTGTCAGCCATGTCAGAGCACCTCCTTTCGCAGCCCGTAAAATATATCTCCCAGTCCCTTTTCGGAGAGTTCAACAACCGCTTTGATATCTTTCTTCCTGACGTCTCGTCCGCCAAGGCCTATAATATAATCCTTTACCGGAATGCCCGAACTATAGAGTGCGTCCTTGACTTCGAGAGCAAGTGCCCCTTTTGCACCGAGGGAAATATTCTTGTCGAGGACGGCAACTCTCTTGACGTGAGCAAGAGCCTTCGCGATGTCATCCGTGGGGAACGGGCGGAAAACGCGGACCTTGAGCAGGCCGACTTTTTTACCTTCGTCACGCATCTCATCGATTGCGTCCTTAGTTGTTCCGCAGATTGAACCCATTGCGACAATTGCCGTGTCAGCATCTTCAAGACGGTAACCCTCGACCATTGCACTGTAATCCCTGCCGAACATGCGACCGAATTCTTTTCCTGCCGCACTGATTACCGCTTTTGATTCCTTGAGAGCACGGTCCATGTCGTATCGGAATTCATGGTAGTATTCCGGTGTCGCGTACATACCAAAACTGATAGGATCAGCAGCATCGAGCCGTTCCTTGGGGGCAAATTTCGGGAGGTACCTGTCCACATCTTCCTGGGTCAGTGTATCAATAGGCTCATAGGTATGGGAGAGGATGAACCCGTCGAAACAGACGAACGCAGGCAGGAGAACTGAGGATTCCTCTGCTACCCGGTACGCGATATAATGCAGGTCAGTTGCTTCCTGGTTATCTTCTGCGTAGAACTGGAGCCAGCCGGAATCACGCAGCGAGATGGAGTCCTGCTGGTCATTCCAGATCGAGAGGGGGGCGCCAAGTGCACGGTTGGCTATCGACATTACGATCGGAAGGCGCATTCCTGCAACATTGAAGCATACCTCAAACATCAGGGCAAGACCCTGCGAGGTCGTCGCAGAGTATGTGCGTGAACCTGCAGCACTTGCACCGATACAGGCGGAAAGGGCAGAAAATTCATTCTCCACGGTGATATATTCGGCATCGAGCTCGCAGTTTGCCACAAAATCAGCGAGCGCCTCGACAATATGGGTCTGGGGGGTGATGGGATAGGCCGCGATCACCTGCGGGCGGCATAATTTTACTGCTCCTGCCACCCCAATGGATCCTTCAATCATCTGCATCATCTACTTCTCCTCCTGTTTCATACCGATCGCTTCTTTCGGGCACTCTTCCGCACAGAGTCCGCAACCCTTGCAGTAGGTGTAGTCGGGCACAAAAAATTCCTCAACAGTCTCACTGATGCAGCCTTCCGGGCAGATTGTCCTGCACGTCCCGCACTTCGAACATTTTTCCTGATCGAAAACCGGTTTGAACACACGCCATGAACCGGTTTTATTATCGCGGGCCTTTCCCGGGCGTGCCCGGCACCCGATTGCCAGTGCCATTATGCGCCTCCCTTAATGGTGTTATATGCCACGCGGGCTGCTTCGATATTCTTTATCGCAAGCTCTTTGGGGAACCGGTGATTGAGTGCATTCTCCAGTGCGGAGAATTTGATTTCACCGGTTGCGGCAGCAAATGCACCCATGAGCGATGTATTGGTAATGGGCAGTCCCAGCGTCCTGAGCGCGATGGATGTGGCATCGATGGTGATAAGCTTCACCCCTTCAGGGACTGAATATCCGGGTGTCTTTTCCGTATTCACGATTACAATACCTCCTTTCTTCACACCCTGGAACACATTCACGTCTTTGATGAGCGTGCTGTCCTGGACAATGATATAATCCGGTTCATAGACCTGGCTTCGTTTCCGGATGACTTTGTCATCGAACCGGACAAATGCCTGCACGGGTGCCCCCCGCCGCTCGACACCAAAAGCCGGGAATGCCTGGGCAAAGGCACCCCCCTCGAATGCGGCGACAGCAATCAATTCAGCAGCGGTGACAGATCCCTGCCCCCCGCGGCCGTGTATACGTAGTTCTCTCAAAAAAATCCCCATTATTTTTACATGATTAATCGATATAAATCTACAGATCTACATCAAGCCCGAGAATAGAAGTGCTCCCGCAAAAAACGTCGCGGGCGATCCTGACCAGACCCCTTGATGCGCACCATTCGTCAAAAACTGCGACATTCCGTCCCAGAAGTCTCTCAACCTCAGGTGCGATTACCGGTGCAAGCGTACCCGCAAGTGCCACGCGGGCATGGGAATTCAGCAGGAGGAGCGCGGCGCATTCCATTGCGGCAAACATAGCAACAGACCGCATGCGCTGATCTTCCGGAAGTGAAAATTTCACTCCTGCATGCTGGAAAGCCTCATTTGCAGTGCAATCTCCCGCATCGATGCGACGGATTGCATCCACATCAAGTGCGCCGTGCAGGAGACCTGGGGCAAATATGCACGCATCGAATGCGCCAACCAGTTTTCCGGAAGTAACAAGCAGGGTAACGGTGTTTGAACTTACATCGGAAACAACAACATCATTCCCAATCGCATTGCAGACCTCATAGGCAATACCGATCTTTTCCGGACTCGACTGGTGGGAATATGCCTTGAAGCGCGGATCGGTTGGAGATTTACGGTGGAGTCCGGGGATGACAATGGCAGGGATGCCGCTCTTTGCCACCTCATCAAAAACCTTTGTCCCTCCGCCGATATGCTGTCCAGCTCCGTCCTGGCTTACGAGCCCCCGGTTTTTCACGCGGGTAATACGGGTGATGGAAGAAATATTGTCACCCATTGAATAGCAAAGTGCAATCCCTTTAATTTCATCGAGCGGACAAAGTTTCGAGAGATCCTCTATGGAAAACTCTTTTGCAGCCTCCCGTGAGATCTTGAATTTTCCCGATTCTCCGGCAAATCGCATCGCCGTTGTCCCGTGATCGATCCCGATAAACATACCAGTAATCCTATAGCATGGATAACATAATATGTAGTGATGTTTGATGTCGTGACAGGTGGTGCCGGGTTCATCGGTTCGCACCTTGTTGATACACTTGTTGCGCAGGGTAACGAAGTCCTGGTGATCGATTCCCTCTGTGCCGGCCGGAAGGAAACGATAGCACGGCATATTGATTCCTGCAAAGTGCGGTTCGTGAAAAAAGATCTGCTTGATGACGGGTGGCAGGATTCAATCCGGGGCGCGGACAGGCTCTTTCATCTCGCGGCTGATCCCGACGTCCGCCAGAGTGCGGTGAACCCCGATCCGACCATGCAGAACAATATTATGGCAACATACCGGGTCCTTGAAGCCATGCGCCGGCATGACGTACTGGAACTGGTATTCACCTCGACATCAACGGTCTACGGCGACGCCACCATCATCCCGACACCTGAGACGTATACCCCGCTTGAGCCGATCTCGGTATACGGGGCAAGTAAGCTTGCCTGCGAGGCACTGATATCCGCCTACTGCCACTCATTTGGGATGAAGGCGTGGGTATTCCGGTTCGCAAACATTATCGGTTCGCGAAGTGGTCACGGTGTAATCACCGATTTTATCCAGAAGCTTGAAAAAAATCCTGCCGAACTGGAAATCCTCGGTGACGGGAAGCAGACCAAATCCTATCTCGAAGTACACGAATGCATAGCGGCGATGCTCTTTGCGGTCGGCCATGCCCGGGGCACGGTCAACACGTTCAATATTGGATCGGAAGACTGGATAGACGTGAAGAGCATTGCAGAGATCGTTACCGATGAGATGCGCCTCCCCTCTACGAAGTTTACATTTACCGGCGGTGAACGCGGATGGGTGGGAGATGTCCCGAAGATGCAGCTTGCTGTTGACAGAATCAAAGCCCTCCGCTGGAAGCCCCAGCTCGGCTCACGGGAAAGCATTCGCATCGCGGTCAAAGCGATGCTTGAAGAACGATTACAATCCCCATAATGGCACACATAAAAAGGAAGTACCTGAAACCGCAGTGATCCTATGAAGTATATCGTTATTCTCGGAGACGGCATGGCGGATGAGCCGATTGTGCAGCTGGGGGGCAAGACTCCTCTTGAATATGCAAAAACGCCGAATATGGACCGGATGGCTCAAAACGGCGCATGCGGGATGTTAAGGACAATTCCTGATGACTTTGAAGCAGGAAGTGATATTGCCAATATGTCCATCCTTGGCTATGCCCCGGAGAAATACTAT
>DATEXZ010000199.1:0-5078 GCA_035256445.1 Methanoregula sp.
ACGATTTCGGCCCTGATGGTTCTCATTTTTGTACGTTTTCTTCTCGGGACCGGTATCGATCTTAAGGAATTCGTGATAATTGGTGTAATTCTGGTTGTCGTTAACACGGTATTCCAGTTTTACCTGTATTCCAAAGTCTGAAATTCAGGCTGTCTTCCTGCATCTGGTCCGGTCGACAATCCGTCATACTTTTGATATCGATGAGAGCCACGCACGGGGACCTTCCGGCCGGGTGCGGCTCTCGAAGGTCGCAGGCCTGATGTAATTGATGACCCAGCCGTCCCGGAAGCTGTCCCGAATCTCCCTTTCAGATATCCTCCTCGGGCCGTAGCCGGGGGGCTCGCGGTCGGAAAAGCAGAGCATGAAGTACTTCCCGCCAAGAGAGAGGATCGCTGCAAGGTTATCCACAAAGATCGGTCGGTCTTCATCGGACAGAGTATGAAAGAGCCCTGAATCAGTGGCGGTGTCAAACTTCCTGTTGAGCCGGGAGAGTTCCAGGGCATCAAGGACAAGGAAATGCACCGGGAGTCCTCGCTTGGCAGCCTTCTCCTTCGCTTTCTGGATCGCCAGGGGGGCGGAGTCAATCCCCCACACGTCATGCCCTTCCTGTGCAAAGAAGAGGGCATGCTCCCCGGTCCCGCATCCGATGTCAAGGACAGACCCGGATATCTCACCTCTCCGGACCAGCCCGACGAACTCTTTCTGGGGGTGGCCGATATCCCAGGCAGGGGTGCCTTTGTATGCGGAGTTGAAGAAATCCATACCTCACCATAGCCTTAATGAGGCTTATCATTATTTCTTCCGGTAATTCAGCCCATCGACAGGAAGTCGAAATCTTTCTCAGGTTCCCGGTTGACTGCCATGCTGAAAATTGTATTCAGGACACTCCATGCACAAAATGAATCATGTTCAGGGAAGTATTATCTCAAACCACGCGAAGGGGACTATGGTGATAGCTCATGTTACGTCCAGAAGATATTGAAGTGATCCTGACGACCTACGACCTTTCAGTGTTCCTGAAGAATATGGTGCAAAAAGAAGATCGCGATCTGAAAATCAACATTGATTATGAATCCGGTGAAGTTTTTATCAATTGTCCGGGTTTTTCCTTTGGTCTTTCCGTGACTACCGATCCCTTTGGTGTATGGGTGATCAATGAATTAATCTCACAGGACAATGACGGTGTTTATACCCAGAGCGGGAATCTCCATAAGACCGAGAAGACCGTGACCGTGCTGAGGGCCGTTGCCAGCTGGATACACGATCTTGAAGACAGCACGAGAAAGTGCTGAACAATCTTCATTATTTTTTAAAAAAAAGATATTTTAGTTCAAGCGAGAATTGGGATAAATAGTCAGAAATCAAAATCACAAGTGATATTTATACCGTGAAATATTGTTAAGCATGGCACTTTGCGTGACAATCGTATCCTTGGTTTTTTTGCAGGATTACCCTTTTGGGAGCAAATTGTAATTGTTATAATTATTGCTTTCGGGGTTCTTTGTATTGTTTATTTTTTAATTGCTCAACCACGGTTATATTATATTCCTTTGTAAGTGAGAAGACCACAGTTGAAAAAATAACAGTCAACAGTGTATTCTTAAAAAAAAATCTGGCCATAGTATTCTTCGATGGAATCTGTTGCATCCTCTTTTCAATTATGGGTAACGTCGTAATTATGAGTCAAAAAAGCTGGGAACAAACCTGACGGATGTAGTTGAATCCGGAGAGAGCCCGTAAAATACCATTCATAAAAATCAAAGATTTTCCCCGGTTGTGATAATTTGAGTCGCAGCAGAACAACAGGCGATCTCACCAGGGATTGGAATACCAGGACCGGCGGAATTTCGTACGTTATCAGCGGTGTCCTGTTCTACGTGAAATGCATGCTGTCGCCTTGTTTCAGATTTTGCAATACACGGTAAGGTTTTTCACAGATTCCTGCAATGTACCGTTGCTCTGGTATGAGTATTGAAAAATTATTATACATCATGATAATTTCCTGAAATATTCATACCAGGAGAAGGAGTAGGAAGCTTATGGCTGATAATCTGAAAGTAAAGGCAAGCAAAGCCATCGATGATGCCCGTGTGGCAGCACATGCTGTGTACGATGACGCATCGGTCGCCGCCCACAACATAGCCAAAGGTGGCGGAAAGGAAGCTGAGAAAGGATCGGATGATGTAAAAATCGGTGTCCATAAAGCCGTTGCTGATGCCAAAATTGCGGCACACGAGACCGTAGCAAAATTGAAAAAGAAGTAGATGTGAAGTGAACAATGGCTGATTTAATTTATCTTGCGGTAGTTTTCCTGATCCTTGCCCTGGTTGCATTCATACTGGGAGCACGGGGGATTGCCGGTTTTTCAATGGAAATCGCAAAATGGCTCGTGATAATCTTCGTAGTTATTGCCATAGTCACGTTCCTGTTGTGACGGGCTCCTTTGAGGGAATTATAAACGGCGATGCCATGCCCGAAAAATCGTGCATCTCTCTGAATGCACCTGTTTTTTCCTGAGATACGATCTAACGGTATTGGCAAACATGGAGAATGACGGCATCGACCAGATCGGGCCCGTATCTTCAGGTAATCTTTGTGGCCGGGTAACCGGGCAAAAATAGAGCACAACATACCAGGAGACCGGATAAACGTATCTGGTAGAATAAAATTCGAAGAATCAAAACAGAGATCTTTTTGATGAATCGACCGGTTTTTTTTCCTCATCCCGGCAGGAGGAAGAGTGGAGGTATGATGTGGCTTCAAACCGGCTGCGTACCGGCAACAGGGTGCATGTTTTTTCCACGGATGGAGAAATTCCGGATACTTCAGATTTTGAAACAACCGGTAAGAATTTTATAGGTCTTTCACTCTATACGCTCTGCCCTATCAGGGTCACAAGAATTGTGATACGTCATGCTATGCGTTACAACATACCAGTAAAGGAGTTGAAAACCTATGACTGATAATCCAAAAGAAAAGGCCGGTAAGGTCGAGAAAGCACAGAAAGTATCCGATAAAGCTTCCAGCAAAATGTTGAGCGATGTTACCAGCTCACTTGACCAGCTGCAGCATCCGGGCGCGAAAGCAGCAGAGGCAGTAAAAACCGGTGCCCACAAAGCCGTTTCTGATGTTAAAACCGCGGTACACGAGGCCGGATCAAAATTAAAGAAGAAGAAATAACAGAGGGACAATAACTGAATTTATTTTACGGTAGTTTTCTTAGTGCATGCTCTGGTTGCCTGTCGCATTTGACAGTCTTTTGGTATTTGATGATTACTCTTACAAGGGCAGACAGACGTATCGGGCTTTATGTATCCCTGCACTCCTATTTCGGATATTTTAATATTCCGGAGAATGATTATTCCTATATCGCATTGCAAAGGTGCACCATCACGCCGATGCGTGATGCTGACATCGCCTGAACTCAAATCCTAAAACTCCCGCACCATTTCATGGCTGTCGGTATGGTTGGTATACACTACGGTAATGTCTGCACAATCTGATGCCGGGGTAACAAAATGAAGGGAAAAACCAGGTCCACGGGAGCTCCAAAAATCAGGAAATCTCCGGAGACAGAAAAAAACCGCGTCGTGAAGAGCGGTTTTCCGGTAATCGGGATTGGTGCATCTGCCGGGGGTCTTGAAGCTTTTGAGGTTTTCTTTAAGCAGGTCCCGGCCGACAGCGGGATGGCATTTATCCTGGTTTCCCATCTCGATCCGGCTCACTCAAGCATGCTCGCGGAAATCCTGCAGCGGGTTACCGCTATCCCGGTCACCGAGGCCACGAACCAGATGACCGTTGAGCCGGACCATGTCTATATTATCCCGCCAAACCGTGAGATGACCATTTTTCATGGGGAACTCCATCTCAGCCTGCCGCCGCAGCTGCGGGGACTGAGAATGCCGATCGATACATTCCTGCGGTCCCTGGCAGAAGACGAAGAGGAAAAGGCGATAGCTGTTATTCTTTCCGGCAGCGGGACCGATGGCACACTCGGCCTTCGGGCGGTGCAGGGAGCAGGAGGTGTTTCCTTTGTGCAGGACCCTGCATCCGCGAAATATGACGGGATGCCTGCGAGCGCGATCCAGAGCGGGCTCGCCACGTACGTCCTGCCGGTTGAAAAGATATTCGGGGAGATTACGACCTATGTCCGGAATTATATCACGCGGAAGATACCTCGTCCCCCGCTTTCTCCGGAAGGGAAACAACCGTTTGCGAAGATCCTGATGCTGCTCAGGACCAGGACCGGCCATGATTTTTCCCTCTACAAGCAGAACACGATCCGCCGTCGCATCGAACGGCGCATGGGTGTGCATAACCTTGAAGACCCCGAGGCGTATGCCCGGTATCTCGCCGAGAATCCTTCCGAGGTCCACCTGCTCTTCAAGGAGCTGCTCATCAACGTGACCAGCTTCTTTCGCGACCCGGAAGCGTTCGAGGTCCTCAAAACAGAGATCATTCCTCCGATGTTCCAGGACAAGCCTGAAAACTATGTCTTCCGCGTCTGGGTTGCGGGATGTGCGACCGGAGAAGAAGCCTACTCGGTCGCCATGATCTTTCGTGAATGCATGGATACCGGACGGCACCAGTTCAAGGTCCAGATCTACAGCACTGATATCGATGAAGATGCGATCGCGGTTGCCCGTGGCGGGGTTTATCCGGCAAATATCGCGATCGATGTCACCCCGGAACGGCTCAGGCGTTTTTTCATGAAGGAAGAGACCGGGTTCCGGATAAAAAAAGAGATCCGGGAGATGGTGGTCTTCGCAGTGCAGGACACAGTCAAGGACCCACCCTTCACCCGGCTCGATCTCCTCAGTTGCCGCAACCTCCTCATATATTTTGAGCCGGAACTCCAGAACCGTCTCATCCCATCGTTTCACTATTCCCTGAAACCCGGGGGGATCCTCGTTCTCAGTCCGTCAGAGAGTATCGGGAGGTTCACCGATCTCTTTACCCCGGTCAGCAGGAAGTGGAAGATCTTCAGCGCCCGGCAGGTCCTGTCCCCCGCCCTGACGGCAGGGACCTCCAGGCTCCCGTCGATCACCGGTCAGACGGGCACCGACATCCAGGTGCCG
>DATEXZ010000200.1:0-2157 GCA_035256445.1 Methanoregula sp.
ATCATCAGATTTTTCGATCCACTGCGTAAAAACCCCGCCAGCCCCAAATGAGATAGTGCCTTTCCGGCCTCTCGCTCATTCTTTTTTGCCATTCCCCTCAGGTGGGGGCCCGAGCAGGTACCCGATCCACCGGGTCTCATCAGACAGTTCACAGACCATCTGAACGCAGAGCGTTAAGGGAACTGCAAGAAGAACACCGATTCCACCAAGAATCCATCCCCAGAAAAAAAGAGAGATGAACACAACAGCAGTAGAGAGATCCAGCCCCTGGGCTGTGAAGTGGGGGAACAAAATGTATTCGGAAAGGAAGTCCATCAGCCCGGATCCGGCAAGTACCAGGAGGGCCGGGAGTGGCCCGAGATCGAACCAGGCGAGGAGCATGGGCGGAACAATGGCAATCCAGAACCCGATGTTCGGTATGAAACCAAGCAGGAAGGCTAAAAAACCCCAGAATATGGCATATTTCACCCCGAGAAGTGAAAGAATAACTGCCGTTCCTATCCCCGTGGCAAGGTTCACCTCAGTCCTGATAACGAGGTAGTCAATGTTTTTCTGTGCGAGATCAATGAACCGGTTCAGGTCACCGGGCCGGTGTTCTCCAATGATGATCTGCAGCTTGCGCGAGAATCCCTTTGCTTCAAAGAGTAAAAAGAGGGTGGTGAGAAAGATCAGGACTAAGGGACTTGCAATCTCCCAGAGATTGCTGATCAGACCGTGGATTTCGGCAGAAAATGTCTGGATAAGGTTCTGGAATGTCAGGATTGACGGATCGATCCCGATCGAGATGAGAAACGGGCTGAAGAGCTCAAGGCTCCCCTCAAGTTTCTCCAGGTAGCGGGGAAGATCGGACATGGCCTGAATAAAGGACCCGGCTATCGTAACAATGAAAACAGCAATGATGGCGAAGAAGATTGTCAGGGTGAGGATAAGGGCCGAGCGGGTGGAGAGACCTTTTCTTTCAAACCAGTGGAGGAGCGTGCCGAAGATAAGCGTGAGGTAGACCGACAAGATAAACGGACCGAGAATAGAGGAGGCAGCCTGTATCCCGGCGAGGAGTATTATTGCTGAAGCCAGGGTGATCAGGATACCGGATACACCGGATATCTTCGATAGCGATTGAGCGGGATTCATGGAAAGCGGATTCCTGATACTTGTATCTGGTTTTAGTCTTGCGCAGATGCCCTATAAACGTTCTCCGGTTATCCGTTCTCTCCAGCACAAGCCGGGTGTTTGAGCGAACTGACAGGTGTGCAGTCTGCCCCTTCATACAATAATGTGCTGCCGGGTGGATTTGACGTTAAACGTCTCTCTTTTTTGCATAATCACCGTCAATTGTGTGTTATTAAAAATCCAGGAATTTCAAAAACCTCCTCCGCCCCCTCCGCCAACGCCGGCGTAAACTATGTCCCCAAAACAGCCCATTCTTTCCTTTTGACCGTGTTACCTATCCAGCCCCTCTGACTTTTGCCTCCCATTAGCGTACATTAGCGTTTTATAGCTCAAAGGAAATCGTCCATTTTGGCATAAATCGCCTGGAAAACGCGTTCCTGGAAAAAGTGTGTAAAACTGCATCGTTTTTTGTATATGTTCGGAAATGGTCCGGAAAATGATCCTCCGGATTGGCAAACCGGGGTCGCAGAGGGGCCGGATTAAAGCATGAAAGATGAGGTCTCCCGGAACGTCGTGAGACGACGGAGAATGCGTGCCGTCAGTGCTTCTCCCGCTGTGCCTGAATCTCCCTGCTCATCGTCACCAGCCTGTTCATGGTATTGAAATTGCGCATGGTGGCTGAGACCCCGAGCTTCTTTTCCAGGAAATTGCCCGAGAGTGTCCCCCTGCCATACACGCCGGGAATGTACATATAAGCGGTATTTTCACCAAAGGCAAGTTTTTCCGGGGAGAGATCAAGGGACAGAAGCTCCCTGACCTTCTCTGCCGGAGGCGTCTTTGCAAAAGAGACAAAAAACACACGGGAGATATCATAACCTTCCGTAAACGGATTCGCCTCCAGTGCTTCTTCCAGCTGTGCCCCGGTTCGCGCCAGCACAACAAGATCCGGGCCAATCTCATTCCTGATAAGATCGCGAACGCTCTTTTCCACCGTTTGCGCCGGGAGTTCTGTATCAATAAGTGCATTGCCGCTCTGGATGTATGTGC
>DATEXZ010000201.1:0-7035 GCA_035256445.1 Methanoregula sp.
TCTCCAATGTGCCGTTTGTCGCGCTGTTCCAGCCGATGATTCTCCAGGCAGGAGGCACTTCCGCCCAGCTCATGGCACTTGCGGCAGGAAGTACAATCGCCGGCAACCTGACCATCCTGGGGGCCGCAAGTACGGTGATCATCATCCAGAATGCAGAAAAGCAGGGTCAGACGCTTACATTCTTCGAGTTTGCAAAGATCGGGATACCCCTGACCACACTGCAGCTTTTAGTGTACTGGGCATGGCTGTCCTTCCTGCCATTTTAGGACGTAGCTGGTGCAATATTTTTTTTGTAAGGTTCGGGGTACTCTCTGATTTCTGACCAGTCAGAAGAGGAAATCAATAATACTCTCCCCATCAACAACTGCACAAGGGAGAGTCACGATTATGGCAGAATACATCCAGGAAAACCCGGACAAACCCGATAAAAAACGTGAAGATCTCAAAGGAAAAGTCCTGCAGCTGAAGGATCTTGTAAACTATAATGAGGGCACCGTTGCCAGCCGGATGATAATCAACCGGAAGGCGGGAAGTATCACCATTTTTTCCTTTGATGAAAACGAAGGGCTCTCGGAACATACCGCCCCGTTTGATGCGGTGGTTACCATTCTTGAAGGCGAATGCGAGGTCTGGGTTTCGGGTCGGACATCGCAGATGAAGGAAGGGGAGACCATAATCTTCCCTGCCAATGTTCCCCATGCCTTATCCGCGATCACAAAGTTCAAGATGTCGCTTACCATGATCAGGGAGTGAACACCATGGGAGGGGATGACAAGGATGGATATTACTGTTCGATCTGCGGGGGGATCCCCCCGGACAAGATCACCACAAAACGGGTGCTTATTGACGGCAAAGAGACGGGAATCGATCACCTTGACTGGATTTTCGAAGAAGTGACTAAGCTCAAACCCCCGGATGATGCTGCACTTGCCGAAGAGCTCATGAAAAGGGTCAGGGAATTTAATTACGTGCCAACAAAAAAAAGCGATGTGTATGCGGCGGCCCTCCTTGCCGAATACAAAAAACCGCGGATCTGAGTCAGGGATCCCCGGTGTTTTTTTCAGGGAACTGGTCTGGAACATACAAGGAATTCTTCGGTGAGAACATCCGCCCTCCTGCAGAATTTCCCCGTCCTGGTTTTGTAGTGATAAAAGAACATGCGAGCCGGAAAACGGGCAGAAAAGAAGAAGCACTCCTTTTCCCACGGCAATAATTGTAATGCTGGTATTGATACCCTTTTATCTATCCTGCTCCCACGTTCAGCATAGAATACAAAGGAGCAAAACATGAAAATAACCGCTGTTAAAGATGTTGTGTCCGGTCCAAATCCTCACCATGTGGACGCACGTAAAATTTACGATACTCCGCACGCGATCGCCGTTGTTATTACCCTGAAACCCGGTGAAGCACTTAAAAAACATATCACACCCGTCGATGTATTCTTCTATGTGCTTGAGGGATCCGGTGTTATCGAAATCGGCGATGAGAAGCAGACCGTCGGAAAAGATATGCTTGTCGAAAGTCCTGCCAGGATCCCGCACCGCTGGAGTAACGAGAGTTCCTCGGTCTTCAGGGTACTGGTCGTAAAGGTACCAAAGCCAACTGAAGAGACAAAACTGCTCTGATGCACAATTACCCCTGCGGAGGATCTATGGCAGAACCGGAAAAAAAGAAAGCTGAATTAAAAATCTCTGGCATGCACTGTGCGACCTGTGCCGTGAATATCGAAGAAGCAATTTCCGAGATTAAGGATGTTTCAAAAGTGCAGGTAAATTTTGGTACTGATACTGCCCATGTTGAGTTCGATCCCACAAAAGTGTCGCTGACAGAACTGGAAAAGGCAGTCAAGACAGTGGGATATGATGTGGTGAACCGGGAAGTCACCCTCAAAATCGGAGGGATGGTCTGTGCTACCTGTGTCCAGACCATCGAGGCAGCACTCCGGGCACTTCCCGGCATCCTGTCTGCAAACGTAAACCTTGGCACAGAAAAGGCCTATGTTGTTTACAATCCGTCGGTGTCTGCAGTCCCTGATATGAAAAAAGCCATCGAGGATGCAGGGTACCAATACCTTGGAATTGCCGGGGAGGTAAGTGACGAAGCTGAGAAGGCAGCACGGGAAAAAGATCTTCACGATAAATTTCTCAGGTTCACCGTCGGTTTTGCCGTAAGCATCCCGCTCATGCTTGCCATGTGGGTACCTCTCCCCCTGCCCATGCACACCCTCGCCTACGTGATGCTGGTTATAGCGACACCGGTTTTTTTCTATGTTGCTTATCCCATCTTTCGTGCCGCGTCCATGGCGCTGCGCAACCGTTCTCTCAACATGGACGTGATGTATGCGATGGGTACCGGTGTTGCGTTCGTTTCGAGTGTCATGGGGACCTTTGGCATCATCCTTACCCATGAATTCATGTTCTATGATACCGCCATCATGCTTGCCGCCTTCCTCATGCTCGGGCGATATCTCGAAGCACGGGCAAAGGGGAGAACATCAGAAGCGATCAAAAAACTTGCCGGGCTCCGTGCAAAGACTGCTCTGGTTATCCGTGGGGGAAAGGAAGAGGAAATCCCGATCGAAGATGTGGTCATCGGTGATGTCGTTATCGTAAAACCCGGGGGGAAGGTCCCGGTTGACGGCGAAGTTGTAGCCGGTGAAAGTTATGTTGACGAGTCGATGATCACCGGCGAACCTATTCCGCCCCTCAAAGCCAGGGGCAGCCGGGTGGTCGGTGGCACACTCAACACAAACAGCGTCCTGTCGGTGAAAGCTACAAAAGTTGGCCGGGATACGGTACTTGCCCAGATCATCCAGCTTGTTGAGGACGCACAGGGTTCGAAACCGCCAGTCCAGCGAATCGCCGATACTGCAGTGGTTTACTTTATTCCGGCGGTGCTTGTGATAGCGATAACCGCCTTTCTCGTATGGTTCTTCCTCCTTCAATCCACCCTGCTGTTTGCCCTGACGGCATTGATCTCTGTACTCGTTGTCGCCTGTCCCTGTGCTCTGGGGCTTGCAACCCCGACAGCGGTGACAGTTGGTGTCGGAAGAGGTGCTGAGCTGGGCATCCTGATCAAAAATGGCGAAGCTCTTGAAGTTGCCGAAAAAGTTACGACTATTGTTTTTGACAAGACCGGAACACTGACGAAAGGTAAACCGGAAGTGACAGATATTCTCCCGGCAGGTATTTCCGAACAGACCCTTATTGGATTTGCCGCAGGTGTCGAGAAGAACTCACAGCATCCCCTTGGCCTCGCAGTTATACGCAAAGCCCAAAATATGGGGATTACCATTGAGCCAGCTGATCAATTTGACACCTATGGCGGCAAAGGAGTAAGTGCGGTGGTGCTTGGAGAATCGATTCTGGTGGGTAACCGCACCCTTATGCAGGAAAAGGGAGTCCTGATTCCGGAAGAGACTGAAGCCAGGATCGCTGCTTTTGAGCAGGATGGTAAAACTGCAGTACTTGTCGCTGCGGGTAATCAGATGGCCGGAGTGATTGCCATCGCAGATACCCTCAAGGAAACCTCTGCTGAATCTGTACGACAGCTGAAAGCAATGGGGATTCAGGTCGTCATGATCACGGGTGACAATAAACGGACTGCGGATGCAATTGCCCGTCAGGTCGGGATCGAGAGGGTAGTTGCCGAGGTCCTCCCGCAGGACAAAGCTTCTGAAGTAAAAGTTCTCCAGGAAAAAGGCGGGATCGTGGCGTTTGTGGGTGATGGCATTAATGATGCACCCGCACTTGCCCAGGCAGATGTGGGGATTGCTATCGGCAGCGGAACTGATGTGGCGATTGAAAGCGGGGACATTGTCCTGATCAAAGACGACCTCCTTGACTCGGTTGCGGCTATCCAGCTCTCAAAAAAAGTGATGGGGAGGATTAAAGGAAATATCTTCTGGGCGTTTGCCTATAATACTGCCCTTATCCCGGTCGGGGCAGGGCTGCTCTATCCATTCTTTGGATTTACGTTCAGACCAGAACTTGCCGCTCTCGCAATGGCACTCAGCTCGGTTACCGTTATCAGCCTCTCCCTGCTGCTCAAAACATATATACCAGAAGCAAAGAAAGGGAGATAACGGAGGTAAGAAAGATGGCAATTGACCCGATCTGTAAGATGACCGTTGATGAGAAAACGGCAAAGTTTACGAGTGAGTATAAAGGCAAAAAATACTATTTCTGTGCCCCGGGCTGTAAAAAGAAATTTGATACCGATCCACAGAAATATATGTAAGTAAACCGGGCAGGCTCATTCGCGCGATTCCTGATCCCGTTCCATATTTTCCTTATTTTTTTATTTTTCTGGATAATCCTTATAGAGAAACAGGCCTTATCTTGATCCATTGACTGAACAAGATTGACAAGGGGGGGAAAATGTGTCGTTTTTCATCATCAGTCCTGACTTTTACGCATAGGTGATTCTCCCGCTCATGATTTTCATCGCCCGTATCTGCGACGTGAGCATGGAGACCCTCCGCGTTATCTACATCTCCAAGGGATCAAGTACCTCGCGCCTGTTATCGCGTTTTTTGAGATTGTCATCTGGCTCCTTGCCATGGAAGTCATGATGAATGATCTATCAAATGTTGCAAATTTTCTTGCATTTGCCTTCGGCTTTGCCATGGGCACGTATATCGGGCTCGTGATCGAAGAAAAACTCTCAATTAGTATGGTGATCCTGCGCATCATCACCGCAGAAGAATCCAATGAAGAGATCATATCCTTTATGCGATCAGAAAATTACGGTATTACTTCTCTGGACGCAAGCGGTTCATGAGGAAATGTCAAGATGATCCTGTCTTGTCAACAGGGTGGATATACCCAGGATTACTGAACATATCAGGGCAAAAATCCTCACGCCTTCTTCTCGATCGAAGACGTGCGTTATGTCAACGAAGGGCGTCTTTTGCCCCAGAAAACCCCAACGCCATCACCGGGTTGTTCCATTCGTTCATCCGCCCGAGAAAGAAAAAATAATCTCTCCTGATTTCTCCGGAAATACGAAAGCATTATTAAAGGAAAAACCAATCATGGATAAAACCTGAGGTTTTTGATATGATTTCCAAGACTATGGAACAAGCCCTGAACAAACAGGTTAACCGGGAACTCTATTCTGCCTACCTGTACCTGTCGATGTCCGCGTACTTTGAGAATACCACCCTGAAGGGATTTGCCCACTGGTTGCGGGTGCAGGCGAAGGAAGAACAGGGCCACGCGTTAAAGTTGTATGACTTTCTGATCGAGAGGAACGGCAGGGTTACGCTCCTCGATATCGAAGCCCCTAAGGCAAAATGGTCATCCGCCGGTAAAGTCTTTGAAGAAGTGTATGCCCATGAACAGAAGGTCACTGACATGATTAACGGGCTTGTTGATCTCGCGGTAAAGGAAAAAGACCACGCATCCTTTGAGATGCTCCAGTGGTTTGTCAAGGAACAGGTCGAGGAGGAGAAGAATGCAAGCGATATTCTTGCTGAAATAATCTGCGTCGGGGATCATCCCGGCCACCTCTTTTGTCTGGACCACAAACTGGCAAAACGGGAATAAATCCCAATCTTTTTATTTTTTTGCATCATTATTTTCGTACTATGCTGTCTGTTCTTGTTATTGATGACCAGAAACCAATGCTTGAGGTTATCCGTCTTTTTCTTGAACGTTTCGGTAATATGAACGTGAAGGCAGCCCTTTCTGCCAAGGAAGCACTTGAAATTCTGATGAGCAGTTCCTTCGATGCAATGGTTGTCGATTATGACCTGCCGGAGATAAACGGCATTGATTTCTTAAAAATGCTCCGTGCAAGGGGGGATACGACACCCGTTATTATTTTCACCGGTGTCGGCCGGGAATATGCAGCAATTCAGGCTCTTAATAACGGTGCAGACTTTTTCTTAAAAAAAGGCGATGATGCCCAGTCCCAGCTTCTCGAGATGGTTCATATGATCCGACAGGCTGTTGACCGCAGGAACCTCGGGAGAGGGCCGGGAACGACCCAGAAGGTGCTTTCAGATGCGCTCAATTTCTTCCATCAGGCGGCATATGTCATCGATCGTGAAGGCAAAGTGATGGTATGGAACAAGGGAATGGAAAAGATGACCGGGATTGCAGAACAGGATATTCTTGGCAAAGGAGACTGGGATTATTCAATTCCGTTTTTTGGGCACAGGGCACCCATGCTCAGCGATCTCATCTTCCAGGACGATGCGACCATTACGGAAAATAACTATACCATTATAGAAAAAGAGAAGGGCACGATTGCTGCATGGATCAAGGCGATCCCGGAGGAAGGGCGCCAGATTATTTTATGGATGAAGTCCACTGCTCTCTATGACAGCAAAGGGATGTTCATCGGAGTGATGGGAAAAATCCGGGACATTACTGAAGAGATGGGTCCTGAACTGTTAAACAAAACTAATGCTGTTATAACAGGTGCGCTCCCTTCAGAATCTGCACCATCGTCGACGGTAGGTATGTTTGACAAGATACTGGGAAAAGCAAAGGTGAGCTACAAGGAGGGACTGAGGTTATCTTTCCGGGAAGGGAAACACGCTGAAGCGATCCCCTTTTTCGACCAGGCAATTGACATCGATCCCTCACTAGCTTATATATGGCATGACCGGGGTGTCTGTTACCGGGAGCTCGGGAAGGATACCGAGGCCCTCCGCAATTTTGACAAGGCCGTGGAACTTTCGCCGGATGATGAGGAGTTTTTGTTTTCCCGCGGTGAGCTTCTCAAAAAGATCGCGATCCTGCGACAGCGGCGCGACCTCCTTGAATCAGCGATCCAGGCCCTGAACCGGGTAGTAGAACTGAATCCGAACCAGGCAGAAGCCTGGAACAGCCTGGGGGTCCTTTCAAAGGAACTGGGAAAAGAGCTGTTATCACGCCAGTATTATGAAAAGGCCAGGGAATTGATCAGACTGGGAAGAAACCGGAAAAAAACCCGGAATCCGGAACTGCTGGTATAACCTCCTCTGTTGAAATCCTCACAATATTTTTCTCAACGCTCTTGGAGGCTACGGCACGTAATGCCTCA
>DATEXZ010000202.1:0-4606 GCA_035256445.1 Methanoregula sp.
AATTCAAGAGCGGTTACGAACGGTCCGGCCGATAGTGACAGCCCGTCAGGAGCCATCCAGTACCTGTCCTTTTCAAGTGCTATCAGCTCGGCTCCATTCATCAGATGGCGAAATGCAGTGTTGAGGCTGTTATAGGAAATCCTGTCGCCGGCATCGCCAATAATGACACAATCTGCCCTTTCCCTGGTTGTGCATATGCATGTCTGATCAAAATCCTGCTCGGCATCTCCAGTAACAAGAAGGTAACAGTGTTTTTTCCCGGTATTTTTTAAATAGACGCTGGCAGCAACCAGGGGGGTAATAATCTCTTCCTCCGAAATAACAAACCCCATGTCCGACAACCGTTTCACAATTGTTTTCCGGCTTTTGCGTGTGGTATTGGAAACAAAACGGTATCGGTATTTCCGTTTTCTGAGAAATTCGATTGCATCCTGTGCTCCCTCGATAGCAGTGTCTCCGACATAGAGGACACCATCGAGGTCGATGAGAAATCCCTTGGTGCTCTTCATTCAGTCCAGCCCTTTATATCAATCTGCATATGATATTCTGACATCTCCATTCATTATTTCTGTGTCATTGAGGGACGTTACCCTGACAATTTCCCGGATAGTTCTTTCAGGGAGAATTGCGCTCATTTCGTCAATAGGTAAGGACTTCAGATTTTTACAAATCACCGTAATAAGACGGGATTTCCTCGGGAAATACATCGGTACTTTGGGATTGAAGCTAATGTCCCGGGAATATACTTTCACTCTGCACGGCTGGATGTTTAAATGCCGGACGCCGTTTTTGTAGTAAGACGATGTCGGCTATACATGCTCCAGCGCGGATTGGTGCCCTCTGGCGGCAGCGTATGGAAACCTTGCGGGAATACGAAATTGTCCGTGACGGAAATATTTTTGGATCCAGTTTTAGAAACAATATTGTTTATTCATCAGAATATGATCAGGCGCGCCACCTGCTCGATATGCTGGTTGCGAAATACCAGGACGTCCCGTTTGATGATGTCTTTTCGGGAAGTGAGATTTTCAACCAGGCCGGTACCTGTTTTTTGCAAAAAAGCCGGCAAAACCTAACGATCCCAGCGGTGGATATTGACCGGTTCAGGTCAGAAATTTTAAATGACCTTACGCTCGTGCACGGTATCGGACCAATGACACAAGCCCGGCTAAGGTCAAAAGGCTACCTCACATTACCGGATCTATTACGCCACCCGAGGTTCCGGTCAAATGCCAACGAGGTGCTCAAATGCCTGGATGGCGGCAGTTCTGCAGAAATTATGGATTTATTAGGTTGCAGGCACGCAAAATCTCATCCATGTGTTCTCGGAACGGCAGGACTCCATGAACCGGAAGATTATGTATTTTTTGACATTGAAACTCTCGGTCTTTTTTCCCGCCCTATCATTCTTTTCGGTGTGGGTACAATCGAGGAAGGCAACCTTAATGTCCATCAGTACCTGCTGCGGGATATAGACGAGGAACAGTCTGCACTGACCGCAACGCTCGATCACTTGTCCAGTGATCGCCCGGCACTGGTTACGTTCAATGGCAAATCGTTTGATGTTCCTTACGTATCAGACCGTCTTGCCTATTATGGTATGGGGTCTCTGGCAAGAATTCCACACTACGATGTACTCCATTTCAGCCGCAGGAAGTGGAAGAACCATTACCCCTCCCTGCGCCTGACTGCACTTGAAACGACAATTCTGGGGATTTGCCGTGATGATGATATTCCCGGGCAGATGGTACCTGAATTCTATGAAACATACCTGAAGACCGGTAACTGTGGTCCGCTGGTCCCGATTATCGAGCACAACAAGCAGGACGTTTTATCACTCGCTCTGCTCTTTTTCCACCTGCTGGGGGAATCCTATGGCTGTTGCTGATGTCATTCGTCTCATTAATGTGAATCCGGTATACCGGAACCGGGTGGTATATACGGAAACAACCGAACCGGTATCTCCCCTGTACGGAACGCTTCACGCTCCTCTTGGAGATACCCTTGAATCGTATCTCAGCCACTGCCGGATACACCTTTACTCTCACCAGTGCGAAGCTGTAAACCGCATACGAACCGGGAAAAACGTGATTATCACTACTCCCACGGCCAGCGGAAAGACTCTGGCATTCAATATACCGGTGTTCGAAGGGCTTGAAGCAGACCCGGAGGCACGTGCATTATACATCTACCCGACAAAGGCGCTCTCCAATGATCAGTTTGCAACGCTCGAACAGATGGCGCAGTTCACTGGTATCTCAGCCAGGCCGGCGATCTACGATGGCGATACAACCCAGTCAAAACGAGCGGCGATCCGCCAGAATGCACGGATCATCATCTCCAATCCGCATGAACTCCACCAGGTGCTCTCATTCCATACAAAATGGCACCCGTTCTTTTCTCATCTGAAATTTATTGTTATTGACGAGGCGCACCGGTACCGGGGCGTCTTTGGATCACATATTGCTTTATTGCTCCGCAGATTAGTACGTCTGTGCCATTTTTACGGTTCAGCCCCACAGTTTATTCTCTCGACCGCAACACTGGCAAACCCGCTTGAGTTTGCTGGCAAGCTCACCGGGCTGCCGTTTGATCTTGTGGATGAAGACGGTTCTCCGCACGGCAGGAAACATTTCGTCTTATACAACCCTTTTTATGACGGCATTGGTGAACGCTCCACGTACCAGGAGACAAAAGATCTCCTTGTATCCTGTGTAAAAGAAAATCTTCAGGTCCTCTGTTTCACGGGTTCCCGGAAAATGGCGGAACTTGTAACGCTCTGGGCACGCGAGGATATACGTCGTTCATCCGCGCGTCTTGCAGAATCGATATCAGCATACAGGGCTGGCTATCTGCCGGAAGAAAGGCGTGCAATCGAACGGCAGTTGAAAGAAGGCTCGATAAAGGGTGTTGTGTCGACTAATGCGCTTGAACTCGGGATCGATATCGGGTCACTTGATGCCGTTGTCATTGCCGGGTATCCCGGAACCATGATGTCAACCCGGCAACAGGCCGGGCGTGCCGGCAGAAAAGGCGACGATTCAATTGCGATTCTTGTTGCATTTGCAAACCCGCTCGACCAGTATTTTATGCATCATCCTCACCATTTTTTCAGCCGTTCGCATGAGCACGCAATTATCGATACCGGAAATCCCTACATAGTTTCCGGTCACCTGCTTTGTGCTGCTGCCGAACTGCCCCTTCGTGAAACTCACGACCGGGAATATTTCGGCGAATCATTCCCGGAACTCCTCTCTGAACTTGCATCCGGTGATCTTATCAGGAAAACAAGCCGCGGCTGGGTATATTCCGGGCGGGGCCGGGCTGCGGATGCGGTGAGGCTTGATGGTATTCCCGGTTCAACATTCCGGATCCTGTGCCGCGGCCGCCTGCTCGAGACAATGGACCGGGCGCAGGCTTACCGCGAGGCACATACCGGAGCTATAATGCTGCACCAGGGTGAGACATACATAGTCAGCGAAATGGATTTAGAGACGCACATCGTCCGCGTAACAGAGACCGATGTAGATTACTATACGCAGCCGCTCAAGCAGGTTGATCTATCTGTTATTGAGGTCCAGGAGACCCGGGTGATAGAGGGTGCACGATGTGCGTTTGGCGAAGTGGAAGTGACTGAACAGTACACCAGCTACAAGATCAAACGCAAAGACACTATCATTGGTGTGGAACCCCTTGATTTGCCGCCGATTACCTTCAGGACCAAGGCATTCTGGTTTGTTCCCGCACCGTACATGGAACAGCGGATTACAGGTTCAAATCTCGATCTTGCCGGAGGGCTGCATGGTGCTGAACACGCAATCATAGCCATGATGCCCCTCCATGTGATGTGCGATCGTTGGGATATTGGTGGATTATCTTCCACGGCGTTTGGTGAGAATGGCGAACCCGTAGTTTTTGTATATGACGGTTATGAGGGAGGGATCGGTCTTGCCGAAAAAGCGTACGAGATTCTCCCTGAAATTTTTTCAAGCGCACATGAGCTGGTGCGGGACTGCAGGTGTGAAGAGGGATGTCCATCCTGCATCTACTCGCCTAAATGCGGGAATGATAACCAGCCGCTCGACAAAGTGGCGGCGATGATTATCCTTAAGGATCTGTGTTCTCCGACAGAAAAAAGAGAATGTTCCGGAATGTCCGCTGAACCCGGGAAGGTTCTCTTATAACCAGAGAATTTTAATCTACAAGAATCTCCCGATGTTCAGTACTCTTGGGTTCCGGCTCCTCATCGAAGATAAACAGGTCATCGATGTTCGTGTGCAGCGCACGGGCAACATCATGGGCGAGCCTGAGAGAGGGATTATACTTGCCCTGCTCAAGAAAGACAATTGTCTCTCTTCGAACGCTAACTTTTTTCGCGAGATCATCCTGCGTGAGACCCTGGCGGGTACGGTATTCTTTAATTCGCGTCTGCACGGTATACCCTCCGGATAATGCTACTCAACATCCCCTTTCCGGAACAGGTATATCTGGTACAACTTGGCTGAGAGTCCAAGCACGATGATGGACATCGCGAGTGCAACCTGTGTCCCGGGCTTCACGATATTCAGGTAATCCAGCCAGAAAAGACCGAACATGAAGAAGAGAC
>DATEXZ010000203.1:0-2119 GCA_035256445.1 Methanoregula sp.
ATATCGACAATGACCTGCCCGGTGAGTGCTATCCAGACGGCAGCTGCAATAACGGCAACCGATGAGATGGTATCCCCGATGACATGCAGGAAGGCACTCCGGACATTCAGGTTATGGCTGCCGTGAAGCAGGTACACAACCGCGATGTTGGAGATGAGCCCGATCACGGCGACAGCGCCCATGAGACCACTCTGGATCGGTGCGGGGTTCAGCGATCTGAGGTAGGCCTCCCAAAGGATGAGCATGCTCATGCCGATGAGCAGCAGGGAATTGATAAATGCGGCAAAGATCTCTGCCCGGTGAAACCCGTATGTCTGCTCCTTGGTGGGAAGCCGTCGTGCAAGCGTGATTGCTCCCAGGGAGAGGAGGAGGGAAAGGGCATCGCTGAACATGTGCCCGGCATCACTGACAAGCGCAAGGGAGCCCGAGATCAGGCCCCCGGCCAGCTCTACGACCAGAAAGATGGTGGTGATGACCAGTGCGATCTGCAGGGATCGTGTAAAATCACGGTGCTCGTGGACCATGTGTATGCCTGAATAATTATCTATAACGTATATAAAAGAAGCACAGAAGCGGGACACCGGATTTCCATTGAAAATTGCACAATTCCAGTAATTTCAGGATTGCCAATCCCGTTACGTTGAACCCCCCGCTGTGGCATCCCATCTGGCACGATAATTCCAGAGAAGGTAATACAACGCTATCACAAAGCGCAGGGGCGGTTCGGGGGGACAGGCACTGTCCCCTCCGACAACAGGTGATTAGCAATTTGTTGAAATCTTATTGTTTCCCATGAAAAAAGAAATAAACAGATGTGAGTAATGGAATGTTTATACCGCTTAATTACTTGGGATGAGCCCCACCGCCCCAAAAAGGGACGCCCCCGCGGCGGATCAGTGTCTATAAGCATTATTTGCAGACACCGCACTGCCCGCCGTGCCTCGGAGAGGCCCTGAGGCGGGGAGCCATCATAAAATTACATGGTTTAATGCTTTTCGTGGTTCGGGTGCGAACTCCGTTCATGCCCGTTTCAACAGAGCCAGTTTTTCATGGCTGGGTGAGAACCATTCCCGTTCATGCCCGTTTCTATAATTTCCCTCCGGATCGACCATGACATATTTTCAGATATTGCTGAAGTTTATTTCTTAGTCGATTCGGATTACATAAAATCTGCAAGCCCGAGCTGCTGCTGTTTCTCCTCACCGAACGTGGAGGTGATCGCAAGGTCAATCACCTCGACACGTTGCTTCGTATACTCTGAAACCTTGTATTTCCTGCAGATCTCCCGGGACATTTCCAGGTATTTTTTTACGGATCCCTCATGCACGGTCGCGATGATGTTGCCATTGCAGATGCCCTTTCCCTTAAACTTTGTGCATTTCCCGGCAAGGGGCATCCGCCGGTAGCTCGTATTGCACTTAGTGCACCTGAACTTCTGCTTGGAGAATGCAGAGAGGTTGCCCATAAGATCGCGGATAAAATGGGTGGTCAGGACCCGCTCAGCAACATCATCGGCATCCACAGCACGAATTTTTTCTGCCAGGACAAGTTCGGCTTCGAGCTTGTCAGTCATGGTCTTGAGCTGGGTGTACATGGATTCAATCGGTCCTGCCGAGATATCCGAAGTGTCATGAGTGAACCGGAATCCTTCGAGCTGTGCAGGAGTGCCAATCCTCTGTTCAACACGATCGATGAGCCGGGTAATCATCTTAGGTTCGGTATAGGTAAGCGCACCTGTATAGAGTTCCAGAGGGTAATGATCACAGACATCAATGTTGAGAGATTCCTTGTCAATCTCTGCAGGGTCGATCCTGCTGGTGAGTACCAGGGGGGCATCCATGGAACCGCCCCGGTTCTGAGGAAGAAATGACCGCGAGAAATTAATCAGGCCATCGAGAAGCAGCATGATGCAGTCCTCATCACCATCGCACTGGCCGGTGAAGATCCCGTTTGCAACGAGCGTGTGATCATCCGCAACAGTAAGGCAGTATACCCTCTCTTCCGGAGACGGTACGACCTCCATAGACCGGATATGGTCGGCAATCACGTTGGCACCTTCCAGCACCGGGACAGCGTCACCGGCTTTAAGTTCTATCGCCCTGAGCTTCCGGAGGTATGT
>DATEXZ010000204.1:0-18773 GCA_035256445.1 Methanoregula sp.
TTGGCAGAACGGGGAAAAAACATATTTTTGATGGTGAACAGTTATTAACCACCGGAATTGCACGGTAAGAACGAGTGGAATAAATGTTCCCGAATTCAGTATGAAAAAATCCAGTTTACGGCTCTTCAGGGAATCCCAATCCACCATTAGTTATAGATATTTTGGCTTTGTAGAAACGGGCATGAACAGGAGTCCGCACCCGAACCATGAAAATCATTAAACCATGTAATTCTATGAGGGCTCCCCGCCTCAGGGCCTCTCCGAGGCACGGCGGGGCAGTGCGGTGTTTACAAATATGCTTATAGACACTGATCCGCCGCGGGGGCGTCCCTTCGGGGGCGGCGGGGTTCATCGCAAATAACTATGAGGAATAAACATTCCATTACTCACTACTGTTTAATTTAATTTCATGGGAAACCCTGAGTTTTCAACAAATGGTAAAGCACCTGTTTACGGAGGGGACCGTGCCAGTCCCCCCGAGCCGCCCCTTCGCTTTGCGATTGTGTCATCTTTGTGATTGTGTCGTATTACCTTCTCTGGAGTTATCGCTCCAGGGGGTGCCACAGCGGAGGGGACAGGCCCAATGACGAGTCCCCGGGAGCATAATGAGTAAGTATCATTCAAAAAAATAAGATTTGATCGCTGGAATACGACTGTTCTCTTTTTAGACACCGAGGCAGATTATACTACATTGCTGATAGTGGCAAAATCCTCAAGATATAATTCCTCAGGCCGGCTCTTGAGAATCTCCTCTGGCAGGGTGGCAATGACCCGGTCCACCCATGTCCGTTCGAGCATACTGCCAACTGACCCTTTCAGGCAGTTCCGGACCGTCTTGCGACGATGAGAAAACAGTGCCCGGACCACATCTGCATACAGGTTACGGTTATTGATGGGAAATAGCGGTTCGCGGGGGATCATCTTCACAACCGTCGAGTGTACCTGCGGCTTAGGAGAAAAGCAGGAAGGGGACAGCCGGAAACATGGCCGTACTGCTGCATAGGTCTGCACCATTATCGAGAGTCGCCCGCAGTCTTTGGTACCTGGTGGTGCCACCATCCGGTCCGCAAACTCGCTTTGGTACATCAGCACAGCCTCTTTAAAGCCGATATCAAGAAGACGGAAGGTGATCTTTGAAGAAACGGAATACGGGAGGTTTGATACTACCATCTCAAACGGGGGCAGTTCACACCGGGTGGCATCACCCCGCAGGATGGTGAGCCGTCCCTCTGCGATCTCCTGAGAGAATACCTGAGCAAGCCCCTCGCAGAGCGATCCATCAAGCTCGACTGCTCTCACCATCGCGCCCCGATCCAGCAGGGCACGGGTGAGTGCCCCGTTTCCCGGGCCGATCTCGAGGACAAGGGCTCCTTTCACGTCGGCAAGGTTCGCAATGCGCTCCACGGCGAATGGATCGATGAGGAAATGCTGATCGTGATACGCTTTCATTTTGAGGTAAATACGTGATACTTGACATCGGGATCCTGGAGTTCTTCGAGGATCCGTAACTGAATCATCTTTTCCGGGTGAGGAATTGATTTGATCCTGCCGGAAATATCAGCGAAGTTCACGAATGGTTTTTTGTTGCGCTCCTCTAAAATCTCCCACATCAGTTTCTTACCGATGCCGGGGAGCAGGTGCAACATATGGAGTTTTGGCGTGATTGAGATCGCTTTGTTGAAGAAAGCAACAAAGTCGGGTTCGCGGTCCTTTACCACCTTTTCAATGATGAACGGGAGTTCCCCCCGTGCAGTCTGCGTAAGGTCATTGTACCCTATCCGACGCTTAACCCGCTCAATTTTATCCCTTTCGGCATCACCGATATAGACCTTATCGTGGAGCTCAATGGACACGTTGTTCTTGGGCACAAGCTCAAGGAGTTTAAACTGCTCAAGTCCCATTGCCTGGACGATCGGCTCTCGTTTAAAAGAGGGACGTGGATCGTCAGGATGGCCTTTTATTAAGACATCCAGTACTATCGCATTTACCTCTTTTTTTTCCGCCTTCATGCGTCACACCTCAGAAGTGTGCCATTACCTGTTCGATAATTTTATCGATTTCTTCCGGTGACAGGGTGTACCGTTCTTTTGCATAGATCGCCCGCACTTCATCGCGGGTTTTTGGCATAATATTTGCAATCCTGAATGCAATTTCAGGCTTCATCTTTTCCATTTTCAGGAGTTCAGCTACCAGTGCGTTAGCTTTTTCAGGAGTGGTCTTTGCTAGCTGATTGGCATGTTCGATACTGCGCCGGAACTCATAGGACATCTCCTTTTCTGCTGCAATCCGTTCAGATTCAACTCTTAACAGGACTCCACGCATCTCAGGAAGTGTAACCCTCTCTTCGCTAATGATACCCTTCACTTTCATGCCAGTCACTCACAGAGAATTTACTTTTGTGCTTTTAGATGTTGTGGTCGTGCAATTACGATTTTATCTGCATTGCCGTCACGGATGGTAAGCATCCAGGCACGCCCCCGCTGTCCGAGGACAGTTCCTGTCAGACCGTGGAAACGGCGGTGTGGCATTCCCTTCTGGATTGAGGGGTTACAGACAATGTGCACCCTGTCGCCAATCTCGAATTTCTGGATGACGCAGGTTACGGGCGGAAGCCCGCGCTCTCTTAAATCCTTCTTGAATTTATACCGTGTTTTCTTTCGTGGTCCGTTATGATGTGCCATTATCTAATCTCCCTCCTTTGCTCCTTCTACCTGCACGACATCGAGGCTGAATACGTGCGCCGATCTGTTCAGGATCTCGGCTAGACTCGGACGGGTTCTTCCTCCGTCACCCGATACGAGTTCTTTGATGTAGAGACCGGCTTCTCCGAGCACTTCGACAACGAATTTGCCGTCTTGTTCCCCAGCATACTCAATATCGAGGACGATTCGCTCACGGATCTTGTCTGCTCTCCGGTGAGCGACCCTTTCGGGTGTGCGCTGGTGTATTGTAGCGCCCTGTAAGGTTTTCAGGGCATTTGCGAACATATCCGCTGATAATGCACCGTCAACCTCGACCAGGATCCTGTATTTTTTATGCGCTTTGTTTGATTTAAGGGTTTCCACTTCCGTACGGTCACTCCAGCGCTTGATCGAAACCGAAACCCGTCCTTCTGCAGTCCGGTTGATCTCTTTTTCAAGTTCTGCGAGGTCGAGAGAGCGTTTCCTTGGTTCGACAACTTCGAGGATGAATGGTCTTCCCGTGCCAATCATCCGTGCATCTATATCCTCCCTTCCCGCCCCATGAAGAACTGCACCCTTTGCGTTAAAAGCGGTGATGACCGGTCTCCCGATAAGCTCCTCTACCGAATCCAGATACTGGGCTCCGGTAAAATTGCATTTCTCGCAGCCGGCACCCTTGCATGCTCGGCAGTCCCAGTGCGTCTGAGGGATACCCCGCTCAAATTTTTTATACCGCCCATAAAATAAGACGGAATTGATCTGAACTTCGGTTAAGCCTGCGGAAAGATCGAGAATAACGACAACGTCCGGTTTCTTAAAGTCCACCGTTTTTCCGATACGTGCTGATACTGCTTTGCCGACTTCACGGTTCACTTCAGACTTGAAAGGTTCCGGTTCTGCCAGGGACAGATCACTCCAGACCATTTCCTCGTTCTCGGCAATGAGCGGCGGCACCCTGCACCCGATCAGGAATGTTGAAAACTCAATGCCGGCCAGAGATGAAATCACCCGATCTGCCCACTCAGGAACTGCGTCGAAGAAATTGCCACAGACCCAGCACAAACCGCTGAATTTCGTATAGGGCAGGTTCTCGGTAAGAGCGAGTGCAATCTTCAGGCTACGCCCGCGTTCATCATCCGTGAGCCCGTGAGAACGTTTTCCAAAGAACCTGCCGAGACAATGATCACAGCATTCTCCGTATGCAAGGATTGACTTTACCTGTTCAGTTATTTCCATCCGCATCTTCTCCTGTCCAGTTCGTTATGTACAATGGTAATCGTATGATCAGCGTGGATGCATTCGGGCCCAACTGAAAACCGTGGACACTGCTGTACCTGCAATTCCTCGTCTTTTGTAAAATTCAGGTGATCAGAGAGCAGGAAGGCATCGGGGATTATTCCTGCTGTCCTGATATCTGTTCCCTTTTCATCGAGTACACCAAACACATGCTCCGTCATAAGCTGGACGAGTCCTCCCTTCCGGACCGATACTCCGGGTGCTGCATCCCGGAATTTACTCCCTGCCGGTATGTCCAGGGCTTTTTTGATCAGTGCACCTGCACTTCGTTCATCGGGAGAAAGTGAGCGTACCGCATCGCCGGAAAACCTGATTGTTTTCGGGGGCACGGGTCCACCGCACAGGACCAGATAGCATGCCACATCCCGGCGCAGGTCGTGCGAGAGGAACAGGGAGGTATTCACACACCGGCAGAGTATATCCATGCGGCCGCCGCTTCCCGGCAGGTCGTTGAGGGAAAAATCTGCGTCGGTATGGGCAAGGTGACCGATGATAGCAAATGAGGTCATCTTATTGCATTCCGGAGAAGCGCTTCATCAGGCGCTGGATGTTAAATTTTCCCCCGCCGGCACCCCTTAACCCTTTCAGAGTGCGCTGCATCATTTTGAAGTACTTCAGGAGTTCCCGTACTTCATCCGGGGTTGCTCCCGCCCCGCGGGCAATCCTCTGCATGCGCGAACTGTTGATCAATGAGGGATCATCGAGCTCGAATGGGGTCATCGAGTCCATGATGATCCGGTATCGCACCATCTTGGTAGTGGTAACATCGTAAACCCCTTCGGGAAGTTCCATATTGCCCATAGGGAGCATCCCCATGATCTGCTTGAGAGGGCCCATCTTGTTGAGTGCCTCGAGCTGTTTATACATATCGCGGAGGGTGAACTTTCCCTTCATCATCGCATTGACGTCAACATCATCTTTATTGATCGCTTCTCCTGCTTTTTCAAGAAGCGCCTTCAGGTCTCCCATGCCAAGGAGACGGGAAATGAAGCCATCAGGATCGAAGCGTTCGAGATCGTCAATGGTCTCCCCGCTTCCGATAAAAACAATACCGCTTTTGGTCTCCGCAACCGCCGAAAGGGCGCCGCCTCCTTTTGCAGTACCGTCCATCTTGGTAATGATGACCCCATCGATGTTGATTGCTTCGTGGAATCTTCGGGCCTGTTCACTTGCCTGTTGTCCGAGTGCGGCATCGATAACAAGCCACCGATGAGTGGCTTTTGTGAGGATATTGAGCTCGATAATTTCCTGAATCAGGTCAGATTCAAGCGCATGTCTTCCCTGGGTATCAACAATAACCAGTTCATGATCTTTTAAGCTTTTGAGACCTTCACGGGTTATCTTTATGGCATCTTTCTCCTGCGGGTTACCGAAACAGGGCACGTTGATCTTTGTACAGAGAGTAGCCAGCTGTTCGTACGCACCCGGACGGAAGGTATCTGCACAGATTACCCCTACCTTCATTCCCTTTTTCTGGAAGTAGCGGGCGAGCTTTGCAGTTGTGGTGGTCTTGCCACTCCCCTGCAGTCCAGCCATGAGGATTATCTGGGGCTCAAGCTTTATGTCAGCGGATGTCCAGACGAGCCGGACGAGCTCCTGGTACACAATCCGCAGGACATGCTCCCGGACATTGGTTCCCTTCGGCAGTTCTTCGTCGAGAGAACGCGTACGGATTGCTTTGCTCAGCTCCATGACGAGCTTCACGTTCACATCCGATGATATCAGTGCCCGCTGGAGATCCTTAACCAGCTCGTCGACAGCCGTACGATCTATCACCGATTTTCCGGCAAGTTTCTTCAGGGCATCCTTCAGCGAGGTTGAGAGATTGTCAAGCATCAGGTATCACTTCCGAGGAGTTCGTCAACAACCTTTGCTGGCTCAAAGGGAATAATATCTTCATATCGCTGCCCGGTGCCAAGGAACATGAGCGGTTTCCCAATCGTGTGAGCTATGGAAATGGCCGCCCCGCCTCGTGAGTCCATATCCGCCTTGGTGAGCACTATTGCATCTGCACCGACAGTACGGTCGAATTCGGCAGCCCGTATTACTGCATCATTGCCGGCTACCGCTTCATCAACATAGACAACAAGATCAGGTTTCATGACACGCCGGATCTTTTCAAGCTGGTTCATTAGGTTGGATTTGGTATGGAATCTTCCTGCCGTATCAGCGAGGACGACATCAAGCTTGTGCGAAACCGCATACTGGACCGAATCAAAAAGTACCGCGGATGGATCGGCTCCTTCCTGGTGCTGGATAATTTTTATGCCGATGCGTTCTGCATGTACGCTGATCTGTTCGGTAGCGCCGGCACGGTACGTATCTCCCGCACCAATTACAACAGAAAATCCCTGTTTTTTTAAGTAAGCGCCGATTTTTGCAACGGTCGTGGTCTTTCCCGTCCCATTGACACCGGTGAAGAGGATCTTTACCGGGCGGTCGTGGGTCTTGATAAATTCCACGAGGCTGAACCCGGTGCCGAGAACCTCAAGTAGTGCGCTCTTTAATGCACCGACGACAAGTGCATCGACGGACTGGCCAATCTTACGGTGTTTTCCGATAAGGTTCGCCCGGACGTGGGCGATGATCGCATCTGTTACCGGCAGGGCAACATCACTGGTAAGAAGCGTCATCTCGAGTTCAGAAAGTGCTTCGGATATATCTTTTTCAGAAACGATGAGTTCCCGATCGGTGATTAATACTTTAACCTTGTCCGAAAAGGTTGGCCCGGCAGGAGAGATCGTTTTTTTTGCTGCTGTACCAGCCACGGTTTCTGCAGCAGCCGTTGCCTGAGGAGCTGCCGATGCCTGGATGCTGCTTCCCAACCGGTCTCTTACTGCCTGCAGCTTCTCTTTAAGTCCCCCGAACATAGGTAAAAAAGCCCCGTTACTCCAGATCCTGTCCTGCTGCTGATGCCTGCTGGTACCCGGATTCAAGTCTCTTGTTTATTTCATTCATCTGTGAACGGAGACGATCCAGTGTTTCGGCAACCTTCTTCTGGGAGGCTTCCATCTCCATGATGCGCTCCTTTAAAAATTCGACGGCCTCTTTGTTCGGTCGCTCGACAACAACTTCGGCTCCGATGCTCAGGAGTATTTTATCAGGTTCGAGGACCTTTGCCCTGACGCTGGCCCCGCCACCAATCTGAAGGAGGACAACACCGTCTTCGGCCGAGAGCATTGCTTCAAGGGTTTCTATAGCCGCAAGTGCCTCCATCCTCCCGTTTTCCAGCATTTCCAGCTGACCAACAAAAATCTCGGCCTGCTGCCCGTATTCTTTCATGTAATGCTGAAGCGTCATGAGTTCACGCTGATCCATCGGTTGCATCGTGTCTGCCAAAATCCTTCACCCCGCGATAGAGAGAATTTTAATTATCTTTCTCCTGATATGTATGTCATTCCAGAGCATAAATACATCATTGTGAGGTCAACGGCGTCGGTAGTGGGGGTCTCCTCCCGTGATCCCCGGCTCACGTTTTAATGAAAAGAGGCCTTCAGAAGGTTTCCTTGCGTTCTATTTCAGAACGTGTTGACCCCTTCCGAAAAACCGTCATCTACCCCGGATCTATAAATCGCAATTTTGTGCAATTGAAACACCCGTTTTACCCAAATGTGACCACCAGTTTCCTCACATCTCCAACGGAGAACGAGTGGGTCCGGGTATTCTCAGATCATGCATCTCTGCCGGGTTCATCCGGAAATCACCGGTGACCATGCCAGGAAATACCTCCGTCGGAGACATTCCTCATGGGAGACGTGGAGGGTCTGAAGGAATTCAGGTACAACGGAGCCCGGAACGGTGCCGGTTGTACCTCTTTTCCCAAAATCACCCGGATCGGAGGTCATAATTCGCAAAAACGCGGAACAAAGCCCGGAATTTGCAGAGGTTTCTCGACGGGAATAATTGATGTCATATTTAGCCACATTTGGAGGGCAAAAGTCAGGGCCGGATGAGGTTCAGGCCGTTTGGGGTTTTTTCAGGAGGTCGGATTTGAGGTTAGGATCTCTGGTACCGGCAATTGACGACTGCCCCGGTACGAATCCGGTTCCGGGTCCGTCAATCAAAGAGAGTCCGGATCCGCCCCACACAGTGCCGATACGAGAGGTTTCCCCCTTCCTGTCACTGATGACTACATGAGCGATCTTTGTCAACCTAAAGAATACCAGCAATAAAAGAGAGAATGAAAATTACTTAGCCTCAACCGGGCTGACGGTATCAATCTTGATATAGCGTCTCTTCAGGTTATGCTTGCTGCCGATAACAGCGAAGGCTCGTTCCTGCGCCTGCTTCTCATTGGGTGCCTCAATTACTTTTGTGTACGGCATCCAGTCTTCACCCATCCTGAATGTACCCTTAACCTCAAACTTCTGATTCTCCATGATACTTACTCCAGAAATCCAAATATATCCTCAATTCGTCCCAGCTCAAACCCGCTTGTTGCATTGCCGGCGATGTAACCGCTTTCGTTGACCAACAGACCAGTACCAACAAGGCCGCTGCCCATGTTGATCGTGCCCGTCCCGACCGGGATCTTTGCAACTTCCTCAAGTCGTGCAATCTGGTGTGCGGTCGCCCGGGGGTGCACAATAATTCCCTTGTTGGTGGCAACACCGGCCATGCCAACGGTTTTCACGCCCCCAAGCGTCAGGTGGATCACCTCAACTTCAAGAAATTCGCCGATCTCATGTGCAAGATCTGTAGGCATATCCTCGTGGACCGCAGCAAAGGTATCGTTTGCCATAATCACGTTGCCGGCAGCATTCATCGATTCCTTGAGGAGTAACACTTTCCTGTACTTCTCAAGCGTCGCGATCTCGTCTTCAGTTGCAAGCCCGCTCATAACAATCCCACGGCTATTGCCGGCTACGAGCGAGCCGATGATGGCACTTCCCTGGATTGTTGTTTCTACGAGTTCGACATCGAGTGCGTTGACAAGTGCCTGTTTGTACTCCTCCGGGGCGTCCGGAGGGATGATGGCAATAGAACCAAGTACCCGGGAAAAAACCCCGATATTCGGATCGCCCGCAAGCGTGATCGTGCGTTCCATCTTACGATTCCGGTGCAAGTTCGGCCTGAACCTGCCCGTCCTCCAGCTTCATGGCGCGAACCCGTATTTTTGATGGCGGCTTTGTACTGCCCCGGCTCCACACCTTTTCGTTAATGCCCTTGTCAAGCTTTACATCGTCGCTCTTCATATGCTTGGCAAGGTACTTCCTTATGTCCTTAATGGCCCCGTTACTCCGCTTCCAGCGGGGCATCCTCCGGGCATCCCTGAGAGGGATGATGTATACGTGCTCCTGCATCTTTTCTGCCATTATGTTACACCTTCAGAGTACTCTTGCGCCAGTTGCGCCGTTTCGGGTGTGCAACAACTGATCGCTTGGTTCGTACCATTACCCACTGGGGCACACGCCGGTTCTGGTCGCATGCTTTTGCCAGCCGTATTTTTCTGCCTTTGCTTAATTTGCTCATGTTCCTTCACCTGATAATAACACTGCTTTTTCTGCCGATGACAAGCGATTGTTCATGATGAGCCGGAAACAGGGATGCGGGATCGATGCCGCGGGCGGATAGTGTCTCCCGGATCTCTGTTTCGTAATCACCATTACTGATCATGCCGGTCTCACCATATTTTACTTCGAAGAACCGGTCTGCGAGCCTGTCAACTTCGGGTTTTACATATCCCAGCAGGGGTCGAACATATGAACACCCCGTCCGGTTGCCCAGACTCTGGACTTCTGCCCTCGAAAGCATCGGTACCCGGTCATTAAACCGTGTGCCGTCACCGACCACCTGATATTCGGTGGAAAGAGTTTCAACAGCGATCTGGTGTACTGTATTGATTGCATCGTTCGGATACCCGCACGCATTTACCAAATCTGCCATCTCGTTCAGCAATCCTTCCCGAAATACCCGTTTCTTTAAAGGAAATCCAAGCGCTTGTGCCGCAGTCTCCACCGATGGGATCCGGCGGGACGGGTCGAACACATATACATTGAGTTCAACCTCGTAATACGTACCCAGCATTATTGCTGCAAGGGAACTGTCCTTTCCGCCGCTGTAGAGCACTCCTGCTTTCATTACTTCCGGGTGATTGTATAGTCACGTCTCGCAGGTGTGAGCTGCCTGAGCAGATCCTTAAGTTGCGAATCCGTGATCTTCTTCTTGAGACGCCCGCTCTGGGCGAGCTGGACGAGTTGCTGCTCAACAGCACTGGCAAAATCCGGTTTCGTCAGTTTGATGGTATTCAGGCGCTCCCGGGCATCAGGCTCGAGAATCGACATAAGCACCATCTGGATCTGGGATTTTGCCCGCTGCTGGCGTTCGAGCTCTTCCTGCATCGCCGGTTGATCGCCAGCCTGCTGCTGCAGCTGCGCCATTCTGCGCTTGCGGAGTTCACTCAGCTCGTCGTCTCCCATGGTGCTTCCTCACTGGGGTACTTCGGATTTTTCCGGTTTCTTGCTTTCAGCTTTCTTTGCTGCCGGTTTTTTCTCGGTCTTCTCGCCTTTTTCGGCCTTCTCACCCTTTGCTGCACCGGCTTTCTCGGTTTTCTCAGCCTTTTTCTTGCCTTCAGCTTTCTTGGGTTCTGGTTCGGCTGTTGCCGTTACGCGTCGTGGCACAGGTGCCGGAGGGTTAATCTTGACTTCATGTGCCATGTTATCAAGGAATGCCATGCCGGCGGGTGATACTTTACGGCCGGTCTTGTCATGGATGACGAGTCCTGCAGCTTCCAGCTGCTGGAGGGATTTGCGAAGAATGGATCCGCTGCCTTTCCTGAACGCATTCGGCTTCGAACCACGATTCTTTTTCCCACCGTAAAAACTTCGCATCCTCTCGACACCCAGAGGGCCATCGACATAGACACGCCTCAACACAGCCGCCACCCGGACAAACCACCAGTCCGGATCTTCTGGCGGCATTTCTTTATGTGCCCCGGTCTTTGCAAAGGAAGCCCATGCCGGTGGAGTAATTTCCTTCCGTTTCCTGAGCTCCTCTGCGACCTTCCTGATAAGGTGGTCTGCCGAGGCATCGAATACCGTTGTCATTTAGGGACCTCACTGTTCATTTTTTTACTAACAGTCTATACATATTCGTAGATAATGTTTTTATACGTTTCTGGCAACGGTTCCCCGCCATACCAGAAGAAAATCGCCCGTTATTTTCTGGCTGTTTTCCTTTTTTCTTCAAGCACCATCGTCCTTCCACGTACTTCTACAAGTTTCGCATGTGCCTGGGAAGCAACAATTTCGGGGTCGATTTGTGCATTCTGAAGCCATTTTACTTTGATCATCTTTCGTTTCTTAAGTTGTTCCACAATCTCATCGATCATGGTTTCGGTACAGCCCTGTTTACCAATCCATACGGTTGGTTTAAGGTCCTGCATCGATCGGTCAGGATGACTGGACATGAGGCCTCACCAGACGGTAACGGGTCTTTTTATTGCAGGAATGGCAGGTAACAACTACATTTCCCCTGTGTACCCGCACACGCATATTCCTTCCCGGTACGAGAAATGAATAGCAGTAATGGCAGTACTGCCGTCGGAGCTCCCAATCGATTCGGATCCGCTGGCGCATCGCAATCTTTCGTGCGATATCGACATAACGGTTGCTCCGTTCGGGATGCGCCACAGATTCCTGTCCTGCCTGTCCGAACAGGATATGAATGCGCTCCCTCGCGATCTTCTTTGTCGCAGGATTGCGGGACTTCTCTTTCATTGTCTCGTAACATTGCTCCCGGTTGTGGTAATCTATCAGCGTAAGGGATATAAAAGGAACGGTGATTTTTACATTCCCGGGGATTGCCATCAGAATTGTGAAAAATCAGGTAATCCTGACATTTCTTCCGTCTGTCACCAGTTTTTCTTCACAGAAAAGCCGGATTGCCTCGGGGAGACATTCATGCTCCTGCTTCAGGATCCGATCCGCAAGCAACTCCTCATCATCCCCCTCCAGCACGGCAACACAGCGCTGGAGAATGATCGGGCCGCAATCGAGACTTTCGTCGACGAAATGTACCGTGCAGCCGGATACCTTCACGCCGTAATTTATTGCCTGCTGCTGGGCGTGCAACCCGGTAAAGCTCGGAAGCAGTGCCGGATGTATATTCATTATTTTTCCGCGAAATGCGTGGACAATGCCGGTGCCGAGGATGCGCATATAGCCTGCAAGCACGAAGAGATCGGCATCGGCCTGCTGCATTGCCAGGAGAAGGGCGCGTTCATACATCTCCCGTGAGGGAAACGCTGAATAATCGATGACTTTTACCGGAATACCGGCCTTTTCAGCCCTTTTAATTGCATATGCCTCGGGATTGTCAGTAATAAGGGCTACGCAGACCGCAGGGATTTTCCCCTGCTGAATAGCTTCGATCACCGCCTGGAAGTTCGAACCCCTGCCTGATGCCAGTACTGCGATGCGTTTTTTCATCATTTTCCCTGTCGGGGGTATGTCTGAATTTTTCTTAATGGTCTTACTCCCCTTTTTCCTGGTGGATCACTATCTTTACCTTCACGATACGCCGCCCGTGCATCTGCATCACTACCAGGGAGATCTTCCCGTCGTTGATCTCTATTTTTTCCCCGGGATGCAGGGGGATATGCCCCAGCCGGTCAATAATGAGGCCCCCGATAGTTTCATACGATTCGTCAACCGGAAGGTTAAGTTCCATCCTCTCGTTGATATCATCAACCCACATCTGTGCATCAACCGCAAATACACCTTCCGAGATATTCTGGATTTCAGGCTCTTCCTTGTCATATTCGTCGAGGATGTCTCCGACAATTTCCTCGAGGATATCCTCAACGGTCACAATGCCGACAAAACTGCTGTACTCATCGATAACGATCGCCATCTGGACGCGGTGCACCTGAAGTTCTTTGAGTAAGTCGTCAATTTTCTTGGTTTCGGGAACAAACATCGGGTCATACATGACCTCTTTGATCGTGGAGTCTTTGCGATGCGAGACCATCGCGGAGAAGACGTCCTTTACATTCAGTATCCCGGTGATATTGTCAATCTGGTCATGATACACAGGAATACGTGAAAAGCCGGTCTCATTGAAGATCCGTATTGCTTCTTCAAAGGTTACCGTATCCTCCATAAGTATAACATCAACCCGGGGGGTCATGATCTCGCGTGCGGTAGTGTCGGCAAATTCCAGCACCGAGTAGAGCATGTCCTGCTCTCCCTGTTCGATCGTACCATCCTCTTTGCCAACATCGATCCATTCCTTAATCTCCTCTTCAGTCACGGCCGGTTCACATATCTCCTTACCCATGCCGAACTTGGGACTAATCCTCTCAACGAGCCAGATGAGCGGGGTAAAAATACGTGACAGGAAAAGAATGACCGGAGCAACGGCAAGTGCAAATGAATCCGATGCCCTGGCAGCATATATCTTGGGGCCGATTTCACCGAAGATGAGGAGAACAATAACAACAAACCCCGTTGCTATACCGATACCGATATCGCCAAACATCTGTATGGCGATCGAAGTAGCAAGTGCTGCAGCAGCGACATTGACAATATTGTTACCAATCAGGATCGTGATGAGCAGGTGTTCCGGTGATTCTTTTAATGCTGCTACAGCCTGTGAGCCGAGCTTTCCCTCATTGACAAGTGTCCGTGCCTTTGCGCGGGTGATCGAGATAAGGGCAACTTCCGAGCTTGAAAAAAACGCTGACAGAAGGATACACACGATAAAGAGCAGGATTTCAAGGATATCCTGGATCATCGTTTTTCACGCCGTGCCGGTGCACACAGATTATTGTTGATCATAAATAAAAATACACTATCCTATTCGGGATGGAATTACATAAAACCAGCGCTTTAGTCCATATATTCCCGCATAAAGGCACAATCGCGGGCAAGCAATAAAATCTTTTCTTCATGAGACAGGGGATGCGGCAGGTTCAGGTCTTCGATCTCGAGAGTAAGGCTTCCTTTGAAGTCGTGCTCTTTCAACGATTCCATAACCCGGGCCATAGACTTATGCCGGTCGAGGGGGTAGTGCGCTTTCCCGTTATCAAACCGGCTGATGTGCACGTTGATCAGCCTGTCGGAACAGAGTTCAATATACCGGAGAGGCTCGTCTTCGGATTTTGACATCGCATGTGCAATATCGAGCGTGAAGAACAACCACGGCTCTTCGTCAAGCAGCGAACGCATGCGTTCCGGTGTGCAGAGTAAAGAATTGACGATGGGTTCCATGTTTTCCATGCCGATTTTAATCGAATTGGTGGTTGCCACCTCGCGGATTGCGGAAACAAAGTGATCAAATCGTTTAAAGTCTGCCGGACTGGGGGGTCGTTTCGCTGTTCTTCGGCCGGGGTGTACGGTAAGGACATGCGCTCCCAGCTGCTCTGCCATCGTGACAGCACGGACAGAATATTCCACGGAAACCCGTGCCACATCAGGATTGATGGAACAGGGATTCATGTCGAGAATAGGTGCATGGACCGTCAGCGTGGTAATTTCAGGATGCTCCTTCCTGCATGCAATCACCTCATTCAATGGAAGGTCACGAAGCCAGAAATGCGGTGTCTCCAGCCAGAACTCCATGGCATTCAAACCGGCCCGGGATACAAACGAGAATATTTCCCCGACGGTATATTCATGAAAGAACATACTCGAAACCGAGAAGGAAACCATGGTAGTACTACTTCATATGCCGTTTTAGCCTAATAATTGTTGATGGACTGGTTCAATCGCCCTGCTGTCGCTGCTGTTCCTGAAAGGGCACCATTACGCGTCTCTGAGCTTTCAGCGATTATTGAAAGCCTCCTGGACAATCCGATCCTTCAGGATATCCTGGTCCGTGGCGAAGTGACTAACTATACGCATCACGCACGGGGGCACCGCTACTTCTCGCTCTCTGAAAAGGGCGGGGGTAACACCGCTGCGGTTATCAAATGTGTCATGTGGCGGTCCGATGCAGAGCGGCTTTCTTTCATCCCTTCTGAGGGAATGGAGGTAATTGTCACCGGAACGGTCAGAGCGTATGCACCACATGGAGCATACCAGCTCCAGGTTAAAGAGATACATAAAGCCGGTCTTGGAGAGAAATTCCTGCTTATCGAACAGTGGAAACGGCAACTTGCTGCCGAAGGGTGTTTTTCCCTGGAACGGAAACGCTGCCTCCCCGCATTCCCAGTACGCGTCGGTGTGGTCACTTCAGAAACGGGTGCCGTAATCCATGATATCCGGACTGTCATCGGGAGACGGTACCCTCTGGAAATTATCATCTCACCCACCGCAGTCCAGGGTGAACAGGCACACCGGGAGATTGCCGGCGCTATTTCCCGCCTTGCCGGCATGGTGGACGTGGTGATCGTCGCACGGGGAGGAGGAAGCTTTGAGGATTTGTTCCCTTTCAACCATCCGGATGTCGTGCGGGCAATTGTTGCCTGCCCTGTGCCGGTTGTCAGCGCAATAGGGCATGAAGTGGATGTTACGTTAAGCGATCTCGCTGCAGACCTCCGGGCTGCGACACCCTCGGCCGCAGCAGAACTGGCAGTACCGGACCGGCTGGTGCTGGCAGCCGGGGTACAGGACCTCAAGGTGAGGCTGAATGCGGCTTTGCAGGACAGGGTTGCCTGGGCATGGGATGAAATTTCTGATCTCCGCGACCGCCTCCGCCCGCAGAAGTTCTGCCGGAAACTGGAAGAGCGGAAACAGAACATCGCCGATCTTTCAGACAGGCTCGAACGAGCTTTTTCGAACCTGCTTGGGCGCGAACGCCTGCTGCTCGCGGAGATGAAGACTGCACTGGACAGCCGGAACCCCCTCGCTGTCCTTGCCCGGGGTTATTGTGTTGCGGAGAAGAGCGGGACGGTCGTAAAGAGTGCGGACGCTATAACAAAGGGAGATCGGATGAAGATCAGGTTCTATGATGGCAGCGGCCAGGTAATCGTGGAAAAGGTGGATCATGAAAGAAACCTATGAGACAAAAATCGAACAATTAAGAAAGATCATCGGAAAGATCGAGGACGGGAACACCGGGCTTGATGAAAGCATACAGCTGTATGAACAGGGCGCAGCGCTGGTGAAACAGTGCGAGATACTGCTCACTGAAGCGGAATTAAAAATTACCACGCTCAGCCGGGACGCATAGCTGTCAGCATCACGATCATATCTTTCCCGGCGGCAAGGTTTGCCACAAGTGCTTTTGGCAGGGTCGCCGCTACGTGATCGGACAGAATACCGATTGTTCGTTCACAGATGAAAGTACTCCGTCGCCAGACCAGATCTGTCGGATGGTGTAACGTCAATCCGGAAGATCCTCTTGATTTCACCTCAACGGTTATCCCGTCGCATGAGAGCCGGGTAACCAGAACCGCATCGTCGTGACATAACACCCGTTTGAATTCGGCGGAAAGACCCTCGCAGCCTTTGTCCGCTGCAATACCTATGATACAGTTACCATTTTTCGTGAGATGGTTCTCACGGGTCACCTCAAAGGTTGTCGGGTGGTTGCCAAGGACAAAGGGATGTCCCTTGCAAACAATGGTTTCCTGAGCCTCCATGCTTTATTAGGTGAGGGTTGCCATTCATATTCAATGTTTATCACCGTCCACTGCCCCGGGTGCAACGAAGAAACCGAACACGAGGTTGTCACCGAATCCCGGGACCTGCTCGTCCGCTGCACCACCTGCGATCACCACCAGCGCATAAAAAAGGAGAAAGAACCCCAGTCCCTCATGGTCAAAGCAATTGTCTCCAAAGAAGGAACATCGCTTGTCTGTGGGATTGAACTTGCAGAAGATGACGAATGCAGCGTCGGAGACCACCTGGTTGCGGAATGCGGGGAAGAAGCGTTCGGTGTTGAGGTAAGTTCCATTGAAAGCGGGGAAAAACGGGTCAACCGTGCAAAGGGATCCGATATCACGACTCTGTGGACCCGCACGATAGAGCAGGTAGTTGTAAAAATCTCTATCCACGACGGCAGAAAAACCGCGCCGGTATATATGGAGGTTGACGGGGAACAGCCGTTTGTTGTAGGTGAGATGTATGTGGCTTCAGGAAAGAGATTCAAAGTTTCTCACCTTAAACTGCGTGACGGGCCGTTGATGAGAAAAGAGGGCTGGAAAACTGTCGCCCACCGGATAAAACGGATATACGGAACGCGGTTATAGATATTTTTTAATTGCCCCGGTGAGTTGTTCTGTATGAACTACTCCTTCAAACCGCTCCTTGAGGATACCGTCTTTAAGAATTACTATTGTTGGTGTTACCTTCAGCTGAAATTCCCCGATATACTGAGGATTCTTTATCGCATCGATCTCTTCAATGGTAATGTTGAGGGATCGTGAGACTTCGGTATTGATCGGGGTCTGCTCCATACATCCCATACACCCCGGCTGGTAAAAACAGATAACACGCACTGCCATGAAAAATCAATGGAGAGCGAAATTAAAAGAGTTTGTGGAGTTTATTTAACGATTGTTGATAGAAACAACGCGTATATCTGCATAGGGATAACCAAAGTCAACAACAACACCGGACTGAGTCTTTTGAGTAATTTCCCCGGTCCGGACATACGTTATTGCAGAGGTATTGGAAACTTCCGCTTCGGGATTATCCGACACACCCATTGCCAGGACGTCCCCGATGTTAATATCGCTGATATTGACTTTATTAAGCATGAGTTGATCCGTCGACCAGGTCTGGGTCATGGAATCAGCGGAAGGGATGCTGATGCGTTTCTGTTCATTGAGTTTCATACCGACTATTCCTGCACTGATTGCATTGTATTCCGGGGAGAAAATCGCAAATTGTTTGGTCCACCCGCTGTCGGTTGTATAGATCGGTATCGGATAGAGCGCGCGGGTCAGAGACTGGTTTGCCGTGATGCTGATTTGCTTTGATAACATCAGTCCTCTGCTGGTCGAGGCGGTCTTTATGTATGATTGCTGGTCTGTTGTCAGGATTGGATTCCCCCCGCCATTGAAGAGAGTGTAGTCAATTACAACGGTATCGCCCGGTTTAACCACCGTAAATATACTTAACCAGCCCGAACCCATGCCCGAAACTATCATGAGCACGACAAAAAGTACACAGGCACCCACAATCAGGACCTTTTTCCATAATTTCGTCGATGCATCCTTCTTTTTCTTTTCACCCATGCTTTTTTTTCCTCCTTACTACATCATAATCCAACCGTCATAAACTATTCCGCTCTGACAGTATTAAAATTAAATTTTAAATAATATAAATACTAACTTAAGGTTAATCTATCGTAATGCATGAGGGACAAAACAGGAACTGAGGGATGCATCCTGCGTGGAAAAGTATTCGTGTGAAACACTTTGGAAAGAGCTGGGGGGATGAGACCTGAATGGGAAATAGTATCCCGATCCTCGTTACAGAAGGCTACTTCCTTCCTGGAGAAGCACATGACAGAATATCTCTTAGTTACCACGAGTGAAAAGCGAATCGTTCTGTCAGATTCCCCCTCTCAGGGAAAATGAGTACCTTACACTTCAGCTCATCAAAAGAGAATTATGACAGGGATGCACGCGGGGAGAAGAAAAAAGGGCTGCACTACGTAGGAGCGGATACGGGCTCCATGCAGTGCGTCGTTGCAACGCTCAGAAGACATGATTCAAGAGGGAGGAAGAGTCAGGTCAAAAACACCCTCTGGAATTCGGGTTCAACAAGAAAAAGTCTCCCAAAAATCGGCAATAAGATAAAATAACGCTGATTTTTTCCTGCACCACCTTTTTTTCCGATTGCTTTTTGAACTCTTTTCACCAAAAAGTCTATGGATGGATAAAAAAAAGGTCCGTGACTATAT
>DATEXZ010000205.1:0-6223 GCA_035256445.1 Methanoregula sp.
AGGACGAGATCACGCGCCAGATGCCCCAGGATGCTGATTCACTGTTATCAAACCGGAAAGGAGGGATAGTTATCCGGCGCCTGGAACAGATGTCAGAGGAGGATCGTATCCTTATACAGACCGTAGCGAGGGCGGTTATCTCAGACCACGGCGGCACGCTGGCTGAGCAGATGGAACGGGCAGGCTGGAATGAGAGCCCAGTCCCCCGTCTGCTGCCCACCCGGACGCCGTATCCCGAACTAAAAGCCGGTCCCGACAGGACGGGCGAAGGACTTCTCTGGTTCAATGGTACTGGTGGATTTTCCCGGGATGGAAAAGAGTATGTCATCCTCACGGGACAAGGGAAGGTTACTCCCGCACCCTGGGTGAACGTGCTGGCAAACGAGGCTTTCGGGACGGTCATATCAGAAAAGGGCAGCAGCTATACCTGGAGCGAGAACGCTCATGAGTTCAGGCTGACGCCCTGGATGAACGATCCCGTCCAGGATCCCTCCGGTGAGGCTCTGTACATCAGGGATGAAGAGACCGGCGTATTCTGGTCTCCTGCCGCCTGGCCTGTCCGGGGAGCACACCAGTACGTGACCCGGCATGGGTTCGGGTATTCGGTATTTGAGTACTACGATCACGGGATAAGCACCGAACTGACCGAATCGGTCTCAGTCGATAGTCCGGTAAAATTCATATCTCTCCGGATCAGGAACCGATCAGGTCGCAGCAGAATCCTGTCGGTCACCGGATATGTGGAATGGGTGCTCGGAGAACTGAGATCGAGATCACTGCTGCACGTGATCACGGAGATTGACCAGATATCCGGAGCGGTTTTTGCACGAAATCCCTACAATAGTGAATTTCCCGGGAGGGTAGCGTTTCTTGATGCCAATATCGTGAACCGGACGGTAACCGGTGACAGGTATGAGTTTATCGGGCGGAACGGATCGCTTGACAACCCTGCAGCAATGAAGCAGACCAGGCTCTCGAATAAAGTCGGAGCCGGTCTTGATCCCTGTGCTGCGATGCAGGTCCTCTGTGAACTTGCTGACGGAGAAGAGCGTGAGATTATTTTTACTGTTGGTGTCGGAAGGGACAGTGATAATGCCAGGACCCTTGTGCTCCAGCACCGCGGGGTAGGAGCTGCCCGGGATGCACTCGCGGCAGTCAAAGAATACTGGAGCCGGACGCTTGGGGCAGTAAGAATTACCACTCCCGACCTGTCGGTGGACCTGCTCGTCAACGGGTGGCTCATCTACCAGACAATTGCCTCCCGGCTGTTTGCACGTTCCGGTTTTTACCAGTCAGGAGGGGCGTTCGGGTTCCGGGATCAGCTGCAGGATGTGATGGCGCTCATCCACTCACGGCCTGAACTGACGAGAAAACACCTTCTCCTCTGTGCCGGGCACCAGTTTATCGAAGGTGATGTCCAGCACTGGTGGCACCCGCCATTGAACCGGGGGGTGAGGACCCACTGCTCTGACGACTACCTGTGGCTCACGTTCGCTACCTGCAGGTATGTGCTCAGCACCCGCGATACCGGCGTCCTGGATGAGGAGATTCCGTTTCTTGAAGGGCGAAAAGTGCTCCCTGAAGAGGACTCATACTATGATCTGCCGAACCAGTCAGCAACTTCCGGGACCCTGTATGAGCACTGTATCCGGGCTATCCGGTGGGGGTTGAAGTTTGGGAAGCATGGTCTTCCCCTGATGGGGAGCGGTGACTGGAACGACGGGATGAATCTTGTCGGTGCCGGGGGGAAGGGAGAGAGTGTATGGCTGGGATTTTTCCTCTTTGACCTTCTTATGCGGTTTCGTGAGATTGCAGAGCTCCATCATGATCCCTCTTTTGCAGAATTATGCAGGGTAAACGCTGAGGGGTTACGGGAAAATCTGGAGAGAGACGGGTGGGATGGGGGATGGTACCGTCGTGCGTATTTTGATTCAGGTCAGCCATTGGGATCTTCGCTCAACCCTGAGTGTATGATAGATTCCATCACCCAGAGCTGGGCTGTCCTCTCGGGAGCTGCTGCTGAAGAGCGGGTAATAACTGCCCTTGAGGCGGTGCATGAGCACCTCGTCCTGCCCGATGACCTGCTGATAACCCTCCTCACCCCTCCATTTGACACTTCACCTCTTGATCCCGGTTATATCAAAGGATATGTTCCCGGGGTCCGGGAGAACGGGGGACAGTTTTCCCATGCGGCTATCTGGGTAGTGATGGCGTTTGCAGCTCATAAGAATCTTCAGCGGGCGTGGAACCTGTTGCCGTTCTTAAGTCCGATCCACCATAGCAGCACGCCCGAGGATGTAAGGAAATACCGCGTCGAGCCGTACGTTATCGCTTCTGACATCTATGCCGCCCCACCCCATACCGGCCGGGGCGGCTGGACATGGTATACCGGGTCAGCAGGATGGATGTATACGCTCATCCTCGAATCGCTCCTCGGATTGCGGATATCAGGGGACCTCATCAGGATCGATCCCTGCATCCCGGTGACATGGAAATCATATCAGATTGATTACCGGTACCGGTCCGCGATATACCATATCCTCGTTCAGAATTCCCGGCCCCTGGGGTTCTGCGGTACGGGATCACGGGTCAGATCCGTAGTTGTCGACGGGATTGATCAGGCTGATAAAAATATTCACCTGGCAGATGATCGGGAAGGTCACCAGGTGGTGGTTGACCTTGGGGATTGAGAGAAACGCCACGGGATTTTTTTAAAACCCTGATCTAATCCGGGGTTATCTGGAATTATGACCGGACGTATTACTCATCGGGAGACGCCTGAATTCTCCTGGTTTACAAGGTGAAAATAAGCTCAATAACCCACTCCCTTAAACCCCCTTAGTATCTGCCTTATCGATACGTCTTCTCCCTGTATCCCTTTCTTCAACGGATTGTTTCAAATGTTTTTAGGCAGGTTATGCATTCCTGTTTGACACTCTGGTCGGATAGAATAATTCCCCTGTTTGAGGATTCATGCCGGATTTGCTCATTCATACAGGTAAACAGAAGCAAAAAGGGATAAAAAAATGGGGAACATTCGAATGAATTCCAAAAAGCGATATGAATATGCATCCCTTCTCTGCGAGTACTTTCTCAGGAAAAAATATCCACCGTACTATCTGAATAAAAAAAAAGTATGGGTCGAAATGTATGGTTCAGGGTTTGAAGATTATGGTATGACGGGGGCTGCCGGGATTTCTGCAACAGGGTCAGTTTTGCCGGTAATTCCTGGTACCGGGTTTTTCACACCGGTCCGGGTTTTTACATGATCCCTCCGGTACTCGTCCTTGTGCGACTCATGCGGTACCTCACTGACATGTTTCGAGGTATCCCTGCTTCCGTGGGCTGCTGGCGAGTGAAGGAGCCGGACCCGGATTTCTGCCCGCTTCCGGGGGAGATGAAAGGTGAATGCGGGAATTGATACAATCCGGACTTTGCGTACGGAGTCCTCATCTCAGAATCTGTAATCCGGGAATACGTATAAAAGCAGGAAAAGGGATGATGAGTTTAGTAAATGGAGTACCTGGATATGAAGCATACATCGATTATTTTTGCAGTGGTTATTATGGGGATAATTGTTATCGGGGGTTGTGTTCAGCAGAATCCCGTTTCACCACCGGTTCCTTCCCCACAACAAACACCTCCCACGGTTGTTCCGACAGGGACGCCAGTCACGCAAACGACCACGGTAACGGCACCGGTACCGGAGTATAAAACTGCTGATCTGGACGCAGGATACGGCGCGACACCGGCACATGGGTTTACCATGGATTATCCTTCATCCTGGACCTATGCAAAAGTGCGTCTGTCCTGGCCTTCCCGTGCATCCCCGGTACAGGAAATAACAGGACAGGACCGGGTCCGGTACTGGAGAACCGTGTATAATTTTTCCAGCCCGGATAAACGGTTGTATGCACATGTTTATTTCGACGATGTAACGGGGACGGGTGACTACTTCTATAACATGCGTACCTGGGCAGACGGGGTGATCAGGGAAAAGACGCTCTCGTATTGTGTTGACGGGGCCGGAAATCCGCTCGATGATAATTCCTGTTCTGGTGCAAGAGTGTTTTATTCCCCGGTGCTGGTCAGCAACGATCCTGTTACCCTGAAAGGGAGCTTTGAGGCCCGCAAACTGGTGTTCACCTCGTATGATGATGAAAACTACGGCTGGTATACCCTGTATATCATGCATTCCGGGCGCATGCAGGGATATAACTTCACCATCCCGGATCATCCTGAAGTTGCAGAGATGGTACAGGGAACTGTGTGGGACTTCGGAAGAGGGGGGGAGGCGTACGCAATCGACTTTCACACGCCGACGGATCAGGTAAATACGAGCGCGGACATCTTCAGTCACATGATAAACTCCTTTGAGATACGATCCGGGTAGAACAGCCCTGAAAATACATGAGTCTGGCTGAAGGATACAGGGAGAGGTTGTAGCGCTCGTAACCCTTCCCATTCACTTTTTCTTCGGTGTTATCTCCGACGCCGGTGCACTGAACTTTGCTGCCAGATGCGACCCGTCACAGAAGGGCTTGTTCTTTGACGCCCCGCAGCGACAGAGATAAACCGGGGCATTGATATCTTTTTCCGTACCGCTGACCGAACACGTGAGGGGTTCATCGGTCTCCACCACATTCGGCCCGTTGGGAATCGATTTTATCTTCATGGTCAGTTCACAAAAATCCATACAGCTTCAGGGTATAAAGAGGGATCGGAGGGGCCAATGAGGGGGAGCGACGGGCACGGCCCAAGGACCGGCAGGACGTCCGGCGTGCGTGTAAAGGGTGCTACAAAGCGGTGGTGAAGGCGGAGCAGGAGGCTTCGGTTCCGTTGCCCGGGATGTTCGATATATCGCGGTGCGAGCGGGTGACGGCAAAGGTCGGGAAGTGCTCGGTGTGTGGGCTGGTGAAGGCTGAATGGATTGACCGTCTGGCGGATGTGAAGATCTGTGAACATTGTTATCGGAGAGGTGTAAGGGAAGATTCACGGGAGGCCGGTGTTGTGTGATGGGGAAACACCGTGAGACGGGCTGCCTGTTGGTGCATTCATCCCACAAGCCGTGGGACAATTGGGTGTGTGTGTGGGCTGGTAAAGGTTGAATGAATTGACCGTCTGGCGGATGTGATGATCTGTGAGCACTGTTACGGGAGGGAAATTGGGGAGGAAAATAATTGTGGGATACAATCGTGGTACGTTATTGTCTTTTAAACAAATTTGCAATTCTATTATGCAAATTAAAAACAAAAATAAATTATTAAAGTTTAGTCGTTATCAGTTGAGATTGTAATCAGACCATTTTTGTTCCCCATAACGCATTCTCATAGCGCTGGGCTTTCTCCGCTCCTTTCATGCAGAAGAACTTGTGCTTGAGTCCATATTCCTCCGTAACCGGGCAGCTCGGACAGATACATTCCACAGCTTTATCAATGCACATGAAGCTCTTCCCTTTCATACAGAAAAGCAGCTCTTTTGCATTTTTTGCACAATTGGTGTAAGTCGGGCATTTCGGGCAGGTACATTCTCTTTTTTTTGCTTCATCCATTTGTATCTGCTTCGACTCCGGTACCTTTGCCCATCCCTTATGCAACTCTTCAAATTTGTCCATTGTTTTTCATCTCCCTCTTCGCGTTCAACGATTACTTTCTTGCCTGCCAAATATATCAGTCGTGTCTTTGTGACGGGGTTTTCCGTTCTCTCATGACTGCATTCGCAGCCGGTGAACCTTAAGCAGTTCCATTCCTGACATTATTCGGGAGCTTTATGAAATGTCTTTCATAAATCAAATTTTGAAACAAATTTTGAAACAATTCTGGTAGCTTGGATTTGAGCATCCCCCTCATCATAAAATTCTGCAATGGTATTTTCTGTATCTTTTCAATCCGGCAACATCATCCCTCATTAAAGGCAATACCGCCATGGTATGCGCTGCCATTTCTACCCTCTGTCATATCATCGTATAACGACAGGGTCACAACTTGAAAACCCGGCTGGTATTACCAGACGACAATTAACCCTGTCAAAACCAGAGCGGGTAAGCCTGTCAAAAATGCGAACTCAGTAATCAGATGTGCAAAATATGCCAATCTTGTATCACCCGCTGCTGGCAGGGGTGCGGGAGTGCAAACTATTATCGGCACGTATGGGTTTTTTTACAAAACTGTAAAATGAAGTGTAAAACAATGCACGACGGGATCTTCCCTGCCGGCAGGGCGGA
>DATEXZ010000206.1:0-7230 GCA_035256445.1 Methanoregula sp.
GGGTAACCCTCGCAAAAGTGTCCATTAAAAATCAGTGATCGAAGAGTACGCCGGTCCGACAATGAAACTACCAGGGAAGTCATTGATACATATAACCAATGTTCCATAGCGCCGTTGCGAGATTATTTTCCTGAATATGAAAAGAGACATTAATTAAACCGCAGGAAAATTGGTATATGTTCATTGATACCTGGTGACCCGGCCAGTAATGGGACCGGGCCCTCTTTCGTCAAGATCGGAGAAATCAGCATGCTCTTCAAAAAAACTCCCCCGGATAATCCAACCTTAACCAACGGAGAATCCGAAAAAATCCGCGACGAATGTACTATCCTGAACAGGATCACAACAAGGGGTGAACTTGGTGAGTCCATCTCACGGATTATACTGCGTTATTCTCCCCGGGATCTCCAGCAGATGAAACGGAATTTCGGGATCAGGATCAGGGATATCACGCCGGAATACCGGGATCAGCTGGAGATGAAGATCGCCGAACACCTTACCGGGACATGGCAGACCATCCGCCTGATGAAACAGCAGGGGGTCTTTGCCACGATGCACGAACCGCTCACTGAACGGCAGAAAGAATTCTGGAACATGGTGATTGCCCAGTGCGAAGCTTCAGGAACGGGTGAAGGTGCAGGGCTCCGTTTCCTGAAATTCCTTCTTGCTGGTTTCTGCATGTTTGTCCTCCGCGAACCTGGACATGCGGTTGGTACACCGTTTCCCGGTGGCGATAAGGTGGAATGCATCGACGGTGTTTATTACTGTCCGGTACGAGATAAGGCAGATGATGTTCAGGCGGCACTCTGCCCGTTCTGCCCCGCCATCCAGACTCCGGAGATCGGGTATCTCAGGCCGCCCCTGAATGCGAGTGAGCACCGGAAGCAGGAGTATATCGAACATTGTCATAAATTCCATAACTTCAATGGCTGATCCAAAAAATCATGAATATCACATTTTTAAAATAAACCGGGGCAGCTGCGTTCATATCAGTCCTGTGTCGCAGCACACGGAAGGATATATTTCATCGTGCACCTTTCTCTACTGTAAAGGAACCGGGGGAGCACTACCCTGACAGATCGTACATTTACGGGGAACTGACCAATGGATATACCACAGCAGTCTGTTGAAAATCCTGCTTTCTATATCAACCGTGAACTGAGCTGGATACGGTTCAACCACCACGTTCTTGACGAGGCACGGGATGAAATTCACCCTGTTCTGGAACGGGTGAAGTTTCTTTCAATCTTTGCCAATAATCTCGATGAATTTTTTATGGTACGTGTATCAGGTCTCCAGCGGCAGCTTGCCCAGGGGGTGCTGAAATCTCCTCCGGACGGCATGACACCGGGGCAGCAGCTGGAAGCAATACGCCAGATGCTCCTCCCTGAACTGGATGCCCAGTCCGATACCTGGCACAAGGAAATCCTTCCGGCACTTGCTGCAAACGGGATCTTTGTCCACATGTACGCGGATCTCACTCAACCCCAGAAAGAAGCGGTCAACAGGTTCTTTGTTGAAGAGATCTTCCCTGTCCTCACTCCGCTTGCCTTTGACAGTGCCCACCCGTTCCCCTTCATTTCGAATCTTTCCCTGAACCTTGCCATTATCGTCAGAGACCTGAATAAAAAAGATTTTTTTGCGAGGGTAAAAGTCCCGACAAACCTCTTTTCCCGTCTTGTCAGGGTCCCTGTGGCTACAGGAAGCCCGAATGGTGATACTTCCGGTATCCATTTCGTGTATCTCGAGGAGATCATCGCGGCGAACCTGGATATGCTGTTTTGCGGGATGGACGTGGTTGCTTCATTCCCGTTCAGGATTACCCGCGATGCAGATCTTGAAATTGAGGTGGATGAAGCCTCGGATCTCCTGACCACCGTAGAAGAGATCATGGAGCAGCGGGCCCATGGAAAACCGGTTCGTATTGAAGTTGACCGTTCGATGCACGATGGCATCTGCAGCATGCTGGAAAAGAAACTGGGAATAACTCCCGGCATGCTCTACCGCGTCGGTCACCCGGTCGGTATGGCCGATCTCATGGAACTTCTTTCACTCGATCGTCCTGACCTGAAAGATATACCGTTTCTCCCTTCAGTCCCTTCGGATCTTGCCGAGGGAAAGGATATCTTTTCTGCCATCCGCCATCACAATATCCTTCTCTACCACCCGTATGACAGTTTCTCTCCGGTGGTTACCTTCATCCGGCAGGCAGCCCATGACCCGGATGTCCTTGCGATAAAAATTACCCTGTACCGTGTCGGCTCAAACTCCCCGGTCGTGAATGCCCTCATGGAAGCCCGCGAAAACGGAAAAGCGGTCGCCGCACTGATCGAGCTCAAGGCCCGCTTCGACGAGGAGAACAACATCGGGTGGGCACGTGCTCTTGAACATCAGGGAGTCCATGTAGTATATGGAGTTGTTGGCCTGAAGGTCCATGCAAAACTATGCATGGTCGTCCGCCGGGAAAAAGACGGTATACGCCGATATATGCACCTCGGCACCGGCAATTATAATGCCACCACGAGTCGTGTCTATACTGACTTTGGCCTGTTTACCTGTGACAGGGAAACGGGGGAGGATGTTGCAAACCTCTTTAATTTCCTTACCGGGTATGCACGGATTGAACAGTACCAGAAACTACTGGTTGCACCGGTAACACTTCGTCAGGGTATCCTAGACCGGATTGACCGCGAAATCTCCCGGCACCGTTCGCATGGTGACGGGCACCTGATCTTCAAGATGAATGCACTGGTCGATCCCGTCTGTATTGCTGCCCTGTACCGGGCGTCACAGGCCGGTGTAAACGTCGAGCTGCAGGTCCGGGGCATTTGTTGTCTGCGACCGGAAATTCAGGGGATAAGCGAAAATATCACGGTAAGTGCGATTGTCGGGCGGTTTCTCGAGCACGCCCGGATCTACTATTTCCATAACGGGGGCGATGAAGAGGTCTTTTTAGGAAGCGCTGATCTCATGCCGCGTAACCTTGACCGTCGTGTCGAAGTGCTGTTTCCCGTTGAAGATCCTGCATTGCGCAAAACGATCATATCCATCATTCTCCCGGTCCAGCTGCAGGACACGGTCAAGACACGTCTCCTGAAAAGTGACGGGACCTATGAACGAAGGGTGCCTGAGAGGGATGCACAACCCCTGAATGCACAGAGCTGGCTGGCAGATCACCGGGGGGTCTGGTATAATGACCAACGGTGAAGCGCCCGGACAGGTACCGGCAGCCTGCATTTTTGGTGTGCAGCGGATTCTTCCACTCCTCGACGCATTTCTCGGTGAGATTGACGGTGTCCGGTCTGCACAGGATATCGAACATATCCACCGGATGCGTGTTGCATCACGGCGGATCAGGGCGGCACTCCCTCTTTTTAAGTCATGTTTCCCTAAAAAAAAATTCCGCGTATGGATGCGGGAACTGCAAAAGATCACCCGTGCCCTGGGTGATGCCCGGGATGCGGATGTCCAGATAGCGTTTTTGGAGCGACTGAAGAAAGAAAGGGCACTAGGGGATCCCTGCAGCGATACGGGCACAGAGATCCGTCCAGTCGATGTTGAAACATTCCTTCTCATACGGCTGAAGAAAAAGCGCCAGAAACTCCAGGGTACTGTTCTGTCAGCCCTGGAACACCTGGAAAGGAGCGGTATGCCCGAAGATATGAGAGCCGGTTGCAATGAGGTTATCACCAGGGCCGGAAATGCCCGGACAAAACCAGCCCTGTATGGAATTCCGCCGGTTTCTGCCGCCCGCATTTCCAACCGCCTCTCTGCCCTGATGCAGTATGAATGTCATATGTATAATCCGGATGCTGTTGCAGAACATCACGCAATGAGAATCGCGGCAAAAAAACTCAGGTACACGATGGAAGTGTATGCTCCTCTCTACCGCCGGAATCTCAAAAAATCCCTTATACGGGTAAAAAGAATCCAGGAAATCCTTGGGGACCTCCATGACTGCGATGTCTGGATTGACACCGTGATGGCCATGCTGCTGACTGAACGTTCTTCACCGGGAAATGACCCCGCCTCCCCGGGAATGGAAGGAAGGAGAGTGACCAGCTACCGACATTTTTTATCTGACCGGGAGAAGGAGCGAAAACGTATCTACCGCAGACTTGTGAGATACTGGGAATCGGTGGGGAGTGCCCGTATCTGGGATGAGCTCCGCGTCACCCTTACCGGAGGAATAAAGAAACGGTTCGGTCTGCCTGAAATTCCGCACCCTGATGCGGTCCGCTCTTCAGTATCTGCACTTTCCTCTTTGTTTCCTGAAGGAATACCGCACAGTCGTACCGTAACCACGCTCGCCCTGCAGATCTTCGACGATCTTGCGGCTCTTCACCAGATGCAGGCCCAGGAACGATTCTTACTTGAATGTGCCTGCTCCCTTCATGATATCGGCTGGAAATACGGACAGAAAGGACATGGGGATCGCAGTATGGACATGATTGTATCTGACGACACCCTCCCCGTCAGTATAACTGACCGTGGTATGATTGGACTCATTTCTGCCGCCCACCGGGGAACTGTTCGCCTTGAGTCCTATGGTTTTTTCTCTCTCCTTTCCCCGGAACAGCGTAAGCATGTCCTGATGCTAGCTTCCCTGGTTCGGATTGCTGATGGTCTGGACTATCTCCATTTCGGATCGGTTACTTCGGTTCACTGCACAGCGGGTACCGACAAGGTTGTCATTGAAACGTCAGTTCAGCGCGATGCATCTGCAGAAATTGAGCGGGCATTACAGAAAGGAGATCTCTTCACGGAGGTATTTGAACGGACCCTGGTGATCCGGTGAAAACAACACCGGTCGGTCCGGATGGTCGTGTCGTATCGTTTATTGATATCGGGACAAACTCAGTCCGGCTCCTTGTCGTAAGGCTCAATCCCAATCACTCCTACAGCATTCTTTCGCGGCAGAAGCAACAGGTGCGACTCGGAGAGGGAGAATTTGAAGAAGAAGAGATCCTCCCGGAAGCCATCGAACGACTGGTTATTGTCTGTAAGCAGTTAACAGAACTTGCACGGACATTTCACACCGATGAATTTGTCGCCGTTGCGACATCTGCCATGCGGGAGGCGTCAAACCAGCAGGAGATCCTGCACCTTTTGCGTCAGGAAGCCCGCCTCGATGTCCGGGTAATTTCCGGACAGGAAGAAGCCCGCCTGATTTATCTCGGTGTTTCACGGGGATTTCACCTTGGCAACCGCCTGGCTTTTTTTATTGATATCGGTGGTGGAAGTACAGAGATTGCAGTTGGTGGAGAACAGAACTACCAGTATCTGGAAAGTTTCAGGCTGGGGGCAATACGGCTTTCAAATCTTTACCTGAACGCTCATTCAACCGGTCCGGTTTCTCATCACCAGTACAGGAAAATCCAGCAGCCAATTAAAGATGCCATTATTCATTCAGTCCGGAAGATTCGGGACCAGAAACCCGACATTGCAATCGGCAGTTCCGGCACAATCATAAACCTCTATGAAATTGCCCAGAAAATTCTTCACGTGGAGGAAAATTCCGGAGAGGCGGTCCTGAGCTCTAAAGATTTGCGCAAAGTCATCGATCTGCTCTGTTCGGTTCCTCTTGAGCAACGCAGGAAAATTCCGGGTATAAATCCCGGGCGTGCAGATATCATCATACCGGGAGCTGCAATTCTTGATACATTCATGAAAGAGTTGGCCCTCGATGCCGTTACCATCACCGATCGCGGTCTGCAGGATGGACTCCTGGTCGATTATTGCTCGAGAATGGATGTATTTCCTCTTCTTGGAGATCTCTCACCCCGTCAGCGCAGTGTCCTGCAGCTGGGAAGATCCTGTGGAATCAATGAGGTACACGCCAGGACGGTCACGAGCCTCGTGCTTTCGTTATTTGATTCGGCAGGACAATTAAAACTCCACTCCTTTGGTGACCGAGAGCGTGAACTGCTTGAATACGCTACATTTCTCCATGATATCGGCTCCTTCATCTCCTACACCAACCATCATGCGCATTCATACTATATCATAAAAAATTCAGAACTTCTTGGTTTTGATCAAAAGGAGATCAGTTTCATGGCCAATATCGCACGGTTTCACCGGAAAAAAACCCCGAGGAAAAAAGATCCCGAAATTCTTATGTTTGATGCACATGAACGAGACACCCTGGGAGTACTGACGACCTTCATTCGTCTTGGAGAAAGTCTCGACCGCAGCCATACAGCGCTCGTGCAGGATGTTCGTTTCTCCCGTGTTGAAAAAAACTCGGTCATCCTCGATGTAGTCACCCGGGGGGACTGTCAGCTGGAAATCTGGGGCGTTGAGGCCGAAGAAAAGGCATTTGAAAAGATCTTTTCAAAAAAACTGGTGCTGAACATCGTCAGGAACTGTTGACAGGTATGCAAGGAGGGATTGTGCCTGACCCTTTCTTAACCCGCCTCCATTGCATATGATGACTTTATAGTTCCTGTCAGCAGGGACACCCCGCAGACCTAGAGTTTCTTGATGGCCTGCACGAGCTTCCCGACGGAGTCCTGCGCGTCGCCGTACAGCATCCGCGTGTTGTCCCGGTAGAACAGGTCGTTTTCGATCCCGGCAAAGCCCCTCCCCTGGCCGCGCTTGAGGACGATGACGTTCTTTGCCTGCTCGACGTCGAGAATGGGCATACCGAAGAGCGGGCTCCCCTGACGGTGAGCTGCCGGGTTGACGACGTCATTTGCCCCGATGACGAGGACGACATCGGTGCTCGGGAACTCCGGGTTTATTTCGTCCCGGTCGAAAAGGTGGTCGTAAGCTACCCCGGCCTCGGCAAGAAGGACGTTCATATGTCCGGGCATCCGCCCGGCTACCGGGTGGATAGCGAACTTCACCTGAATGTTCCTGCTTCCGAGCAGATCGGTCAGCTCCTTGACTTTCTGCTGCGCCTGGGCAACTGCCATACCATAGCCGGGAGCGATGATAACCTTGTCCGCGTACGCGAGCAGGACCGCTACGTCGTCGGCCTCAATCGACTTCATGCTGCCCTGGATCGCTACCCCTTTCTCCTCCGTCGCGCCGAATGCACCGAAGAACACATTCGAGAGCGAGCGGTTCATGGCCCGGGCCATATTGAGCGTGAGCAGTGAACCGGCGGCCCCGACAATGATACCTGCAACAACCATGGCATAGTTGGGGGTCGCAAACGAGAACCCATCGAGTGCAACGGCAAGCCCGGTGAATGCGTTGTACATCGAGATTACGACAGGCATATCA
>DATEXZ010000207.1:0-4588 GCA_035256445.1 Methanoregula sp.
CGGAACAACGATTGTTGCTGAAGGCAGGGGAGTGAAAACAACATTCAATGGTAAACCTGCAATACAGGTAGCAATACGGGATACAACGGAGCGCAAACGTATTGAAATGGAGTTGCGGGAGAGTGAAGAGAAATACCGGACCCTCATCAATCGAGCGAACGATGTTATATGTGTCATACAGGACGGCATCATTAAGATGTGTAACCCGCGACTACCAGAATTCTGGGGAGGTTCAAACGCTGAGATCATGGGAAGACCGTTCACAGATTTCGTTCATCCTGATGCTCTTTCCAAACTTCTCGATATTTATAAGCGACGGATATCCGGAGAATCCCCCCCTTCCCTGTATGAAACAACACTCATGCACAAAGATGGCAGCAGGTCCTTTGTGGAAATGAATGCTGGTGTCATTGTGTATGAAGGAAGACCTGCAGATCTCGTTATCGTTCGTGACATCAATGAAAGAAAAAAGGTGGAGGATACATTGCGCGAGAGTGAAGAGACTGCACGTGCCCTCATCAATACACCGACAGATTCTGTCATTCTGACAAATTCACAAGGGGTTATTCTGGCAATGAATGCAACCGCCGCTTCACGATTCGGAAGAACGGCCGAACAGTTAATCGGTGTTTTAGCTGATGATCTCCTGCCAGAAGATATAGCACAGTCAAGACGACTTCTTATGTCCAGAGTAATAGAAACAAAAGCGATGGTGCGGTTTGAAGATAAACGCGATGGCAGATGGTATGACACGGTTGCCTATCCCGTCATGAGCGAGACCGGAGAAGTGACCAGGATCGCGATTATTTCCCGTGACATTACCGATCGAAAGAATACTGAAGAGGCACTTATCCAGAGCGAAGAACGATACCGCCAGCTTGTGGATATTTCTCCTGATGCTGTTTTAATCCAGATAGATGGAAAAATCGTGTTTACGAATCCTGCAGCTCTCGACCTGCTTGGTGCTTCACATTCGGGAGAAATACTTGGGAAAAATGTTCTTGATTTTATTCTGCCGGAATTCCACGATACTGCCATGAAAAATATGGAAAAAGACCTCGGAGGAGAAATAACACTTCCGATAGAATTGCGTATGCGTCGAACTGATGGAACATCGGTGATTGTTGAAGGCAGGGGGGTAAGAACCAGTATTGACGGTAAGCCTGCCATACAGATTGCCCTGCGGGAACGGCATTGTGCGAGGGCAGGGAAAAACTCTGTTCAACGTAATGAATAATTTCGCACATGAATTTCAGCAATAAGAATCCGATCATAGAATTGACATCTTGTGCGAGAAAGTGATATTCATGATTACCGCGGTGAGTATGACAAGGCAATTGTTTCCAATGATCATGCACTTCAGATGGATCCTGACTGTGCAGACGCGTGGTTCAATAAAACAATAACCCTGAATAAACAGGGAAGACACTCGGAATCAACCCGCTGTGTTACAATCGCACTCAATCTGTATAAACTCAGATATTGCCATCTCCAGGTCAACTTTTATTTAGTCGAACAGCCGCGGTTCAAATTAGAAAATTATATGAATTATATCGTTGGATAGAATCTTCCAGTGACATGAATATACCAAGTGATAGACCAACTTGTTCGAAACATGATAGAGTAGTTTTCGTGATATAGATGATAAGGAAGAAAGTAGTGTATTTTACCGATAAGGAAGAAGAATTCGCAAATCTATTGATCAAAATCGGGACCAGGAAAAACATTGCGACGGTCCTGGTGTTTCTTGGAAAAACTCCGGAAGCAACTTCACGTGAACTTGAACGAGGAACGGATTTGCGCCAGCCGGAAGTGAGCATTGCATTGAAATATCTTGTTGATCGGGGATGGATCAGATATCGCGAACGATTAAAAGAGAGAAAGGGCCGGCCGGAGAAAGTCTACGAGCTGGAAAAATCCTTTGAACAGATTATGGATAGTATCAAAAACGAGAAGGATGCCAAAAGCAGGCAAACAGACCTTATAGTTCAATAATTACGAGAACATTGGCTTTGTAGAAACCCTAAGTTTTCAACAAATTGTAAAGCATCAATTTTACGGAGGGGACAGTGCCTGTCCCCCCGAACCGCCCCTGCGCTTTGTGATTGTGTCGTATTACCTTCTATGAGTTATCGCTCCAGGGGGGTGCAACAGCGGTGGGGGCGGAGGCATTATATGACGTAGCCCCCAAAGAGCGTTAAGAAAATATTCTGATGATTTCAACTGAGCCAGAACATTTTTCATTCAAGTACCGATACTTGTACTATTCCTGTTTTTAGCCTTCTGGCGATTCCCGTAAAAATATCAGCAATTCTTATTACAGACCTCAACACATTCGATTTGTGTATCGCGTAAAAAATAAAAATTTCCTCTTCTTTTGAAGTTGGAATAATAAGAAATCAGATAGAAGTTGATCCTACCAGTGAAGTGACAGTGTCGGACTGAAGTAACCAGCGAAAGCTCATTGAAAAAATCTGTCATAACGAGAACATCATGATCGTATAAGAAAAAATAATGCCCTGGTTTCGCCGGATGCAAAATCATTTCGTCAGGTACGAAGGCTCAATCTGAACCAAACTTACCTGTCGCGGGAAATCGGGATAATAGTTGGAGATATTGTTCTCGGGATGTTATCCGCGTCCACATGTATATTCGGCATTCTGCTTGGAACGATCCTCCGCATTGCAGGGTTGTAATTTTTTAATAATTGTTGTCCCGGTTTGTTTTTTAAAAATTCTTAGTACTTTCGGCGAAATAATGCCGGCACTGCTGGCAGAAAAAAATGAGTGTGAAAAAGTCCCGATAATTATTTTTCAGTTGGCTTTCCGTCGTATTCCTCTGGCCGGGCAATGGCGTCCTGCTTCGTCTTCCGGATGACCTTATCCTGGTGCTCCGGAGGGGAGTAGATTGTATACAATTTGAGATTTTTGGTACTTGACGTGTTGATTACGTTGTGCTTTGCGCCAGAGGGAACTATCACGCCACTGCCATCCTTCACTATATGTCTCGTGTCATCAATCACAACTGCTCCTTCCCCCTCTTCGAAACGGAAGAACTGGTCAACATCATCGTGAGTCTCCATACCGATGTCCTCGTTTGGCTTGAGGCACATCAGGACGAGCTGGCTGAATTTTCCCGTGTATAATACCCTGCGGAAATCCGTGTTCTTTCTTGTCTCTTCTTCAAGATTTGCTGCAAAACCTTTCTTCATGTTTTTCACCTTTCCATTCCTTTCTTTTCAGTACTATTTTCATCTTACTCATGTGGCTCCCGTCAAAGAACGGTATGTTGCCTGATTCCCGCACCGGCCGGGAGTAAGATACCGATTCTCATTTGGTGTTCTGCATTGCCCGGTACTTTTTCGCCCCTTACAATGCATTCTGACATCATCTCCCCGCCATTCACACTTTTTTATAGCAGAGGTACCAGTCCTTGCAGTCGTACCCTTCGCTTAAGCGCTTCTCCATCTCGGCAGCGGTTTTGGGTGCAGGGACGACAACCATGTCGCCGGGTTGCCAGTTTGCCGGCGTCGATACCTTGTACTTGTCCGTTGTCTGCAGCGATTTTACCAGCCGGATGATCTCGGGCATAAACCGCCCGCTCGACATAGGGTAGTAGATCATAGCCCGCAGGATTCCCTTGTCGTCGATGAAGAAAACACTCCTGACCGCCGCAGTCGAGTTCAGGGCCGGCTGGATCATGCCGTACTTCTTTGCCACTTTCATGTTCAGGTCGGCAATGACCGGGAATGGGATGGTGACACCCATCTTCTCCTTTATGTTGCGCACCCAGGCGAGGTGTGCGGAGATGCTGTCAACCGATAATCCGACGAGTTTCACATTGAGTGCTGTAAGTTCATCATTAATTCCGGCAAACGCCATGAACTCCGTTGTACAGACCGGTGTGAAATCGGCGGGATGGGAAAACAGCACCACCCATTTCCCCTTCAGGTCCGAGAGTCTGATCGGGCCATGCGTTGACTCAGCTTCAAAGTCCGGGGCAGGTTCCCCAAGCGCCGGATAACTCATACATTCCTCTTCAGCCATATGTAAAAATCTCCTTTCATCCATTACCGGGAATTGAGGCTTAACCCGAACGGGATATCGGGTGGAACAGCATTTTTCGTTGAGCTGTTCATGAAACTCACCTCTCTCCAGCGTGCAACCCCACATCGGCATCCTTCAACCGGTGGGACTGATATGTTCACTTTTCCGTTTGAACGGATAAAAATATGGGTGGAACCATGCTGAGGGAGCAGTTCTCAGAATACTGCTGGAGTTATTAGCGAGAAAATGTGAAGTGAGAAGGAGCGTTATGAGCGTAAGCGAATGGAATAATGAATGGTGAATATACCAGCGCGTCTGCACCTTTAAAACCGGCAATATAAGACAGTGCACTTTATTACCGAACGCGGAAATGTTTATTTGTTAGCTTTTACGGAGAAAATACGTGAATAGTTGCATTTCAACCCCACCGAATGAGATGGAAATATTGGTGGTGATTCATCCATGCAGGCGAATCAGGTGATTCTGACGGACGGAATCTCGTACGTCACGTTTTGTACTGATCATTGGAAAGAGTGATGAAC
>DATEXZ010000208.1:0-4231 GCA_035256445.1 Methanoregula sp.
GGCAGAGGCAACATCGCGCCTGGTACACGGTATGGAGCGGTCAAGTGCCATCACCCGCGAAAACCAGAGAGTGATGGAGGATATGGCGGCCCTTGCCGAGGAGACCAGTGCGTCAACAGAAGAGATCGCCAGTGCTTCCGCTGAACTTGCCGAACTTGCAAACCGATTGAAAATGACGATGGAAAAATTCAGGCTGGGGTAAAGCATGGATCCAACGGTTGATATTGTAGAATTTGTACTGGGGGGTGAACGCTACGCGCTCGATATCCAGCTCGCACGGGAAATAGTCGAAATGATCCCGATTACCCCGATCCCCCGGGCACCTTCATATATCTCGGGTGTCATCAACCTGCGTGGGGAGATCACCAACATCATGAACCTCAATACCCTTCTCGGATTGCCCCACCAGGAGATACGGCCCGGTCAGAAGATTATCGTACTGGTCCCGGAAGCAGGAGCCGGCAGCAATGTCGGGATTATTGTGGATGATGTCCTGGGGGTCATGCAGGTTCCACGGGCTGACATTGAACATCTCGGTGAAGGATTTGCATCTGAAGTCTCCGGTTTTGTAAAAGGTATCATCAAACAGAAAAGTGAAGCGGCTGAAAAAACGAGCACAGGCCTGATCATCTGGCTCGATATGCAGAAAATGATTGAAGACGCCTCAAAAAAGTAAATCTCAGGAAAAACAATGGAAACAATGAGCTATGAAGGAAAAAAAGGGGAACGGAACATGACAGAAAGACCAGGGAGAAAAGCATTATTCACGGGGGCATCTGCCCCGCAGACATCCGCCGGTTCTCTGGCAGGAACAGCAACGGTCAGGGAATATGAAGAGACCATCGCGGAACTGAAAAAACGTCTTGACATAATGGTCAGCAACAATCCCGTTCCCATGCTCCTCACCACGCCGACGTTCTCGATCATTGAGGCAAATGCTTCGTATATCCGGATGAGTGGCATCAGCGAGGACGACCTCTTAAAGACGAATCTTAAAAATTTCAGGATTGTCAGTCAGAAAGGAGAAGGCGCAAAGGTTGCACTGCAGGAGAAACGGCGCTCCTTTGGAGAAGTGATTGTCGAATTACCATCAGGTACCCGCGTACTTGAACAATACTGCATTCCGATAATGGACAATGACCGGAACGTCACTACCCTCTTGTTTGTGTACAATGACATGACGGTACAAAAGAAAAAGAATGAGGAGATCGAACAGCTCCGTCACCGCTCGGAAACCATAGTCCAGCAGAACCCGATGCCGATCATTCTCGTGGACATGAATTTCCAGATACGGGTTGTGAACGAAGCGTATGCAAACCTGTGTGGTATCGGTCGCAGCGAGCTGCTCAAGATGACCCTCCGTGATTTCAGGATCCTGGACCAGAGCGGGGAAGGACTAAAGCAGGTGATCAAGGAAAAGAGACGCACGGCAGGAGAAGTCCTTGTCGAGTTTCCCACCGGTGCGAAGCGCCTCCAGCAGTACGGTATTCCTATCCAGGACAACAGCGGTAACGTGACCAGCATCCTTGTCGTTTATAACGATATCACTGAGGACCGGCGGCAGATGGAAGAGATCACCGAACTGCACCGGACGGCCGACACGATTGTCCAGCAGAACCCGATCCCCATGCTGATGACCGATCCTGGTTTTTCAGTCGTCGAGGCGAATGCAGCCTATGCAAAGATGAGCGGCATTCCCCGTGACCGGGTTATTGGTATGAGCCTTCGGGAAGTAAAAATCCTCGAACAAAAAGGAGAAGGTGCCCGGGTTGCAATCGATAAGAAACGCCGTGCATTCGGGGAAGTAACGGTAGAACTTCCCAGCGGCACACACATTCTTGAGCAGTATGTAATGCCCATCCTGAATGCAAAAAATGAGATCACCAATCTCCTCTTTGTCTACAACGAGGTCACCGACCAGCGAAGAAGCCAGCAGGAACTGCAAAAGAAAATGGACGAAGTTGCTCTCCTCAAACTGCGTTCAGACATTATTGTCAATCAGAATCCGATGCCGATTATGCTGATGAATACCGGATTCAAGATCATCATGGTTAACGATGCCTACATTGCCCTGACCGGACTTGCCAGGGATCGGCTTATCGGCATGAGCGCGAAAGATTTCAAGATTCTGGAACAGCATGGTGAAGGGCTCAAAAAAGTCCTCCAGGAACAAAAAAGAAGTTTTGGCGAGATCAAAATTGAATTCCCGACCGGTGTCCGTATCCTTCACCAGTATGGTATCCCGATGGTTGATCCGAAAGGAAATCTCCAGACCATCGTGTGTGTGTATAATGATATTTCAAAACAGAGGGAGCAGGAAGCAAAGATCAACGGGATGATGGAGGAGGCTCGGGCAAATGCGGAACTCCTTACCGCGAGTGCCTCAGAACTCCAGACTGCACTGGCAAAGATCGCGGCCGGTGACCTGACATACCATGTAAGCGTCGATGACGCTGATCCTCTGGCCAGGCTCAAAACGGACTATAATAAGGCCGTCGATTCAATAAATGCCGTCTTATCGGAGCTGACGCAGGCAATGGCAAAACTCGACGCGACGATCAATGACACAATCCGGAGCACGGAAGAAATTGCCAAGGCAACGGAGCAGGTTGCCATATCGTCCCAGAAAGCAGCGGATAATTCCAAACTGCAGCTGACAAATGTTGAGAAGATATCATCGGAAATCTCAGATATCTCGGCATCAATCGAAGAGATAGCCAGTTCTTCCCATGAAGTAATGACCCATGCCGAAAAGGCGTCAAAGGAAGGTGCGCAGGCAGCAGAGATCGGAAAGATTGCGACCACCAAGATGCAGAACGTGGAGAAGATTTCCCTGCAGAGTATGGATGACATTACCGCACTGAATGAACAGATGCGTGCAATCTCAAAGATTGTGAACCTTATCACGGATATTGCCAACCAGACGAACCTCCTGGCACTCAATGCAGCGATCGAAGCTGCGAGAGCCGGCGAACACGGGCGCGGTTTTGCTGTGGTCGCGGGCGAAGTCAAGAATCTTGCGGGTGAATCCAAAAAAGCGAGCAGCCAGATCGAGAGCCTTATCAAAGGTATCCAGCAGAAGAGTGAACAGACTGCCGGTTCGATGAAAACCTCCTTTGCAGAGATTAAAACGGGCATCGACAGTGTCAACAGGACTGTCGAATCACTCAACCTGATCATTGCCGAGGCAAATATTGTATCGCTTGGGGTTACCGAGATCACCAGGGCAACAGAAGACCAGGCGAAGGCTACCACTACGCTTATGACCGGTATAGAATCTGTTTCGACCCTGACCAATGATAACCAGCAGCGGATGGAGGATATGGCTGCCCTTGCCGAGGAGACCAGTGCTTCGACCGAGGAGATTGCGAGTGCATCAGCAGAACTCTCGGAGATGGCAGGGCGCAGCCGGAAGATGATTGAGAAGTTCCACCTGAATTAGCCCGCGGAACTCTTTCATACCGCTTTATCGAAGATTATGGCCATTCATTCATGGGACCAGCAGGAAATAATTGCAGCAATCCGGGAACGTCATGGACGATTTTGCAGAGCTGAAGCAGTTCATTGAACGGACACTGGGAATGCAGTGTTCAAATTACAAAGAGGATTACATCAGGCGCCGGCTCCTCTCACGGATGCGTTCATCCGGAAATGAAACATTCAAAGATTATCACCAGTACCTTCTGGCAACCCCCCCCGAACTGGAGAACCTGCGAAATGCGCTTACCATCAATGTCACGGAATTCTTCCGGGATAACGAGGTTTATGAATGCATGAGAAAAGACATCCTGCCCTTGTTGTTCAGACAGCGGAAACAGCTGCGTATCTGGTGTGCCGGATGTTCCACCGGTGAAGAACCGTATTCCCTTGCCATGATACTCTCCGATCTCATCCTTCAGAAATCCGGGACCTCTGCCCGTATCATCGCAACCGATATCGATAAAAATGTACTCGCAAAAGCAAAGGATGGCATCTATACAAAAAAGGCGATGGTTAAATTATCTGAAGCACAGGTCCGGCGCCATTTCACCGGCCTCCCTGACGGGAATTTTCAGGTGAAGCCCTGCCTGAAGGAAATGATACGCTTCCAGCCCCACGACCTGATGAGCGGGGTTCCGGTCTCCCGATGGCTCGACGTCATTATCTGCCGGAACGTCACGATTTACTTTACCGAAAAGCAGAAGGATGCGCTGGCAAAAATGTTCCATGGTGCACTGGTATCCGGGGGTTT
>DATEXZ010000209.1:0-3991 GCA_035256445.1 Methanoregula sp.
CCGGTCCTCCCCGAGCTGGTCGCCCACCGGCTGGTTGAAAAACAGGGGAGCAGGCTGGTCATGACGCCCCTGGCAAAGGTGATGGCGGAGCATTTCATCGGCATGGAGCGTCTCCTGGAGATCCTCCGCCTGACAAAATTCATGGATGACCCGGTGGACGTAATTGCGGAGCTCGAGAGCGAGGATGTCCATAAGGAGAAGAAGCCGGAACAGAAAAAAGAAGGAAAGAAACCGGCAGGTCACAAAAGACGCCGATAGAGCCCGGCAGCGAACCGGGGAAATAGTACGGCTTTGCCTCCCGGGTGGTATGCATGAAAAAAAAGATTATCTTCGCATTCCTTTACATTCTTTTATTTCCCGCACTCTTTTTCGTCATTTCCGGGGATTTCACCTGGCATGAGGGCTGGATTTTCAGCATCTGGTTCCTGGGCCTCTGTTATACGACGATTCTCTACTTATACCGCAAGGACCCGGCATTGCTCGAAGAACGCTACAAGCAGCCGGGTACCGGAAACCAGGAAGGCTGGGACCGGTATGTCGTCTACGGACTCCTGGTCGGGTTCATCCTATGGTTCGTTGTCATGCCGCTTGAAGCAAAACGGTTCGGGTTATCGGCCGGTTTCCCCCTCTGGCTGAAATTTTTTGGGGGAGCTGCTCTGGCGGGATCGTTTTTCCTGTTCTTCCGGTCATATACTGACAACACGTTCCTTTCACCTCTTGTCAGGATCCAGAAAGACCGGGGGCAGCAGGTGGTGTCAACGGGGGTATATGGGTTTGTGAGACATCCCATGTACCTTGGGGCGATACTCATGTTTTTCGGGGCCCCGCTGCTTCTTGGATCATGGTACGGGCTCCCCGCCGCTCTGGCCCTGACCGCTCTTCTCATGGCAAGAATCCTTGGCGAAGAGGAAATGCTTGCCCGGGAACTGGAAGGCTACCGGGAATATACGCAGAAGGTACGGTACCGCCTTTTTCCCGGTCTCTGGTAGTGGTGATTTTTGAGATTGCCCGGGACAGAATCTCTTCTTTCCATGCATACCATGCGCAGGGGCAATCATACACCGGCTGATGTAAACGAAACCGGAAAACAGCAACCTTAATCACGAATAGTACCGCATTGTCACAAAGAGGTTGCCGTTCTGCTCATTGGTTCTGCAGGATCGTTCATCGGCAGCCCCCAATGGATTTCCCGGGGTGTTCACGTTTGCAGGAAAGATGCAATGCAATACCGGGATTTCAAGGAATGTGAGGTTAAGACCATGAAGTGTTACGTATGTGCAAAAGAGGGAAAGGACAGTGATGCCGTGGCAGCATGTATTGCCTGCGGTATGGGGACATGCATGAAACATACGATTCGCAGGGAAGTGGATGTCTGGGAGGGGAGTTATCCGCTGCCCTCAAGGAAGCTGCCCCGGAAGATGCCACGGATGCTCTGCCCGGACTGCAACGCTGCATACGGGGACGGTAAATAATGGCATCATTATCCACCCGCTGCATTGCAGAAGGTGTCGGGACGCTCCTTTTAGTCTATTTCGGGGCCGGGGCAGCGGCGATGACCCTGATGCTGGCCGCCGGGACAAAACCGGCAGCTGCGTTCAATATAGGTATAGGACAGCTCGGCGGGCTTGCAGACTGGTTTGCCATCGGCATGTCATTTGCCATCATCATCGCCGTTGGGATTTATGCACTCGGGCGGGTATCCGGCGCCCATTTCAACCCGGCAGTAACCATCGCGCTCCTGGTAACGAAACGGTTCCCCGCCGGTGAGTCTGTCGGGTATATTATTTCCCAGTGTATCGGTGCTGCGATCGGCAGCCTGCTCTTTTTCCTTACCGTCGGGATGGATGCCGTTACCATCGGCGGGCTGGGGGCAACAGCCCCGTTTCCCGGGATTGGGTACGGGCAGGCGATCCTTGTTGAGGCAATCGCGACCTTTGTCCTGATGCTCGCAATCATGGGGGTTGCTGTGGATGAGCGTGCTCCCCCGGGATTTGCGGGACTTATCATCGGGCTTACGGTAGGAGGCATGATCACCGCGACCGGGAATATCGCCGGGGCGTCACTCAACCCGGCCCGGACATTCGGTCCGTATCTCATGGACTGGCTGCTGGGAGGTTCGAACCTCTGGAGTTTCTTCCCCATTTACATTATAGGTCCGGTGATCGGTGCAGTACTGGCAGCGGTTTTCTACGACCAGGTCACCGCAGCCTGAATGGTATGATTCAGGCAGGATTCAATTTTTTTCATTATCAACCGTCATACCTCCTTTTGAAGAATTGATACACTATGGATATGACAGGATGGCGATGATACCTGAACCGGAAACGATAGAAACGGAGGTCAGTAAAAATCCGGACTTATTCAGGGTGCGCCACCTCTTCTCAAAAACCAGATATTACGTGAGACACCGGGGCATCGATCACATGGTTCACCACCCGTAAATAGTTTTGATACCAGATAGTACTGGATGAATCCAAAAGTCCCGCTCAGCGAACTCACCGACCGCCTCATCCGTTTCCGGCACCTGATGGACGCCCGGCATCCTGACTGGGAAATTGCTATAATTTTTTCCAAGCTCAACTTGTACTATTTCACCGGCACGATGCAGGACGGCATGCTGCTTGTTCCACGGCATGGCGAGGCCTGCCTCTGGGTGCGGCGGAGTTTTGAGCGGGCAGAGGACGAATCGCTGTTCCCGCGAATCCTGCAAATGCGGAGTTACCGTGATGCAGCGGCTTCCATGACGACGATTCCGGACACCGTTTATCTCGAGACCGAGCAGGTGCCGCTGGCACTCTTCAGGCGCCTGCAGAAGCACTTTCCGTTCAGGGATGTGGTGTCAATCGACAAAGAAATCCTGCAGGTCCGGTCCGTCAAGAGCCCGTACGAACTTGCCCTGATGGAGCAGGCCGGCGATATTCACCGCCGTGTGCTGGAAGACCTTGCACCGGAAATTCTCCGGGAAGGGATGAGTGAGGCGGCGTTCACCAGCGAGCTCTATTCCCTCATGGTGAGCGAGGGGCATCACGGGATCGTCAGGTTCGGGACCTTCGAGTCCGAGATTATCCTGGGGCTGATCGGTTTTGGCGAGAGTTCCCTCTACCCCACGTACCTCGACAGCCCGGGCGGGAATGCCGGGATGTCTCCGGCCGTCCCGCTGTTCGGGAGCAGGGACCGGAAACTGCGTGACGGGGACCTCGTCTTTGTTGATATCGGCTGCGGGTTCCACGGCTACCATACCGACAAGACCATGACGTATGTCTTTGGCAGGGCTTTACCCGATGAGGCTGTTGCAATCCACCGGAAGTGCGTGGAGATACAGGACGCAGTCATCCCCCTCCTGAAACCCGGGGCTGTCCCTTCGCAGATCTATGAAACCATCATGGCCACTCTTGAACCTGCGTTTCTTGAGAATTTCATGGGATACGGGAACCGGAATGTCCAGTTCCTTGGCCATGGGATCGGGCTTGAGATCGCAGAAAACCCGGTCATAGCCAGAGGGTTTGACGATCCCCTTGAGGAAGGGATGGTGATTGCCATTGAACCCAAGAAAGGGATCAGGGGGATTGGCATGGTCGGTATTGAGAACACGTTCATCGTCACACCTGCCGGCGGGCGGAGCATCACCGGCCATCACCCCGGGCTGATACCGGTCGGGTAAAGACGGGAACTTTATTACGGCTTTGTAGAAACCCGAAGTTTTCAACAAATTTGTAAAACACCTATTTACGGAGGGGACAGTGCCTGTCCCCCCGAACCGCCCCTGCGCTTTGCGATTGTGTCGTATTACCTTTTCGGGAGTTATCGCTCCATGGGGGAGCAGAGGCATTACATGCCGTAGCCGCAAAAGAGTGTTAAGAAAAATATATTGAGAATTTCTACTGGGCCCTTCTTTCCTCTTTTGCGTTGTCGGATAAACGACCTTGTTTTCCCCTGACGCTTTTCTACCGTGATTCTCCTTCTCCGGGTCAGCAGGATGTCCACTCTGTTC
>DATEXZ010000210.1:0-25091 GCA_035256445.1 Methanoregula sp.
ATCGAAGATCGGTTTGTGGAGCGCTTCCTGAAACACCGGCGCGAGCTTGCGCAATGCTATGCGGATCACCGGTTCACCATCGTGTTTGATTTTGTTGGTGCAGGGGAGCTCGAACTGCACAGGCTCAAAGGAAGGCCAAAACGCCTGGTTGACCGCCGCGCAGTATAAGTAAAGGGTAATGCACCAATTCAGCCCCTAAAAATCTTTTATTTTATGATAACTTTCGAATCAGTTTTGTGACTAACCTTGATATAACAAGATCACAAAAATTTTCGTGCATCACTTTTTCATGTGGTGGAACCTGTATACAGGCCTATCGCAATATGGGGGTCGGCACAGCGACGGAGGCAGAGGTACTGCAGAAGCCCCCGGGAGCGCTATAACCATGTATCGGTTAATTATTTACTGAAGATAGTACGAAAAAATCAGGGGCGGAAATAATACTTTACCCAAAGTAAAATAGTCCTGACTGCTGGTCATCACCGGAACAGTATTGCAGCGGGTGCGGCACAACGGACAGATTTCATTTGAAAAACGCGTTGGCAATGATGACTGCTTCATCCGCGTTTCCCGCATATGCGTCAGCTCCGACCTGTTTCCAGAGGTCAGGAACAATATTGAACGGATAGCCGCCGACGATTATTTTTACATCCCGTGTCCCTGGATCTGCACGCAGGGAGCGGACAAGGTAATGGACAACAGGAAGATGGAAAGCCATGGTCGAGGAGAGCGCGACAACGTCAGCGTGCTGGTCGCGGACTGCTTCAATCAGACTCTGTGCAGGAGTATTTCCACCGACGTAATAAGTATTCCAGCCGTCCATTTCAAAAAAATCTGCCACCATGCGAATCCCGACGTCATGAAGCTCATCCGAGACACATCCCGCAACAAGGGTTTTCCCTCTTCGTCCTGTTGTGCTGCCGGCAGGATGGATCTGGTCGTGTAACCGGGAGATGAACAGCAGGATGGATGCCGTCACGTAATGCTCCTGTGCAATGCCGGCTTTTCCGATTTGCCAGAGTCGCCCGGTTTCCCCTAGAACCGGCTGGAAAACCCGGAGGTAGATATCACGGACCGGGACCCCTGAAGTAACTGCCTGTGCAATACCTGCCCAGGCTTTTTTACGATCCCCGGTAATCAGGGCCTCCAGACAGGATTGTGCCACAGCAGACAACGGATTTTCATTCGTAATAAACGGCGGAATATCTGCCAGGTCCTGCCCCAGCACCGCGATCCCTTTTTTTATGTAACTATCGGTTCTGGTGCGGAAATCCACGGGGAGCTCCTGGTGCAGTACTTCGTTCAATGCAGTGAGAGTCGAAAGCAGGTAATCCGAAGGGAGATGTCGGGTTGCACATATCAAACGCGCCCAGCCGATATAGTCAGTAAAAATTGCCTCATTATTGATCGCAAGGGACTCCTGGAGATACCGGATATGGTCTTTAAAATCATTGAGAGTGCGTGTTTTCTGGTATGGGCTGAAATGCGAGACGATCTTCCTGTGTTTTTCCCGGTAATGTTCGAATGCCTTGCCGGCAAGGTACTCCAGGTCAAGACTGACCGGATGGTATGGTGATATGGTCTTATGCTCCATTATCGGTCGAAAACCTCCCGCATTCCGTATAAGGAATTCAACGAAAGCTATTATTATCTTTGCCTTCAGTCGTAAAAAGAGGGATTCACCGGCCCACCGAGAATTCACACAGCGTAGTGGGGGTCCATTCAACGGAAAAACCGATAAACTGGCTCTGTTGAAACGGGCAGGAACATGAATGGTTCTCACCCGACCATGAAAAATTGTGAAGGTTCGACTGGCACTCGCAACAGGCTATTGAGAGGCCAGGGTCGGAGTTTTCAGGTAATTGAAACGCCACGGGGGCGTCCCTTCGGGAACGGCGCAGGTCATCGCAATAGCGGGACTGGCACTCACAATATTACTATAATTGTGGGATTTTCATGGGAAACCCTAAGATTTCAACAAATTGCGAATACTTATTATCGGAGGGGACCGTGCCTGTCCCCCCGAACCGCCCCTGCGCTTTGTGATTGTGTTGTAGTACCTTCTCAGGGATTATCACTCCAGAGGGGATGCCACAGCGGCGGGGGGGGAGGCATTACGTGCCGTAGCCCAAAAAGAACATTGAGAAAAATATAGTGAGGATTCCAACAGAGCCAAAAAAACAGGAATCCTCTAAGGGAGTAATAAAATCGAATCTTTAACCCGTTACTCCCCGTTCTTTACGCACCCGGCTATATAAGAACCGGTCTTTGATGTACCCGATGAGCCCCCCATATCCTTTGTCACCACGCCGTCCCTGATACTCTTCTCAATTGCCGAGATTATCGAAGCGGCAGCTTCGTGCTCCCCCAGGTGATCGAGCAGGAGCGAACCTGCCCATATGGTGGCAATCGGGTTTGCGACATCCAGTCCCTTGTATTTTGGTGCAGAGCCGTGGATAGGCTCAAACATCGAGGTACCCTTTGGGTTTATGTTGCCCCCAGGTGCAAGACCCAGTCCTCCCTGGATCATGGCCCCCAGATCGGTGATGATGTCGCCGAACATGTTGGGAGTGACCACAACATCGAACCACTCGGGATTTTTGACAAACCACATGGTGATCGCATCGACAAAGTTGAACTCGGTGGTCACATCCGGATAGGAGTTGGCAGTTTCGGTAAAGACATCCCTCCACAGCCCGTACACGTCTGAAAGTACATTTGCCTTGTCGACCGAGGTCAGTTTCTTCTTCCGGCTCCTGGCAAGCTCGAATGCATACTCCTGGACCCGTCGCGTGCCTTCACGGGTTACGACTCCTATCTGGTAGGCGATCTCCTCCGCATCGCTCTCGACGTCCAGTCCGAACTTTGCGTAATAGAGTTCGCGGGCAATCGTGAGGTCGATCTTCTGGTGTTTTTTAAACCTTGATCCAATTCCTACGTAAAAGTCCTCGGTGTTTTCCCGTACTACCACAAAATCGATGTCAGCAGGTTTCTTACCCGCGAGCGGGGTTTCTACGCCTTTGAGGAGTCTGATCGGGCGGAGGTTGACATACTGGTCAAAATAAAAACGTAGTGCGAGGAGGATGCCCTTTTCCAGGATGCCGGGCCGGACCCGCTCGTCCCCGATAGCACCGAAATAAATTGCCTTATACTCCGAAAGCCCTTCCAGATCGTTTTCGGTCAGCAGTTCCCCGCTGGAAAGGTACCGGTCGGCGCCAATATCAAAGTCGGTCCACCCGATTTCAAAACCGAACCGTTCACCCGCGGCATCCAGTACTTTCTTCCCTTCAGATATGATCTCAGGGCCTATCCCGTCTCCGCCTATTGAAGCGATCCTGTACATACCGGCACCTCTTTCATGTTCTTTGCATATTCAACAAGTCCGCCTGCATTTACAATACCCTGCATGAACTCCGGTACCGGCTCGATATCGTACCGCTTTCCATCTGCCTCGATCCAACCTGCTTTCACGTTCAGTTTCACGGATGCACCATCAGGGATTTGATGGGCATTGTTACAGACCACCGGCAGCACCCCCACATTAATCGCATTCCGGAAGAATATCCTTGCAAAGGATTGCGCTACGACAACCTTCACACCGGCACCGATGAGGGCAAGGGGGGCGTGTTCACGGGAAGAGCCGCAGCCAAAATTCCGCCCTGCGACTATTATATCCCCATCTTTGACTTTCCGGGAAAATTCATCCCGTATCCCTTCGAAGGCGTGGCGTGCGAGTTCCTTTGGATCATAGATGGTTAGGAACCTGCCGGGTATGATCGCATCGGTATCGATATTGTCGCCGAATTTCCAGGTTCTCATGGTCAGACCTCCCTCGGATCGGTTATTACCCCTCTGATCGCACTTGCTGCGGCAGTTGCCGGTGAACAGAGGTATACCTTTGCTTCCGTACTCCCCTGCCTCCCCCTGAAGTTACGGTTTGACGTCGACAGGGACACCTCCCCGGGTGCCAGGAGACCGAATGCCCCACCCATACAGGGTCCGCAGCAGGGAGCTTCTACCAGCCCGCCTGCCCTGACAAACTTCTCAATGAGACCGGCCTGCAGGGTTTTCAGGTACTCGTCCCGGGAAGCCGGGATTACGATGACACGTACACGGGGACTGAACTTCTTCTTTCCCAGCACCTCTGCCGCTTCCTGGAAATCCTCGAACCGCCCGTTCGTGCACGAACCTATGAACACCTGATCGACAGGTGTCCCGGCAACCCTGCCGACAGGAACCCCGGTGTCAACATTGTGGGGTATTGCTACCTGGGGCTCCAGATCCGAGACATCATACGAGCGTTTGTCCGCGTAGACCGCGTCAGCGTCGCTTTCCAGGGAGAAGGGTTTCATGGCTCTCCTCTCCTTCATATACTTCCAGGTAATCTTGTCAGGCGCTACGATACCTGCTTTTGCACCCATCTCGATTGCCATGTTGCAGCAGGTCATCCGCCCTGCCATATCCAGTTCTGCGACGGTTTTACCGGTAAACTCGATGGCCTTGTAGGTAGCCCCGTCAGCGCCGATGTCAGAAGCGATAGAGAGGATCAGATCCTTTGCCCCGACCCTTTTTTGGAATTTTCCTGATACTTCTGCCCTGATCGACTCCGGTATCCTGAAGTACAGCGCACCGAATTTCAGGACAAATCCCATGTCCGTTGAGCCGATACCGGTGGCAAATGCCCCGACCGCACCATACATGCAGGTATGTGAATCGGCGCCTACCACAATCTCGCCCGGCGCCGCCCGTCCCTTTTCGACGACGACCTGGTGACAGACACCCTCATTTATATCATAGTTGTGGATCTTCTGCTCTGCTGCAAATTTTCGCATATAGACATGGTGTTCTGCAGCAGGAATGGAGTCTGCCGGTATCTGGTGGTCAAAGAGCATGATGACATGTTCAGGGTCAAAAACCCGAGAACCTCCCATCTCGTAGAACTTCCGGATGGCAAGCGGGCCGGTAATGTCGTGGATCATTGCCCCGTCGACCGGGGCCATCACAACTTCGCCTGCCCGTATATCCCTGCCGCACTTCCGTGAAAAAATCTTTTCTACGATTGTTGCTCCCATGCTGAATCGGCGTACTATACGTGCTCAATTATATTGTAGTTTGGGGGAAAGGAGGTCATCGTTGATAACTGCCAATCTTTTCGCAGTCAAAGCAAGCTTTAACTTTTTTCAGAATAAGATTATGCGATTGTCATGAAACGAAGACTGAGTATATTCATAACTGCCCTTGCGCTTGTCACGATGGCAGTAATCGGCTGTGCTGCAGCCCAGACAACAGATGCTGCAAACATCAATGTCATCCATGTCAGCGGGAGCGGTTCGGTTACGGGAACTCCGGATCGTGCACAACTCACGTTTGCCGTTGAGACGGAAAACCCGAATGTAAAAACTGCACAGTCGGACAATGCCGTGCGCATGAATGCAGTCATCGATGCACTTGTCGCTGCCGGGATCCCCAAAGACCAGATGAAAACAACAGGATATTCGATTTACCCGGTGTACCAAGACGCTACCGGACTGCTGAACCCGAAGATCACGACGTATCGTGTCGCCAACACCCTCCAGGTTACTCTCAAGGACGTTAACCAGACAGGAAATGTCATAGATACAGCGGTGACAGCCGGAGTCAACACGGTAAACTCGATCCAGTTCATGCTGTCTGATGAACAGGCACAGGCGCTCCGTTCAGATGCCCTGAAGAAAGCCGTGACCCTGGCACGGGCAGATGCGGATGTTGTTGCAGCTGCGCTGGGAGTCAATATCACCGGAACACAAAGTGCTGATATCTCTCAGGGATATATGCCGGTGGTTTACGATACGTACCGTGCAGAGGCGGCGATAACAAAATCCGCAGTCCCGACACCAATCCAGCCGGGTGACGTCACCGTTACCGCCCAGGTAACCATCACCTACTCAATCCGCTAATCTTTTGAAATCTATTCACAACTTTTTTACATTAGCAGTGTGTGATCTTCCTTAAACTACACTGCCCGGGTCTGGCTTTGCCTGACATAATACCCATAGGATCTGAAATTTCGAATACCAGAAAATTGCGGATACAATAGGAATGAATCTGATATGGAACGAAATATTGGTTTTAAAGAGCGAAGGTATATTGAGGAATTAAGAATTCTCACGAAATCCACTGCGTTCGACTGCGTGATTGATGACCGGTTTGACCGGGTGATTTACGTAATCCGGCAGGGAGATATGGGGCTTGCGATCGGGAAGAAAGGGGATAATATCAAACGGCTCCAGAATGTCCTGGGCAAAAGGATCGAGATGGTGGAGTATGCCGAATCACCGGATGAATTTATTGTAAACATTTTCAAGCCGGCTGAGGTAGTGAGGATAGAGCGGGGCCCGGAAAACGGACCGGTGAATGTATTCGTGAAACAGAGAAGCGACCTTGGCATTGCGATCGGCAAGGCGGGATGCAATATCGAAAAAGCGCGCATCCTGTCCCGGAGATTTTTCGGGTTTGATATCGGGGAAGTTCTCCTCACAGAGGATACATGAAGGGGAGCATCGATCCTGCGATCATCGCAGAGATCTGGTCCGTAATCCAGGAACGGGCAGAAAATCCTTCAGAGGAATCCTACACCAGCCGCCTGCTTGCAGATATCAAGGGGATTGATAAAGTGCTGGAAAAAGTAGGTGAGGAATCGACAGAATTTATCCTTGCCGCAAAAAACGGGGTGAAGGAACGCACCGTAGAAGAAGCCGCGGATCTTCTCTTTCATCTCCTCGTCGCATTACGCGCAGCAGATATCGATCTGTCTGAAGTGATGCAGGAACTTAAACAGCGTCGGAAATAATCCGGCGACATCATTTTTTCAGGAATGTAGAAAGATCGGTCATCGGGGGCAGATCTTCAGTCTTCTGGCCGGCTGACACAAGGACCTCATCATCGACAAATATCGGAACATCAGCCCGGAGCGCAAGCGCAATACCGTCACTGGGCCGGCAGTCAATATGCTCTTGGTGATTACCTGAAGAAAGCGTGAGCTGGGCATAATAAACTCCTTCCTCAATACTGTCGATCTGCATGGAATGCAGGGTGATGGAAAATTTATTGAGGAGATCCAGAAAGAGATCATGAGTAAAAGGCCTTGACAGTACTTCCCGGTTCCTCGCGCTGTTGATGGATACTGCTTCCCAGAGCCCGATAAAAATTGGCAGACTGTGCCTGCTTCCATTGGTCAGGAGTACCAGGGGAACCGTGGTTTCGTCATTCACGGCGACAAAGACGCCCTTTACTTCGCATCTGACTAATGGCATCGCTCTGCACAGTGATCGTTGTCATCAGAGATAAGAGTTAAGGTCAGTGTCATTTGTTCCTGTATTTTGCTTCGCGACGGACGATGATGAGGCTTGAAAGGATACCGAGCGCGATATTGAAATAATAAAGGACAATCCGCCAGATGACAACAAAGATACCAACAATGGGTGCCGGAATGAACAGGGCATACATCGATGTTGCCCCGACTTCCGCAATGCCCGAACTTCCCGGTGTGAGGGGGATCATCATCAGGATTGCGAGGATGAGCTGGATCACAAAGGACTCCAGGATGAGGGGTGGCTGCCCCAGACCAAGAAGGATGAGCGAGGCAGTAACAATTTCAGAGACCCAGTAGAGGAGGGTAAACAGCATCCCCCATAGCAACCCCCCCTTGGCGCTTTTCACAAACTTGATGACTGCAGTATTGAAATTATCAATCTCTACGTCAGTCCGCTTGACGAATTTCTCAATCTTTGCACTCTCCCACGTGCGGGTAAAGAAGCGGGCAATCCTGTTTACAATTCTTTTTACCACATCGGGTCGCCGGACCGCCAGATAAAAGAGGAAGAGACATCCTACGACGAAGATCCAGGTAATAAAAACCATTGCCTCTGAGATCGCCCCAAGACTTTTCCACTGCTCTGTCAGGACGAGCATGGCAAACGCAGCAAGGGCGGCAAGAGCGATACCGTCCAGCACCCGTTCCATGATCACCACCGCTGTTGCATCCCCGAGTGGTACATTAGCCCGGTAGAGTTCATGCACCCGTACCGGCTCCCCCCCGGCCTGTGCAGGAGTTATCGCAGATGCCAGCAGGTTGGCAAAAACAAGGTTCAGGCTGTAAACAAAACCGATAGGATAACCGAGCGAACCTGACATCTTCTTAACGCGCAATGCCCAGAAACACATCGTGAGGAGATGAGTCAGGAATGCCAGAAGAAGGAAGAACGGGTTGATCTCTTTGAGGTACTGGACCGTATTTTCGTTGATGGTAAAATACAGGATGATAATCAGGACGAGGAGGGAAAATCCGACTGAAATATAGAGCCATTTTACCTGCGACTTCTCCATTGATTTCCCTCCCCCTATATGCATACTATGGCGAGTACCGGGTATCTTTACAGATTATTGGACATAGTATAAACTTTTTTATGAGCTGAATCCATCAGGACGATTATTATTAACAACAATTAGACAGCACACCCCCTTATGATCAGACGCAGAAGATATCCCGACATGACGTAATCCGGAAGATTCCGGCAGAAACACCTGCATCGAGCCATCCGTGCCCGTAACTGAAACAGGAAAGTGCTTCCTCGTATGCACATGACTTCAGGAGCTGAGCTCCATGGTGGGAGTAAATTTCAGCAACCGAGAGAACACGTACGGCAAAGTCATGGCTTCTGGTAGCCGGATCCGGTGCACATTCGACCGAGGACCTGGCCGTATCCAGGAGGCGTGCGTAGCGAAGGGACTTCTCCTCAAGATGTGCCCTGTACCGCTCCGGGAGCAGTTCGGCCGGGCCGGCAAAGGGACATACGGCAGCACCTGTACCAATGAGCAGCCCCGATGACAGGCCAAAATGCAGCCAGCCAAACCCATAGAAGTAACAGGCAAGGGCATTGACGTAATCTCCCGTTTCAGAAAACATGGTCCCATCGCTTTCATAGGCGCGTGCCATTTCCAGGACATACGCGGCAATTTTGTTAAACGGAGTGTCCTGTGGTGCGGGAATACGCGCCAGGGAGAGCGTCGCGGTCAACAGGCACTGGCATTCTGCAATCTTCATAAACCGGCAAACATCTCCAGGTACGAGCGTTCCATGTCATGCAGTTCCGCCGGTACTATCAGGATATGCAGGGGCGGACCGAAATCGATGGATTTCAGGGTATCAGCAGTACCTGCTTTTACCAGGGGATCAACCGACCCTGCCCGTGCAATACCGACATAGAGTGAAATATGCATCTTTTTTCCTGCTGCCAGCTGTTCGAGAATGGCAATGGCTTCATGCACAGTCATGTACCTTTCATCCTGGATATCGAGATAAACCAGAGTGTGTAAGCGCAGGGAGAGGTTCAGTGCAATAACATCAATAGAGGTTGTCGGGAACCAGTTCTTCTGCGGGAAGGGGACCGAGCAGGACTTCCCGAACCGGTAGTTCTGGAGACCGGAAAGGCCGCAGATCGCACTCGAGATTGAAGCAGCATGAATAATCGAGGTCCTGATTCCCCTGACAGCAGCCCGCATCCGCAGATCTGCATGGGTAGTAGAAACCATCGGGTCACCGGCACAGAGAAATACCACACGATCGGTTTTTGCCTTAAGCAGAATTTCATCGGGAGACTGCTCTACATCCTCACGCCGGAGCAGATGAACGGGTTTTCCGTAATGTCTCTCAAGTTCCTGAAACGATGCACCCATCAGCCGTGAGGTGTAGATCTCCAGATAGACATGGTCCGAGTTCCGGATGCATATCAGTCCTTTTTCTGATATATCACTCGTGTCATACAAGCCAAGGCCGATAAAAGTCAGCATTGTTTCAATTCCCTGTGAGCAGAGGACTCATGTATCCTGCGAATCACCTGGCCCGCCGGCAAATCGCATGGGTGATCTGCACGTCACGTGCGGGGATTCCTGTACAAGAGCATCGCACATTGCAACCTGTATCAGTTACAGTCCTCAAATGGATTGATCATTTCATGAGAATGTTAATAAGGACTCCTATCAGCATCCCCAGGAAAAGAGAATATGCTGACGTGAGGATTGCTATTTTTGCTCCCAGTTGCTTGTAGAGGACAGCAACGGTCGATATACACGGGACAAAAAGGATGCTGACAATTGCAAACGTGTATAACTGGACCGCGGTCATGACCGATCCCAGGTCTGCGGTACCCGAAAGCACTGCCAGCGTCTCAAATGCAAGTTCTTTTCTGAAAATCCCAAAGAGCAGTGCGGTCGATGCATATTCGGGAAGGCCGAGAAGCGAGACCGTGATCGGTGCGACCAGGGACTGGAATATATCGATCACCCCGAAATACTGGAAAAGTCCAAGAAAAACACTCGTAACGATTAACAGGGGCATGGCGATAAACAAAAATTCCTTGATCCGCAACCATGATTTCCTTAAGACGAGTTGTATCCGGGGTTTCCTTAGTGAAGGCATCTCGACGATCATACCGAATTGTTCTCCCGGTGTCAGGCGCGACATGACAATGGCGGTGATAATGATCAGGATAAAAACAATGAGGTATATGGAAAAGGCCCAGATTATACCTACGAAAGCGGCGACGATCCCCGCAACGACCACAGTCCGGGCAGAGCAGGGTACAAGGGTAATAAGAAATGCCGCAATCGTCTGTTCACGGCGGGTCTTTAAGATCCGGAGACTCATCACCGCGGGTACCGCACAGCCGAATCCGATTACCATGGGAATGATTGCCTCCCCGTGAAGACCAAGCCGGTGCATTGCTCTGTCAGCGAGAAATGCTGCACGTGTCATGTAACCGGTATCTTCAAGGAAAGAAAGACCGAGGTAAAAGGTAAAAACAAACGGGAATGCGATCCCAAGACCCGCTTCCATAGCGACAAGGACCGAATAACCGATCCGTTCAGCAAGCGGGTGCAGCCCGAGGGCTGCAAACGGGGGGAGGATGAATTCCGTAAACCCCCCGACGATCCAGCTCTCCATCCAGGAACCGATAACAAAGACCGAGAGTAACAGGGAAAAGAGGATCAGGAAGAGGATCGGGATCCCCGGGAAAGCACGGGTAAGGATGCTGTCGAGATCGAATCTCTTTTTCTCCGGGCTCTGCTTTACTACTTCTGCAGCAACACTCCGGGCAAAGTTATGCCGGTTTGTCGCAATTATCTGTCCCACGGACATCTGGTGGCGTTGTTCTATCTCGGTCGCGATGGATGCTGCCGAGTCACGGAGCGCTGCATCATCACCGGTGCCCTGGAGGGCAAGCAGGTTTTTCCTGCGCGGGGTGCCCATTGTTTTTTCGAGGCTCCTCAATGCAGCTTCGATATGGTGATCATAGGGTACACGAAGGACCGGGGACTGTGATGATGAGAGAGCGAGCGGGAGGATGCGATCAATATTTTTTCCCAGTACCGCCGCAGTGGGAAGTACCTCGGTCCCAAAGATCGTTGCGAGCCTGGCGGTGTCTATGAAGAGCCCCTGACTCTCTGCGATATCAATCATGTTCACGACAACAACCATCGGCAGCGAATACTCTGCGATCTGGGTCAGCAGGTACAGGTTCCGCTCAAGTTTTGTGGAGTCGAGAACGACTATGAGACTGTCGGCGCCATCCTTTTCCAGGAAACGCCGGACAAGTACCTCTTCTTCAGAATCGCCATCAAGACTATAGATGCCAGGAAGATCGACCAGCTCTATCTTCTCGTTCTTGTAGCAGACGTTGCCGCACTCCAGCCCGATCGCAGAACCAGGATACTTGTTTACCTCGACGCCAAGGCCGGTAAGCTGGTTGAAGATCAGGGATTTTCCTGCTCCCGGATTGCCGATAAGGGCGATCTTCATGGAATGCGCTCCACGCAGATCGCAGAGGCATTCTCCGGACTCAGCGCAACATCACAGTCTTTTACCTGCACGACAATCGATCCGTTCCGGAGTTTGCGCTTGATGACCACAAGCTGACCCGGGACCACCCCGAGATCCAGCAGGCGTTTGGAACACCCCCGTCCAAGAATATCCCGTACGATGAGCCGTTGGCCTTCCTCATAATCCATAAGTGACTGGGCGTATCCGCAGCTGTTATGTCCCAGATGCCCTCGCAGGCAGGAATGTGCCGGTTTTGCCTGATCGCCACCGGGTGGTTGTATGACCGGTGAGCGGAGGTAGTTGCCAAGACGATCGATCGTCTCGTCAGATACAGCATGCTCTATCCTGCATGCCTCATCTGATGCAGATGACCTGTCCATGCCAAGGATCTCGCTCAGGAAAGACTGGAGCGTCTCATGTTTTTTTATTATCTGCTTTCCTGTCGTTGTCCCCTGATCCGTAAGCATGATCCTGCCCTCATCACTCAGGCGGAGATCTCCCTTGTCTGCTAGTTCCCGCAGGTGGGTACTGACCTCACTTTTATCGATATGCAGCGCCTCGCTAAGGTCCTGTGCAGAGGGGGGATGAGAATACCTTCCGGTATGAATAAGTATAGCTTCGAGGTAGTCTTCCCGCAGCGAAGTACGCATGCTCTCTTCTCTTTATATCTGGTATCCTGACAACTTTATTGATTTGGTCAGCTCAGTCAGCCTCAGGGACAGGCACCAGGCCGGCATTCCCTGACCTGTAAATCACTGTGGGAATAAAAATCCATCCGGCAGAAATTGCGAACAACCAAATGAGAAGATGTAAACAAATGAGAAGAACAAACTGATACATAGTTTTAATCCGCAACTATGGGATCGCGATGATTTACTGGCTCTACGAGTACCTGCTGAAGCGTCAGATAACCGAATTGCCGGGGCATGTATGTTTTATGATCAGCGGGCAGGATTTGGCAGATGCTCCGGAGAAACTGGCACTCATAACGTCCTGGTGTGTTGAAGTGTCAGAATATATCCTTAAGCGCAACCCTTCAGCAGGAAAAGGAATACAGGGCATTACATTCCACATCAATACACCAGTCCCGGAAGAATTGAACCGTTACCTGCCCGAGGTGAGAAAAATCGGAACGATCTCCCACCTGATTCTTCATGTCGGCAACAAAGAGGAGACCTCAGGGAAGGGTATGGATGTTGTTGTTGCGATCGGAAACAGCGGCAGAGAGGAAATAACCGCCTGTATCCGCAGGATGGCACAGGACCATATCAAGCCGGAGAACGTTGACGAAAAAACGTTTGAATCCTACCTTACTTTCCAGTACACCCCCGACGTTGTGATCAAGAGCGGGGGAGATCACCTCACTGACTTTCTCATCTGGCAGTCGGTATACTCTGAACTCTTCTTCTCGGATGTTAACTGGAAGTATGTAAGGAAAGTGGATTTTTTACGGGTGATGAGGGATTACCAGTCACGCGTGAGACGGTTTGGGAAATAACAGGATTATCCGAGCCGGACATGCACCCAGTATGAGGTCCCGCCTATGTTTTTTTCTGCGATGGCGAATTTGTTTTTAAGCATGGTGGCAAACACTTTTCGTTCAGGAACCGCAGTAACGCGATGATCCCGGCACCATCGGGTGAATGCCTCGTACATATCATCTTTTGATACTATGGCATCGTCTGCATCAACCCGGGCAATCCTTGTTGTGACGAATTTCTTCAGCACCTCATCCTTTGATTTCCTTTTGGGTTCACCTTTTTTTGCCTCTCCTTTCCGGGCAACCTTTGGAACCGATTGTACCGGAGAGAGATCCGTTTCCGGCTGCGGTGATGCAGCAGGAACCGGAATTACCTGAACGGGTTCGGGCGGCAGCTGCCGTTTCGCCTTTCTTACTTTCGTAGCGGCTGCCGGATCATCTGCATTGATCACCGGGTGAAGGACGGGGGTTTGCAGTTTTTGCCGTGATTCAGTTTCTTTTTTAACCTTAGAATCTGCAGCAGAGACAATACTTTCCGGTAATGGACGATCGGCCAGCTGCTCATGCCCGTATTCGATTCCCAGGCGCCCGGCGAGTCTCTGGTTCAATTCATCGCTGATATCCAGCCCCCTTTCAACAGCTTTTAACCAGATGTCAGATCGGATGACAACTGATGTCTGTCTCCACTGGTCGCCCGGATCACTTTTACCCGACATAATTTCCCCGATGTTGATCTGATTGTGAAAAGAAATATAGTATACGATCTTTTTTTTTTAAAAAAATTATTATCGGTCAGTATCCTTTTGCAGAAACCCTCTGGTCATAAATCCTGATGGCCCGCAACAGATCTATTTTTCTGAAAAGCGGCCAGCAGGGGGCGCAGAAATATACTGCTGATTCGTGTCCGTTTGCCAGCCACGGGAGAAAGTTTGATGTACGGTATTCGTTCCCGGTCCTGATTATCAGGTCGACCGGGGGGATCCCCTTCCCTTCGTGCAGGTGCTGCTCAACCATCCGGACATCAATTGATTCCGGGTTCACCTTGTGTTCCAGAACTTCTGAAAGGATTTCACGGGCGGCAAGCACGATCTCGTTTCTCCCCCCGTAAGCAAGGGCGATGTTGAGGTGAAAACCGGTGTGATCCCGTGTTGCACTCTCCGCTTTGTCCACTGCTTCCCGCAGGTCATCAGGGATCATCGACCGGTCTCCTACCATCTGTACACGGATTTTGTACTTCTTTACCCGTTCATCATGGAGAATTTTGAGGAATTTTTCTTTAAACAGGGCGAAAAGATACTCGACCTCGTCTTTTTTCCGTGAAAAATTTTCGGTGGAGAATGTGTAGAGGGTAATATGCCTCACGCCCAGTTCGTGTGCCCAGTCAAGCATCTCCTCGGTTTTGTCGGCTCCTGCACGGTGCCCCTTCGGCGTATCAATTCCCAGCATTCTTGCATACCGCCGGTTCCCATCCTGGATGATGGCGATATGGTTTGGCACATGGCGGCACTGCCTCTTAAGGTGCCTTTCGTACAGGGAGTCGATGAGCGGGCGCAGGATCACAGCGGTGTCACCTCGACTATCATTCCACCGTTCGGATACCGTTCAACCACGTATTTTTTCCCGGGCAGTTCATCGGCATTTTTTTCAAGCAGCCACCATGCCATTTCAAGATGGTCATCGCAGGTCTCAAAACTCCCCGGCTCGAATACCTGCTCACAGAATTGTGTGCAGAGATCTTTCTGATGCACTGAAAGTTCAAGTACTCCGTATACAATGGTTCCGTCAGGAGTAATTTCATCAAACGGGCGGGCAGTATTCTCTGCGATGCGCTTCAGTCTTTCCCTCAGCTGCACCGAGTCCTTGAATGCAGAAGAACACCAGTGTACCTTCTCATGCCTGCACAGTTCATCTGCCCATTCCCGTGCCCCATGGATTGCATTATGCAGATCATCAGCAGGTTCATATCCCCTGCTGCGCATCTCGAAGGCATTTGTATCGCCCCATTCGAGTTCATTTATGTTCAGGAAGTCCAGGTACGGCAGAGCAGGTATGAGCAGTTCAAGACCGGGCAGGGCGGGGACTTCGATACCGATCGAATACCCCATCTCCCTTGCCCGTTTTGCCGACCGGATGTAGTCCGTGTCAAGGATTGTATTCCAGCATTCGCGGGGCGGATGAAGCCGGATTTCATCAACAAGTCCTTTCATCTGCAAAAGTTCAGTCTCCGAAGGGGCTTTTGCCGTATAGAGATGAATATGGTGCTCGGTACCGAAGTGATCCTTGAGCTGCCGGCAATACCCGGTGACCTTATCAAGGCACAGGAGCGGTTCCCCACCGGTGATGCCCGTTCCGAGGGCACTCATGTTCTCCGCTTCCTCGATGAGCTGGGCAGGGACATCCACCGGGTGTTCATTTGCATATACCGTATCGGTTCCTTTCCGTTCACTGGACAGCGGACAGTACCAGCAGGAGCGATGGCATCGTCCCGTAACAAAGAGTACCATCTTTGCACCCTGGTGGCAGAGGACACATCCTTTTGAAAGTGACACGGCAGTTCCCCGGTTTACTCAGAGATCCGGCGCTCTGATCTGTTTCTATTCTTCTGTGAGCAAAGCACAAAACTCTTGTGTGCAGGCAGGAGTTGGAAACCAACTGGTTAACCGGTATTATTTTTTCCGGGGATTTATCAGACTGATATGGGTATTCCGGCTGACCAGCAGATTATACGCGTCATGCTCCCTGTTATACCGCACCAGGACATTCCGCAGTTCAAGGACCGATCCATAGGGCGCTGATGTAATCATATCATTTTCCGGGGTGATATGATAGGAGGGGAGGACTGCATATACGGGGGTCTTTGCCGTACCGTCGCAGAGCTTGAAAACATGAGATCGGGCGTCCCCAAGTTCATGGGACATCTTTACGCCGGCGACATTGATCCGTTTTCCGACATGCAGGTGCAGCTTGGAAAACCGGAGAAACCTGGATCCGGCCGACAGGGAGTATGATCCCCGTTTCAGCGTATCCTTCCGCAGGATTGCGTAACTGTATTTGATATCGGTGTTCACGTAACGGTATGAATCCTCGCAGTGGGCAAGTGTCTCCATCAGACGGGTAAGCCTGATTGCCGGCGCGGTCTCAAAACTCCAGCAGTGCGGGGCAGTGCATGTCGAACCCCAGATGAATGAACACGGCCCAAAGATCGAGAGCCCCTTTTTCAGGAGCGCAATGGAAAGAGCCCGCATCCGGGTCGCATTCTCCTTGTCTGCAGGTTCTATAATGAGGATCGACCCGTCAGGGGCAAGCCGTTCAGAAAGGTGCGTGACGATATCACTACGGATGTCTTTTGCATCATCAACGAGTTCATTGAGTACATTGGAGAAAATTATCAAATCGAACGTACCCGGGAGTGCAGTACGGTCGATTGCCATGATATCGGTTTTCAACGGCGGCTTGATGGACACCCTGCCCCCGGTGGGGACAAAGGCATTTCGCAAATCGATGAACGCTTCAATATGTTCTTCGGACCTCTCCAGAGACCAGATGGTCGCGCGTGCGTCATCAAGCCGGGTATAGAAATCTGCAATGGCGAGAGGCACGACCCCGGGCCCGGTCCCGACATCGAGAATTCTCATATTTTTCTTCAGGAGGCCGTCACGCGCTAGCATCGTGAGCAGGTGTTGTGTCTGCATAAAATACACCGGAAAGTGATATGCAAGATAACCGAGGACGCTGTAACCTTTCGTGTAGTGGAGCGACCGTTTATGTGCGGGTTTCCAGTAATCGTCTTTCTGGGCTACAATTGCCCGGCGGAGACGTTGGATGATAACCGGATCGCTCCATTCTTTTCCTGTTTTTTTGGTAATATACCGTTCGATACTCTGCGCAAGGAGGCCCGGGATCAATCCTGCAGCAAAAAATGCCTCCTGGCGTTTATTCTCCTCATGGTTCAGGAAGTAGGGTTGTACAGGAGTGAACCGGGAAATCTCAAAATCATCACCGGTTTTTTTTGCCACGAGTCCCATGGCCGGAAGGTGGGATGAAATACTGCGGATGAGCTCGTGCATCGGTAATTGCGTATCGAGGCTGGGCAGGACCTCGGACAATAAAAATGCCGGTCGGGAAGCGGCCACCTGTTTTATTGTCACAAGAAGTTTTTTTTCTGCCATCGGTTGCCGGTTACTTGGTGATAGAGGATATTACATCTTTGTATGGAACTCAGGATACCTTTTTGCGGCAATGACGGTCCTTATGCCTGACCTGCCATAACCAGTCGATACCTGCCATTCCACTTTCCTTTCAAATGATCCCGGTTCCGGGCTGGATGATGGATGAAGAGAATTGAATTAATCTGTGAACTGATCAGGTAATGGTGATTCGTATGCTCGATCGTTGCCCGGGTACGGTTAACCTCAGGACCCCCACGCTTGCTCTGAAAAAGTGCCCGCAGTGCGGCGGGGAGGTCGAGATCTTCTCCAACGATATCTCAGTGAAGTGCAGCAGGTGCGGTTTTATCGTTTACAACGATGTTGAGTCATGCATCCGGTGGTGTAAATACGCAAAGGAATGTGTCGGTGAAGAAACATACAACAGACTCATGGCGGGGAGGAGAATCCCGCCGTCAGAATAAGGTCAGAGCGCGAGCATCCTTTCGATCGCCTCCCGGGCGCGATTTGCGATCTTTTCCGGTACCGTAACGCGGGGCTGGAGCGAGATAAGTGCATCACGGACTTTTTTCAGGTCAGTCTTTTTCATATTCCTGCAGACTGCTGCCTGCGACAGGGGAAAGCATTTTTTGGCTGGGCATTCCCTGTCGAGCCGGTGCAGGATGCCGATTTCTGTGCCAATGATGAACTCCTTTTCAACAGAATTGCAGACATGCCGGATAATTCCCGAAGTACTTGCAACATGATCGGCGAGATCGATCACTTCCGGGCGGCATTCAGGGTGCACGAGGACAACTGCACCAGGATGGAGAGCTCGTGCCTTGTGTACCTGGTCCGGGGTTATCCGGTCATGGACTATGCAGAATCCTTCCCAGGGAAGGATTTCCTTTTTGGTAAACCGCTGGACATACAATCCCAGATTCCGGTCGGGCACAAAGAGCACGCGATCTTCCTTAACTGAATTGACCACCTTTACCGCATTTGACGAGGTACAGCAGATATCACTCTCCGCTTTCACCTCGGCGGTGGTATTCACGTAGCAGACCACGGAGGCATCCGGGTACCGTGATTTCACGAGCTTCAGTTCGTCAGCGGTGATCATCTCAGCCATCGGGCAGCAGGCGTCCTGTGCGGGTAACAGGACCATCTTGCCAGGAGAGATGACGGCAGCGGTCTCAGCCATAAAGTCTACACCGCAGAACACAATGATGTCGCCATCCATGGTTGCAGCGGCCCGTGAAAGTTCAAGTGAATCGCCCGTGAGATCGGCAATATCCTGCACTTCACCAGGCTGGTAATTATGTGCAAGAATAATCGCATGCCGCTCTTCCTTCAGCCGAAGAATTTCTTCCTGGATTAACAAATGTCCTGTCCCCTCCTGAACATTTCCGTACCTGTATATGTTCGTCATTTGTATCAAATACATGGATAACGCAGTCTCCTGGCTTTGTCAGGAGAATCTGTCACCCATATTCCCGAACGGGATATTTAAGAAACCTGCTCACGAACCATTAGACAGCGCATGAAACTTATCCTTTCGGACCATGACGAGCGGATCATCGAACATTGCCCGGCCACCGTTGAACAGATACTGCTTGAAGCGGGCATTAACCCACTGGATGTACTGGTGTCCCGCAACGGGAACCTGATATCTGAGGATACGGTTGTAGGGGACGAGGATGAGATCCGGGTTATCCGGATAGCACACGGGGGCTGATCAGTGAATCAGAAAGCTCGCGGGGCATCGCTATGTTCCCGGTGTGATGAACCCGCAGTCGTATTCCAGCGGGATGCCAGTCGTCACCTGTGTGCCGTTCATTTCATGGCTGACATTGAATCGCGGGTCACCAATACGATAAAAACCGGCCAGATGATCGTTGAGGGTGACCGGGTTGCAGTTGCTCTCAGCGGGGGCAAGGACAGCACAGCCCTGCTCCTCCTCCTCTCAAGGCTCCTTCCCGCGTGGCAGAATGTACAGCTTATTGCCATAACGATAGATGAGGGAATAGCCGGCTACCGCGAAGCAACAGTGAAGGCGGCCGAAGACCTTGCACACCGTCTTGGGACTGAGCATCACTGCATCGCATTTCATGACCTGTTCGGGGATTCGCTTGACGTGTTACTCAATGGGAGGGAAACCCAGGCCTGCAGTATCTGCGGTATCCTCCGCAGAAAGGCTCTGGTGGTCGCAGCACAGAGGGCAGGCGCAACCAGGCTTGCTACAGGCCACAATCTTGATGACGAGGCACAATCGGTGTTTATGAACGTCTTACGAGGCGACCTTCCCCGTCTTATCCGGAATTCCGGAGCTGATTCGAAAGGAAGGTTTATCCCCCGGATCAAGCCGCTTTCCTTCATTTCGGAAAAGGAGATCGCTGCATACCTCATACTGAAGAATGCATGGAAAGAGCTGCCGGAATGCCCGTACACCCGGTATGCGTTGCGACGGGAGATCAGGTCGATATTGTCGGATTTTGAATACCGGCATCCCGGTACCATGCTCCACCTTATGGAGAGTAAAGAGAAGATTGAACGTTCCTGTGCAGGCTCTTTATTCTCTGCCCCCCTCCGCACCTGCCGCACCTGCGGAGATCCCTCGAGCGGGGATCTCTGTCAGGTTTGCCTCCTACTGCGGTCACTGGGAAGATGAAAGACCTGATACTGCTTCCATTCCGGAAATCCTCTGCGGGTGCGAGTAGATATTCATTTTCCCCGCGCGGACAAAACCGACAATCGTAAGCCCGGTCTTTGCTGCGATTTCTACGGAGAGGGTCGTCGTGGCGCTGCGCGAGATTATCATCGGGATATTTGCAATGAGGCACTTGCGCACCATCTCTGATGAGATCCTTCCTGATGAAACGATAAAAGTGCGCGAAAAATCGATGCCGGAGCGAAGACCGTGTCCTATCACCCTGTCAACTGCATTGTGTCTGCCGATATCTTCAGATACCGAGAGGACAGCATCACTGGTCAGCAACGCGACAACGTGGATTCCCCCGGTGGTGCGGTGGAGATCTGATGACATGACGGTCTTGACCGATTCCTCAATTCTTTTTGTTGTAATGGTGAAATCGGATTTTATTTTGGGTAGTTTTTCTGCATCAATAAACGAGACACTTCCCCCGCAGCCGGAAAGGATTGTCTTTTTTGGCCCAAGCACTTTGAACAGGTTCTTGGTGATAACACTGATCCGGTTCTTCTCAATTCTGATGGATTCGATCTCATCCACGCCTTTGATGATCTGTTCAGTAAAGAGGTAGCCGGTAACAAACTCTTCAAGCTGCACGGGGCTCATCATCGCTGTCATTGCGTGCCTGCCGTTGACAAAAAGGGCAACAGGTACTTCTTCTACGACTTCATGAAGCACTTTTTCGAAGGTATTGCCGTCAGCCTTTATACAAGGCAGCATGCGGTACATTTTTTCTTGTGAATTCATTGTCCCGGCCTTCCTGAAAGGTAGTTATTTGACTCTGATATCACCCGTCATACCACCTCATCCATACTCCCGCTCCGGTAGCCTTCAAGGTCAAGGGTGATATAGGTAATCCCGATCGATTTGAATTCCTTTACCAGAGCAGGCCGGATATCCAGTATTTTTCCCATATCCTCTTTATGCACTTCGATCCGGGCACTGTTGCCATGCAGGCGCACCCTCAGTTGTCCAAATCCCAGATTTGTGAGGAACTTCTCTGCATGTTCAATTTTGCGGAGGTTTTCTCCGGTAATTTCTTCCCCGTAGGGTATCCGGGATGAAAGGCAGGCGTCCGATGGTTTCTGCCATACCGTGAGTCCGAGGTCACGGGCTATTTCCCTGATATCCTGTTTGGTAATCCCGGATTCGATGAACGGATGGATGATCCCTTCTTCTGTAGAAGCAGCAAGTCCCGGGCGGTGTTCACCCATATCTGAGACATTCATCCCGTCAGCGATGCAGGCAAGACCGAGTTCTGCTGCCGCTCGTTTAAGATATGCTGCGGAGATCTTTTTGCAGAAGTAGCAGCGGTCAGCCGGATTTTTTCGGAACTGTTCATGTTCCAGCAGCGGGACGTGGATAATTTCCAGATCAAACCCGAGCTCCCGGGCAATCTGACTTGCCTGTTCCCGTGCGGATCGGGGTACGACCGGACTGTCAAGAAAAATGCCATGGCTCTTATTTCCAAGAACTGCGAGAGATACTGCCGCAAGAAGGGTGCTGTCAACTCCTCCTGAAAAAGCTACCAGCATCGACCCACGTTTTCTGATATTTTCTTCAAGGATCTGGAGTTTATCTCTTTGCGTCATGGTGACATACCGTGAAACGTACCGGAATTTGATCGGAAATTGCATTCTTTTTCTGGATTCGTTCAGGAGAAGCACTGTTCCTGTGATGAATCGGGAGAGCTTCCGCACTGGGTCTCATCTCCCTCACGTAACTGGCGGCAGATGTCACAGGTTCTCCTGACAAGGTTGATCTGTTTGCCGTTTTTCAGGTCCTGCGCAAGCAGTCCGATGGATTTCTTCACATCCTGTTCAAACTCGATCCGGTATCCCCGCTTACCTGAAATATACTGGGAAACTGCAGAGGGTGCAATCTCCAGCATACGCGCCGCTTCAACCTGGGACACGCCGTATCTGACAAGCTCTACTGCGATAGCCGCCCGGATTGCAGGCAGTACATCCCATACAATTTTCTGGCAGGGGGATTCCATCTCATCACAACGTTTAAGTTATCACAATTGTGACATAATACATTGTATTCACAATTGTGAATAAATCAGATACCTGCAGGCAGATCGATATGAGCGTTATACGCTTATCAGACGACCTGAGAGTTGTCCTGTATGGCAGAATAAGTAAAGATATGTGAAGGCAACAAATACATCTTATATCAGTGAAACAGTCACGACCGGATACGATCATGGGAGAAAAACGCATCGTCTATATGGATCATTCCGCGACCACCTACACAAAAAAGGAGGTCCTGGAAGCGATGATTCCCTACTACAGCGAACATTTTGGTAATCCTTCATCAATATACAGCATAGCAGGAGATTCGAAAAAAGCCATTGACGCTGCCCGGTTACAGGTTGCAAAGGCACTGGGCGCGGATACCGACGAGATCTATTTCACTTCCGGGGGAAGCGAATCCGACAACTGGGCTATCAAGGGAGTTGCATTTGCCAATCGCAAAAAGGGCAATCATATTATTACATCCGCTATCGAACACCATGCGGTTCTTCATACCTGCAAATACCTGGAAAGGGAAGGATTTACCGTGACATACCTCCCGGTTGACAGATACGGAATGGTAGATCCCGCAGATCTCGAAAAAGCGATCACGGAAAAGACGATCCTCGTCTCTGTCATGTTTGCCAACAATGAGATCGGGACAATCGAGCCCATTGCCGAACTCGGGGCAGTTGCACATAATCATAAGGTGTATTTCCATACCGATGCTGTGCAGGTTATCGGAAACGTGCAGGTAGACGTGAAGGCACAGAACATCGACATGCTCTCCCTCTCCGCCCACAAATTTTACGGGCCTAAGGGGATCGGTGCCCTCTATATCAAAAAAGGCGTGAAGATCGACAACCTGATACATGGGGGAGGCCAGGAACGGAAACGGCGGGCCGGGACGGAAAACATAACCGGTATTGTCGGTCTTGGCAAAGCCATTGAACTTGCCACAGCAGATATTGATGGGCATAACAGGCGCATACGGGGGATGAGGGATCGGCTCTTGCAGGGTATTCTTGCAAAAATCCCGGGCGCCTATCTCAACGGTCATAAGGAAAAACGATTGCCGGGAAATATCAACATCAGTTTTGAGTTCATCGAAGGGGAATCCATGCTCCTGTGGCTTGACGATGAAGGCATCTGTGCTTCCACCGGAAGTGCATGCACATCCGGTTCGCTGGAACCTTCCCACGTCCTGCTCGCCACGGGTCTTCCTGTGGAAATATCCCACGGTTCGCTGAGGCTTACCCTCGGGGACATCAACACCGAACAGGACGTGGATTTCGTCCTCGAAGTCCTGCCGAAGGTTGTATCCCGCCTGAGGGAAATGTCTCCGTTATACCATAAAAGCGGGAAGGAAGGAGGCTGCGATGTATAGTGACAAGGTGATGGACCATTTCAAGAATCCGCGCAATGTGGGCGAGATTGAAAACCCCGATGGGGTGGGGGAAGTCGGGAACCCGGTCTGCGGGGATATTATGAAGATATTCCTGAAAATCGAGAACAATATTATCACCGATGCCAGATTCAAAACATTTGGCTGCGGGGCAGCGATCGCTTCAAGCAGTATGGCGACAGAGCTGGTCAAAGGAAAGACCCTCGAAGAAGCCTGGGAGGTATCCAACAAGGCAGTTGCCGAGGCTCTTGAAGGTCTCCCCCCGATAAAGATGCATTGTTCCGTGCTTGCGGAGGAAGGGATTCACAACGCGATCAATGATTACCGGAAGAAACACGGACTTGAACCCTGGGTCGAGAAAAATCCCCATGTACATGATCACGGGGAAGATCTTACCTGTGACCATTAGTCTGTCTTCCCTGACAATGCCCGGGGGCGTACTGGTGAACCATGTTTTCAGAACGTGAACGCGAACGATACAAACGGCAGATGATGCTCTTTGGAGATGAGGGGCAGGAGAGGCTCAAAAAGGCACATATTTTTATTGCCGGTGCCGGTGGACTGGGATCACCGGTTTCCCTTTATCTTGCAGTTGCCGGTATCGGCACTCTGACGGTTGTTGACAGGGATGTCGTGGACCAGTCCAATCTCAACCGTCAGATCCTTCATAATGACCGCGATATCGGGCGGAAAAAAACGGAGTCTGCTGGAGAGAAACTCCATGCGATAAACCCGGATATTAAGATCAGGGCGATTGATACCTCCATTGAAGAAAAGAATGCGTCAGGTCTCGTGGGAAAGGCAGATGGCATCGTTGATGCGATGGATAATTACCCGACACGGTACCTCCTTAACGATATCGCCATAAGGAAAAAAATTCCCCTTTTCCATGGGGCAATCTGCGGGTTTTATGGCCAGGCAACCACGGTTATACCGGGGAAAACGGCATGTCTTGCCTGTATTTTTCCAAAAGCCCCGCCAAAGGAGGTATTCCCCGTAGTTGGGGTGACTCCGGGCATAATCGGGATGGTCCAGGCGACTGAAGTATTGAAGTATCTCTTAAAAAGCGGAGAACTCCTGACAAACAGGCTTTTCATCTGGGACGGGATGCAGGCACATGCAGAGGAAATCTGTATGGAGAGAGACCCCCGCTGCGCTGCGTGCGGTTCCTTGTTTGAAAAATGCGGGGAAAAAAAATGAAAGTCAAAGTACGATTTTTTGCCAGGTTCAGGGAACTCCTCGGAACTGAACTTATTGCCGAGGTTGCTGAGCAGACGACCCTCCCTGATTTGATAAAACAGATTACGCAAAAGAATACCGAGGGTCACCAGGCAATCTTCGATGAACGCGGACACTTTCGCGAGTATGTGATCGTGATGCGGAACGCCAGGCGTGTTGACCTTGCGGATGCTGATAGGAATATTGTTGCTGATGGGGATGATATTGCTGTCTTCCCGCCGGTTGCAGGTGGATAAA
>DATEXZ010000211.1:0-2662 GCA_035256445.1 Methanoregula sp.
AGGCTGCTGATAGCGGCATATCCCAGGAAGCGGTTCTCGCTGCCATTGAATCCCTTATCATTGATGATGAATGTTACCAGCCCCGTAAAGGATTTGTCAAACCGTTATGAAGATGGAATTTTTCGCGGACGGCCCGGCACTCGTCATTGAAGGTGAATCACGGCTGCTGGTTGTTGCAGACCTCCATTTCGGTATAGAGGCTGACCTCGCGGCTCATGGCCTGCATTTCGGGAGCCGGAGTACTGACCGGCTCGAACGCCTCCTGAAGATTGTTGATTCGGCAGACCCGGACATGCTCGTGCTGCTTGGCGACGTCAAACACAGTATTCCGTCGCTTACCCGTCAGGAGTATACCGAATTACCGCTCATTCTCAATGCTCTTCGAAGTCGCATTCCCCTGAAAGTTTTTCCCGGTAACCACGATATTGGAATTGAATCGTATCTCCGTGACGCAGAACTCCAGCCGAAGGAGGGGGCGATCCTTGATGGGATCGGATATCTTCACGGGCACATGTACCCTTCCCCGAAACTCGCCGGCCACCTGATGGTAATAGGACACCACCATCCATTGCTCCTGCTAAAAGATGAGGTAGGGTGTGCCCTCCAGACCCCGGCTTATCTGCGGGCAGGGCTGAATACAGAAGAACTGCGGATGACTACCCCCGCTGAAATTACGTCCCCCTCCCGGGTGCTGTTTATGCCTTCTTTTAACGAGATTGCAGGGTATGACTTACTCCAGATCGTTAAAAATCCGTTCTCGCCGCTTTCACGGTGCATGAAAAAAGAGGACGCAGAGATTATCCTTGCCGATGGGACATATATCGGCTCCCTGAGTTCGCTTCAGTCAGATGAAACAGATTGAAATTCTGGATCCAAAGGTCCGGGCGTGCATCAAAAAACGAGGTTTTTCTGTGCTTTCCGAAGCACAGAAACAGGCAATCCCGTTGATCCATGACGGAAACCATGTCATCCTTATCGCACCGACCGGAACCGGTAAGACAGAAAGTGCGATGTTTCCTGTTTTCAATGCACTCCTGTCAATGCCCCCGGGAGGAGGATTCAAGGCGATCTACATAACACCGCTGCGCTCACTCAACCGTGATATCCTTGCCCGTATGCAGTGGTGGTGCAGTGAACTCGGGCTCACCGTCGGGGTGAGACACGGTGACACACCAACAGGTGAACGGCGAAGGCAGGCTCTGGCTCCCCCCGACCTCCTGATCACTACCCCGGAGACGTTCCAGGCACTTTTCATGGGAAAACGCCTGCGGAAACACCTCAACCAGGTCAGGTTTGTCATCATCGATGAAATCCACGAGCTGGCAGGAAGCAAACGCGGGGCACAGCTCTCAGTTGCACTCGAACGTCTCCATGTATACGCAGGTGAATTCCAGCGGATCGGCCTGTCGGCAACGGTGGGCAATCCCGATGAAATTGCGCGTTTCCTCTGTGGTAAACGACCGTTCGCTATTGTCCAGGTGCCTGTTGCAAAACAGCTGGACATCACCGTTCGTTTCGTCGGTGATGATTTCCGGAAGCAGACTGAGATCCTTTCGAAGATACTGAAACGCGAAGGATCCACGTTGATCTTCGTCAATACCCGGGTAACTGCGGAAGCATTGGGACATGCATTGTATGAACGCGGAGATGTGGAGGTGCACCACGGATCTCTTTCAAAAGAGGTCAGGATTGATGCGGAGGAGCGGTTTAAACGGGGTGAGATCCGGACACTTATCTGTACCTCTTCCATGGAGCTTGGTATCGATATCGGAAGGGTTGACCATGTAATCCAGTTTGGATCCCCCCGTGAAGTCTCCCGGCTCGTACAACGGGTAGGGAGGGCTGGCCACCAGCTGAATACCATCTCGCGCGGGACTATCCTTGCTACGGGTTTTGACGACCTCCTCGAATCCCTCGTTATTGTTAAAAAGGCTCTGGCAAACGATATTGAACGGGTAGTACCTCAAAGATGCGCTGCCGACGTGCTCGCGAACCAGGTTGCCGGGATTGCTGTGGAGTATGGAGAGATCGAGCAGTCGAAAATCCGGGAGATTCTCGAAAGAACGTCTGTTTTTATGGATTGCGGGACGCTCATGGACGACGTGTGCAGGCAGATGGAGGAACACCGGTTAATCCGCCTGGACGGGACACGAGTCATCACGACCGCTCGCGCACGGCGTTATCTTACCGGAAACCTATCCATGATCCATGATGAGCGCAAAGTGCCGATATTTGATATGGTCTCACGGAGAACGGTCGGGACACTCGATGAGTCTTTCGTGGTCGGCTGGGTGCATATCGGCGCAGTCTTCATTACCAAGGGGCAGCTCTGGCGCGTTATCGAAATCGCCGATGGCAGGCTTACCGTAGAACCCGCAAAGAAAGCTCCCGGGGAACTGCCTTCCTGGGAAGGAGAGCAGATCCCGGTCCCCTTCTCAGTCGCACGTGAGGTGGGGGAAATACGAAGAAGGCGGACTATCTCTGCATATACTGCTGATGCGGACAGTATCAGTTTTGCTGAAAGGTTCCTCATCGAGATGGATAAAAACCACTCCCTTATCCCCAGCGATCAACTCATAACCCTGGAAAACACCGATGACGGAGTTGTCTGTAATATCTGTGCCGGGCATAAAACAAACGAAGCCCTTGGTCGTGTTCTTGC